>CAMYWO010000143.1:0-2513 GCA_947302815.1 uncultured Clostridia bacterium | reverse complement strand
CACCCGCCAAGCCCGAGCCGATCTACGAAGCACCGACAGCTACCCGCCCGCTCTGGGAAAACTCGGACAGCAACGATGACTTCAGCGACTTCAGTGATCTGATGTGACACTTGCTGTTTGACACATTAAATGAAATCAAATGAAAATGACTAACGGAGGCCTTCCGTTAGTCATTTTTTCTATCTTAACTTCTTATCTGACTAATAAACTGTTCCAAAAGCACTTCCCCATGCTCTATTGGTCATTCTGTTGCCCACTTCTTAAAAAGTGTCAAACAATATGACCAATACAGTGCTTTTTACGCGAAATCCGGAGTTCCATTAGTCATTTAAGTCTTTAACAGATGAAGGATGACCAATGGGCCGGACTTTTCACCTCACACCTCAAACTGATGCACGATGTACGGCTTTTTCTGGTCCGTTTCCTTGGCGGCGACGAGCTCCTTGATGAGGAGATCCTTGTCGAAATCGGCGTGCCACATGAAGTTGTACTTCGAGGAGCCGTCAAATCTGATCTTGTCCTCGTAATAGTTGACCTTACCGTCCTCGCCGATGTAAACATCCTCGACATACGCCATAATGTAAACATCCCTGTCTAGTTCCGCGTCTGATTGAGGTGCATTGTTCACGCCATGCATCGGGAGTACGATCAGCATGTAGAGATAGTTCCCGTCATCGCGAGTGGCCAGATAGTACTCGCTCACATACGGCTCGCCCGAGCGGTTCCAGATGTAGAGACCATCATCCTGGGAATCGAAGACAGAACCGTCGTGGTCCTTCTTGACACCCTCGATCGCCTCTTTCGAGACTTCCTCGAGAAAAGCACTGCAGTTCTTCAGTTCGGACGGAGTGATACGGTAGTTCTTCTCCACATACGTCGGCGGCGCAGCATTCTGCGACTTTTTATTCTTGTTCCCGCCACCGTATTTCACCGCAAGGAAGCTGAAAAGTACGATGACCGCGAAGGCGACGATCAGAGAAATCGCGACCTGACGGATCGCACGCCTGCTTGCCCGCTTCCGGATCTCTCGCATCTGCTCTTCCATCCGCTGCTTTCTCTTTCTCTCTTCCTCGATCTCCGCCGCTTCCTTGACGCGCATGAACTGCTCAAGTGCTTTTTTATCCGACTCGATGGAAGCTTCTGCTTCTTCGAGAGACTTCTGGATATGCTCCATCTTCTGTGACTCGACGCTGACATCCATATCAAAGGATGAACCGCACACAGAACAGTGAAGCCTGCCGTTCTCCTCGCGGAGCGGGTTTCCGCAGTTTTTACAGTTTAAACTCTTAAGTTGCATAAGTTCCCTCCGGGACTTTTCAGCCTTACTTGACCAGATCCGCGGTCAGATCCTCAAAGTTTCCGCCTCTGCCGAGCACGACTTCACGATACAGCTGATCTTTGTCTGCGTATGCCGAGTACGAAAGATCCATTCCCGTACCGTAATCCATCTTCACATTGTAATCGCTTGCGATCTTCCCCGCGTCGTTTCTTGAAATACCGGAAAGGTAGCATGAGAAGTACATGGTCTTCGTGCGGTCGATATCCTGATCGTAGCCGAAGGTCAGCTCATACACCATGATGAAGTAGGTTGTATCCGCCTCGATAAAATACACATTTACCAGTTTCGGCTCGCCGGAAAGCGTCGCCTGCGGGACCATGGACAGATTCAGTTCCGACTTAAGATCGAAGTCATTAACAAAGCCGGAGTGCTTGGTCTTGGAGAACGAAACACCGGAAGCCAGAGCATTCTCGACGAAAGACTGATCGTTCAGGATGGTGTCTTTGGTGAGAGCGGGCTCGGTCGGCTTTGAGGTCGCGACTGAGCTTGTTTTCGTTGTAGAATTCAGAAAGCTGGTTGATCTTTTGCTTACATTTCTGGCGACAACGCCAAAGAAGATAAACGAGCAGATGCTTCCGACAAATATAAGAATGACAGGGATCAGCAGGAACTTCAGCATGCCGCCGCTGATCTGCTTTCTCGCACGCTCGGCGCGTCTGATCTGCGCTTCTTCCTCGAGACGCATCTTCGTCGCCATGAGCTCCTTCTCGCGCTCGATGCGGATACGCTCGCGCTCTGCCTCGGTCTTGAGCTTCTCATGCTCGACATCGGACTCGTCGTAATCGATGGCAAAAGCACTGCCGCACATTGTGCAGATGAGCTTGTCGCCTTCTTCACGGAGCTGGCCGTTGCAGTTTGGGCAATTGATGCTTGTAAGTTTCATAAGTATACCCTCTCTTTTCCCTCTTTTGAGAAAAGCACTTCCGCCCGTTCATTCGGGGCACCTTTTCTCAAATTCCTCTGTCATTATACCATGCTATGGAACATAGGAAAAAGAAGCCTGATATCTGTGCCGCGCATCGGTAATTTGTGCCCGGGGCAGAAATAAAATGCAGGATTTCGTGTTCAGAGTTGCATTTTTACACTGAGGATTTGAACAGGCGTATCCGCGGAGCGCGGTGCTTTCCATATAGAAAACCGCTGCCCCCGGCACAAGTGCTTTTCGCATAGAAAA
>CAMYWO010000142.1:0-2660 GCA_947302815.1 uncultured Clostridia bacterium | reverse complement strand
GCTTCCTGAAGAGGCGATACAGCCGGTACATCAACCGGTGCCGCAGCAGCTGCTGCATCTGCAAGCTTAAAACCGCAGTTCATGCAGAAAAGATCACCATCACGGACCGGATTTCCACACTTAAAACAATTCATAAATAAGATCCTCCTTCAAATTATAGTTTTATCACTGAACATTCCATTTTCTTCATGAACTCATAGTACTCTGCCTTCAGAACATCTGCGTTCGGGCCTTCTACAAAGGCGTAGATAACCGTGCTGCCATCGATACTCGCGTACACATTGTACGTCATGTAATCTGACTCGCTGGCAAAGGCGAAGTATTCTTTCTTCTCGACGAATTCATTCTTGATCTTGGCGGGAAGCTGCTCGTTATTCTGATAGGTCTGCTTTCTGGAGGCCATAAGTGCATCATAATACTTCTGCGCATTCCCACCGCTTGTGAACTGAAGTACCAGAACCTCCATATTCGCAACGGAATCGCCGGACTTACTTGCCGGATCCGCCTTGATATACTTAAAAACCGACTTGACCGTGCTGTGATCGATCACTGCGTGAAATCCGAAATATGTGCGGTCTTTCGACTTTACTTCTGCGAATACGCCGTCTTTGAATTCATCTGCCATATCCTCGATCTTGTACTGCGTGTCCACCATTTTGTCGTACTGTTCCGACTCTGCCTTCTTCGCGTTACAGGTCTCCTCCAGCGCCTTCTTAACGTCGCTGATCTTCGAGCTGTAGCCGCTCTTACAGGAACACAGTCCCAGTGCAATAATGATTACTGATAAAAATACTAAAACTCTTTTCATATCTACCCTCATAAATGTATCCTCTATAAAATTTTATCTTTATACCCTGAAAAATTCAAGCACTCCCCCCTCTTCATCCCTCATACCTTGTTGTACAATAGGAACAGTAATTCTTTCGGGAGGCCGGATACATGATCTCACTATTTAACAGAAACTCCGAGGCGAAGGAGAACCTTAAGAAAGTCTACGAAGAAAAGGGCTTCTACTGTGAGGAGTATGTTCAGGCCTATCTGGCAACGAGAAAGAAGATCACTTCGGATGATCACTTCACGCTCTGCGAGCTCTATATCGGCATGGAGCGTTATGAAGATGCGCAAAAAGAACTGCTCTCCGTCCATGCGCGTTCGATCATGGACGATATGACGACCGGCCAGCTCTGTCTTTGCAAGATGAGCCTGTTCACCGAGACCGGCGCATACAAGGACGCTTCTGATCTTTATGGTGAGCGTGTGCGTTTCCTGGATGTTTTCTTTAAAAATCCCGTCCGTTCCCGGGCGGCCGGCGACTACTATTACTATGCTTCCGTAATCAGCACGCTTATGGGGCTCGAGGATAAGCTCGACATATACATCCGCCGTCTGCGCGAATGGTGCGATATCTTCCCGAAAAACAGGATCCTTCTGTCGATCACCGAGACAGCAGTGCTTTTCGTAAAGAAAGATGAAAAAGCCGGGGAGGCGCTTGCAGAATGCAGGCAGACCATCCTCGACTTTTCGGGTTTCAAATATGAGTGGGAGCGCGACAATTATCTTAAGAAGCTTGAGCGCACTGCCCGTTTAAAGGATGCCTCGATCGGCTGATCCTTTATCTTACGCACGGAGTGTGATTCCGTACTTATTCTTCAGGTTCTCCAGGATCGTATTTACGAATCCGTCGATTACTTCCGGCTTGAACTCCTCATCCTTCGGAGTGAAGACAACGGAGAACGCAAGGCTCTTCTTGTTCTCACCGAGCTGAGCTCCCTCATAGATATCGAACAGGTCGATCTTCGTGATGTACTCACAGGAAGCTTCGATCTCTTTTTCGACCTGCGCGCAGGTGATGTTCTTATCCATAACGAAGCAGAAGTCACGCTTCTCTTCGAGGTACTTCGGAAGCGGGATGAACTTTCTCTCCTTGCCGTAGTACTGAGAAAGAATACGAAGATCGATCTCAGCAACATAGGCCGGAACACGCATATCCAGTTCATCGCAGATCTCGTAGAGGACCTGACCGAGATAACCGACAGTCTCGCCGTTGCAGACAACTTTTGCCGTTCTTCCCGGATGCAGGAAGGTCTTCTCGTCTTTTTCGTAATCGAACTTCACATCGAGAGTATCAGCGATCACGGAAACGAGGCCCTTCAGCGAGTAGAAGTCTTCGTCCTCGCCAAAAACACCGATGCAGACCGTCTCGCGCTCATCCGGATACTCGGTAAGCGGCAGGGACTTCGGCAGGAACTTGTTGCCCATTTCATAGATACGGCCGGAGAGGATACCTCTCTTCTGGTTTCTTGCCATCGCGGTGATCATCTGCGGAGCCAGTGTCGTTCTCATCAGAGAAAGATCGATATTGATCGGGTTCATGATCTTGATCGCGAAGCGCTCCGGAGCATCTTCCGGCAGTTTCAGCAGATCGAAATCCGACGGCGAGAAGAATGAATAGTGAACGCCCTCACATGCGCCGGCAGCACAGAGTGCCTGCTTGATCTTAAGCTCGGATCTCTGCTTGAGGTTGTTACCTCCGGATGTGACCTGAGCTGTCGGGATGAATGTCGGTGTGATGTGCTCATAGCCGTACATACGGATCACTTCTTCCGCAACATCCTGATAGGACTCCATGTCGACACGATAGCCCGGGATCGCGATCGTCA
>CAMYWO010000141.1:0-2684 GCA_947302815.1 uncultured Clostridia bacterium | reverse complement strand
TGATCTTCTTGCCGTTATACGGGTGGATGATCAGGTGGGCATAGCGGAAGAGCTTCGTTCCGATGGTGGCGCGGATCTCAACGTCCTTGATCTCGTCAAGAGAGATCTCGATCCTTCTGTGGGAAGGAAAGAGTGAGTAGATCTGTCCGTAGAGACGGAACTTGGTGACGAATACCAGTGTGCTGATCCTGGCGATGAGTGCCATGGCAAATCCGAGGAATGCGATAAGCCAGAATCCGAAAGACAGAAGTCCGATCAGGCGTCCGTAACGCGTATGCATATCACTCATGAAATACATCGCGCCCAGGAAGCAGCTGATGATCAGGTTCGCGAAGACGGGGACCAGTGACGAACGCAGATAGAACAGGATCGAATTATCTTTGTCGTTGCTTTTCTCAATGGGTTCAAATCTCATGATGCATTAGAAGGAGGCGCCGATGGCTTTCCAGATATCGGAGTATTTCCGCTCATAGTCTTCCGAAGAATAGTAGACCTCGAGCTGGGCGAAAGTTTCTTCGTCCGGGTAATAGCAGGGATTGTTCGCGATGGCCGGATCGAGCATGGCGCGGGCGGCGGTATTCGGAGTGGAATAGCCGACGAACTCACAGTTCGCAAGCGCAACGTCCGGATCGTACATGTAATTGATAAATGCATGCGCACCGTTAACGTTCTTCGCGGTGGTGGGGATGCACATCATGTCGATGGACCAGTTGCTGCCTTCCGGGAGAACAAAGCGCATATCGATGCTGCCGGACTTTCCGAGTGTACGGATACGGTCGCGGATGACGAGGTGGTCGCCCGACCAGCCGACTGCGGCGACAAGTTCACCCTCTGCCATTCTGTCCTTCAGGTTATCGATGCCGAGCGCCGGAGCGACATTGGTCTTCTGATCGAGAAGGACCTGTTTCGCCTCTTCAAGTTCGTGATCACTCAGGGTGTTGATGCTGTATCCGCTGTAGTTCAGCGCGACACCGATCGACTCGCGCATACTTCTGTACATGCCGATCTTTCCTTTGTACTGTTCGTCGAAAAGCACTCCCCAGATCTCTTTCGGGTCCTTGGTCCCCTCGGGAATATCCACGCAGTTGGCGTCATAGATGAGACCGACCGTGCAGTAGAGGTAAGGGATGGCAAATTTAAGCATGCCGTCATTGATCTGCTTGTCCTGAGAGTATTTCACGGAACGGAACATCGGGTCCATATATTTCTGAACGTTCGGCAGCTTGTCCCAGTCCAGATCGCGGAGCTTATTCTCGCGGAGTAGGCGGGCCACCATATATTCAGACGGGATAATAACATCGTAAGAGTTATCGAGGTTCGGGTACATGGTCTCGTTGTCTTCAAAAGTACGATACACGACCTTGTACTTCGGGTAGGCTTTCTCAAAATTGGTGATGGTATCTTCCGCAATAAAGTCGCCCCAGTTGTAGATAACGAGCTCACGGCGGGAATCACAGCCAGTGAAAGCTAACATGGAAACCAGCAGGGAAGCAAGGCCTGCTGCGATGAAACGACGCGGAATTTCAAAATGCTTTTTCACTAACACCCCTCCTGAAACCCATGTTAGGGAAAAGAACTGAGCCCGAAAGCCCGCACATATTATAACATAGGAATAAAAAAGATTGCATTTTACCTCGGAAGATATTATTCTATTTGGTGCTGCAGTTCTCGCGTTTTTCCTTTTTACAGGCTGCCGGGAACCGTGGAATATCTTACATGAGGTCATGACATGGGTGAAGAAGAAAGAAAAGGCCGTCATCTGATTACAGAAGCAAAGCGTGTCGTTGTGAAAGTCGGCACGTCGACGATCACATACGAGAACGGCCGCATGAACATGCGTAACATGGACCGTCTGGCCAGAGCCATCGCAGATCTGATGAACTCCGGCCGTGAGGTTGTACTTGTTACTTCCGGCGCTATCGGTGTCGGTGTCGGCTGTCTGGATCTTTCCGAGCGCCCGAGCGAGATGCGTGACAAGCAGGCCGTCGCTGCAGTCGGTCAGTGCGAGCTGATGAACGTTTACAGCCGCTGCTTCGCCGAGTATTCCCGTGTCGTTGCCCAGAT
The DNA here is from genome assembly GCA_947302815.1 of uncultured Clostridia bacterium. Classification (GTDB taxonomy): domain Bacteria; phylum Bacillota; class Clostridia; order Saccharofermentanales; family Saccharofermentanaceae; genus Scatonaster. Next base: position 620 of record CAMYWO010000141.1, on the reverse strand, counting down.
CCTTCTGACGAAGGATGGTATTGATGACCCCATCACGCGCTCTAATATCAGTAACACCATGGAAGCTCTGATCGAGAAGGGCATCCTGCCGGTCGTTAACGAGAACGATACAGTATCCACCGCCGAGATCCCGCACGCGGGTACATTCGGCGACAACGATACTCTTTCCGCACTCGTTGCCCGCGTGGTACATGCGGATCTTCTGATCATCCTTTCCGATATCGATGCAGTTTATGACAGCAACCCGAAGGTGAATCCGGATGCTAAGCGCATCTCCGTAGTTACCGAGGTTACCGATGAACTGATCTCCGGTGCCGGCGGAGCAGGTTCCGCACTTGGTACAGGCGGCATGCAGACAAAGATCACGGCGATGAGTATGCTGATGGATCACGGAATCGCCGGCGTTATTGCCGAGGGCTCCCAGTCCCAGATCCTTGAGGACATCCTCGAAGGAGAAGACATCGGCACACTCTTTGTTCCGAAGGAAAAGAACTGATCCTGAAATAAACAGATGTAGAGAGGCTGTCCCGAAATCGTGACAGCCTCTTTTGTTAACAATTTTTCCGTAAAAGAAAAGCAGCCTTTGTTGAAAGACTGCCCGGAGTTATTATGAAGCACTT
>CAMYWO010000140.1:0-2715 GCA_947302815.1 uncultured Clostridia bacterium | reverse complement strand
CTCAAGCAGATCGGCATCGAGGGTGTCTCGGCGGATCAGGAGCCGGATGCGGCGAGAATGAGAGAGATCATCGACCTCGTGAAAGAGCATGGCATCAAGTGCATCTTCTTCGAGGAACTTGTCGATCCGAAGGTCGCGAAGTCCATCGCGGACGAGACGGGATGCACAACGATGGCACTGTCGCCCCTCGACGGACTGACGAAAGAAGATATCGATTCCGGACGGGATTATTTTTCCGTCATGAGAGATAACCTCAAGGCGCTGGTCTCCTCGTTTGAGTGAGGCAGAAAGAGAAGGGCAGAAGTATGGCGAATGTGATCGAAGTAGCCGGAGTGTCGTTCGGATATACGAGAGACATGATTCTGGAAAACGTGGACTTTACCGTGGAACAGGGTGATTTTGCCGTCGTGATCGGTGATAACGGCGTTGGCAAAAGCACTATGGTCAAGCTTCTGCTCGGCGTGCTCCGCCCGACGAAGGGGTCGGTCAGTATCAGCGGGAAGGTCATTACCTCACTTCGCGGGACCGGCATCGGATATCTTCCGCAGAACGGCGGAAACAGAGCCGCGGCATTCCCTGCGACATGCGAAGAGATTGTCATGAGCGGCCTTTATAAGAAGATCGGCTTCGGAAGACTTGCGAAGAAAGCCGATAAGGAGAAGGCGGCGGAAGCGCTGAAGATGGTCGATATGTATGACCGGAGGAAGGACCTGATCGGGGAGCTTTCCGGCGGCCAGCAGCAGCGCGTGATGCTCGCGCGTGTCCTTGCCGGAGATCCGGAAGTGCTGATCCTTGACGAGCCGACAGTCGGTATCGATGCGGAGTCCGTTGACAGGCTTCTGCATATTCTCCATCACTTAAATATCGATAAGAAAGTAACGATCCTCATGGTCACCCACGATATCGAGAAGGTCGGACCGTACGCGAACCGCGTGCTCTGCCTCTCGGAGGGCGCCTGCAGGGAAGAGATGCTTCCTGACGCCCAGATCGTACACGCCCACGCCCATAGTCACCCGCACGGCGGCACGGAGCACATTCACTGCGCTAACTGCGACCACAGCAGCCACGGAAAGGGGGAGAAGTAAATGCCTGAGATCCTTCAGTACGCTTATATGCAGAGAGCCCTTCTGGTGGGCCTTCTCCTTTCTGTCATCGTTGCCTGCCTCGGTACCGTTATGGTCCATAAGCGCCTCTCTCTTATCGGCGATGCGCTTTCGCACTCGTCGCTGGCCGGTGTAGCGGTCGGCCTCCTTCTGGGATTTAACCCGATCGTCGGCGCGATGGCAGTATGTATCATCGCCGCTTTTTCCATCGAAGTGATAAGAAAGAAGCTCGGCAACCACTCCGAGCTTGCCGTCGCGATCGTCATGTCCACGGGCATTGGTCTTGCCGGCGTCCTGGCGGGGTTCGTCAAGAGCTCGGCGGACTTTAACTCCTTCCTGTTCGGCTCGATCGTCGCGATCAGTGACTTTGAGACACGCCTCGTTGCGATCCTTTCCGCCATCGTGCTTGTCGCCTTCGTGCTGCTCTATAAGGAACTGTTCTACATCTCCTTTGACGAGCAGGCCGCATCGATCTCCGGCGTTCCGGTCGGCACGGTCAATGCGATCTTCACGATCCTGACGGCGGTCACAGTCTCCATTGCGGCAAGAACAGTCGGTGCCCTGATCATTTCCTCGCTCCTGGTCGTGCCTGTCGCGGCAGCCATGAGTATTGCCAGAAGCTATAAGACGACCGTTCTTTGGGCAGTCTTCGTATCTGCCGCATCCACGATCGGCGGACTTGTGCTGTCCTTCTATCTCGGATTGAAGCCTGGCGGAACGATCGTCCTGATCTCCGTAGGATTTTTCCTCATATTCCGTGTGGCATCGCTTTTCCGCGGCAAAAGCACTGTGAAGAAAGGAGCATGATATGTCTTTTCCCGATTCACTCCGCAAAACGAAATCCAGATTGAAAGTCTGGGAGATATTAGAAAAGAGCAGCACCCCTCTGACGGCCCGCCAGATCGCGAAAGAGGCGGAAGGGTCTGACAGTAAAGGTGTGTGGATCTCGAGTGTATACCGGGCGCTGGAGGCCTTTGAAGAGGCTCATGCGGTGAGCAGGACATTCATCAAGGACAGCCCGGAAGCGCTTTATTCACTTTCCGAGACAGGTCATCACCATTACGCGATCTGCATGAACTGCAAAAGCAGGACGGAGCTTCCGGAGTGCCCCTTTACCGAGAACAAGCACCTGCATACGGCAGATGACGGCTTTATGGTCGTGGGGCATACCGTCGAGGTGTTCGGTTACTGTAAAGACTGTCAGGATAAGATGAAGAAAGACAAGTAAAAAGCGTCCCGGTAAAGGGACGCTTTTACGTTTCTTTCGCTGTGGCCGGAATCAGAAGATGATGAATCCGTGCATGTACAGGTAGCTGACCAGAAGACCGGTAGCCACTCCGAAGATCGCGCTCGTCAGTACATCGGAAATGTAGTGTACATAGAGGTACAGGCGGGAGAATGCGATTCCGAAAGCATATACCAGAGCGGCGGCGCCCAGTCTCGGTGCGAAACGGACGATCGTCGTGGCAGCGGCGAACGAAGAGAACGTGTGTCCGGACGGGAAGGAGAAGTCCTTCGGCTCACGGATGATGATATCGCGAAGTTCACCTCTGGCCTCGTACGGGCGCGGACGCTTCGTCACTCTCTTCAGGATCAGGTTAACAAACAGGAG
>CAMYWO010000139.1:0-2752 GCA_947302815.1 uncultured Clostridia bacterium | reverse complement strand
CTGCGAAGGAGTCTGTCGCCTTACCTGCGAGAACAGCTTCCGGATTATTGAATCCGTTGTAAAGACCGATGAAAGAATCACGGTCTGTATCGTATCCGTCGATCGCGTCATTTACGGAATAGAAAGCGTAGTGATTACGTCTGTCTCTGTACTCGGTCTTGTGGTAGATAACGGAACCGTCTACCTCTACACGGCCGGTAGAGAAGTTTCTCTGGAAGTTGGTGCAGTCATCCTGAGCATCCCACAGGCACCACTCGGCAAAGGAAAAGAGCTTGAATGTCTTCGGAGCACTGCCCTCATTGGTGAGAACGACCTGCTGGACTTCTCCGTCATAACCGTTCGGTACAAAGAAAGTAACCTGAGCCTTCAGGTCGTTCTTCTTACCTGTGATGATCGTATAGCCCATACCATGACGGCACTCATAGGCATCCAGTTCTGTCTTGACCGGAGACCAGCCCGGATTCCAGACTGTGCCGTTGTCGTTGATGTAGAAGTAACGTCCGCCCATATCGATCGGTACGTTGTTGTAACGATATCTGGTAATTCTTCTGAGGCGGGCATCCTTATAGAAGTTATAACCACCTGCTGTATTTGAGATAAGGCCAAAGAAAGCTTCCGATCCAAGATAGTTGATCCACGGATACGGGGTCTTTGGGGTTTCAATAACATATTCACGGGTAGAATCATCGAAATGTCCGAACTTCATATGCCATATGCCTCCTAAAAAAGTAGATTTCAAGTAGTTATATCTTACTATAAAAGACAGTAAATCGGAACGTTTCGAGCATTGAAAAAGCACCGTAATTTCGGGCTAAATCAGCAAAACGCAAATGTTTACGAACTCGAAAACGGTTTCGGGTTTTCGGACTTTTTCGGGATTTTTCAGGTCAGGACAGGCCCAGCAGTTCTTCCATTCCGACAGTAAACTGCTGTTTCACTTCTTCCATCGTCTCGATTTCGCCATTCATGAAGGCATTCAGCAGATGCCAGATCTCTGCTTCCGCACACTTCTCTACCGCCGGATCATCCGGGATCACGATCCGCTCCGCTTCCGGAACAAGGATCGTGTACGGATTCTGTCCCGACAGAAAATCACTGGCGAAATTCGGATCCTGTGCGCACTTCTCCATGATGGAACGGCTGTTTACGAAACGGCCTTTAACTGCCATATCGGTCATCACGGACGTATCCATAGTGAGTGTCTTTAAGATCTTTCCTGCAGTCGCCTTCTTGTCGCAGACCGAAGATACCATCAGCCATGTGCCGCCATCGTAAGATGCCTTCGGCGCCGGGACGATCGACCATCCGGTCTCCTCCGGCTCCGTTGTCGTACCTTCTGTTGTTTCTCCGGTCGCCGCGGGTTCTGTCGCCTTCGGGTCCTCTTCCGGCTCCGTATGTCCGGGTACATAGCCGATCACGTTTGCCGCCGTCTCCAGAGAACCGAAGAACATCACACACTGCCCGTCATTGATCGCACGGGTCCACTCTTCGCTTCCCTCGGTAAACTCGAGTGTCAGCGACTGTTCAAAGAGGCTCTTCTGAAGATCGAAATACTTGTCAAAGTCTTCGCTGATCGTGACCTTCCCGTCCACGACCCACGGCACGTTACGTCCGACCCAGAAGAATCTTCCGATCTGCTGACGGTCGGCAAAGAGCTTCAGCATTCCCTCTGAATTCATGCTCACTTCCCGGGCATATTTCAAAAGAGCATCCCAGTCGGAAAGCATCGGGGACACCGTCGCCGGGTCCGCGCTTCCGAGCATATCCTTGGCAAGTTTTCTGTTATAAATGATCGCAGTCGGTGCAAGGTCGACGGCAAGTGCTTTTATAGAATAATCACGGTCTGTCGCTGCCTTATACGTATACTCGAACTGGTCAGAAAGATCCGCGCGGCTTATGCCTACCTGCTCGATTCCGACAGTGTACCCGCTGTCCGTGAAATTCGGGAGATGCTCGGCGTCCATCATGAACAGGTCCGGCTGCTTCTCCTCGGAAGACATCGCCTTCTTCAGTTCCGCAATATAGTTCTCGGGCTCCACATAGACATACTCGAACTCGATATCCTGAAGATACTCCGTAAGCTCCGCCTTGAAGTCCTTGTCATATCCGTAGATCACGATCGGATCTTCAGAATCATCCGTCACCGAAGCAGGGACTGTCGGTCCGACTGTGGGCTCCGTCTCTGTGGACGAATCCGTCGGCACATCCGTCTCCGTTTCAGTCTGCGAAGAAGAAGCCTCCGACGAACTCTCCCCGGAAGAATTCTTCGGGTCTTTATTCGACTTGGGCTTACATGCACACATCGGCAGCGCTAACGATACTGTGAGAATCGTGGCGAGTAGTTTTGCGGGCTTCATGTCTTCCTCCGGACCAGCTAAAAATCATCTAAAAGTAAGTTTACATCAATCTTACTGCACTCGCAACAAAAGTGACCGTTCCCTTAGATGCTCGAAAAGCACCTGCAAATGGCGTCTGCTCGTTGACAAGAGTCTGATTTCATACTACAATTTCTCTTGTCTTTGCAAAGACGACCCGGGGCATTAGCGCAGTTGGGAGCGCATCACACTGGCAGTGTGGGGGTCAGGGGTTCAAGTCCCCTATGCTCCACCAGGAAAAAGGGAGTTTGTCTCATTATTGGGACAAGCTCCTTTTTGTTTGGTGCGCGGAGGAATCTTTGAGTTTCGCATTGATATAAGATCGTGATTTCTTGGTATTTTATATCAATGAATGAAGGGGTCGATTGATATAAGAA
>CAMYWO010000138.1:0-2800 GCA_947302815.1 uncultured Clostridia bacterium | reverse complement strand
CGGAATGCCATGGTGTTTCGAAGGAGGCTCTCGTCAAGATAGTTTGCCAGAAGGACCCAGTGTTTATTGCTGCCCATACCGAGAAGGTCGGCTTTCGAGTCGAGCTTGATCTTATATGGCTTCTTCGGCCATATCCAGGAGGAGTTGCCGCGGCCCTTGATCTGAATGGTTCCAGAGTAATCCTTCGTCGGATCTTCACTGTTCCTTATCTCCATCGTGGCGGGAATGTATGTTGTTTTGTTCGTGATACCCTGTCCGTTTTCCGTATTGATGTAGATCACCGGAAGGTTGCTCTCGTAATCCGTGATGGGATCAGATGGGTCAGTTTCATAAATGTCGCCTGTGTCACCGGGTTCGGTTTCTTCTTCGCCGTAAGTTTCGAAAGGTTCGGTTTCATCTTCCCCAAAGGTTTCGATCGGTCCCTCATCCTCTTCGTAGCCGTCAACAGGATCCGCGCAGACGGTAAAGGAGCCGTTCGGCTTCCCCGAAAGGAGTAATACACCGCCGCTAAAGGCGATAGATAAAGCTAAAGTTCCGGATATCAAAACGTGCAGAAATCTTCTATTCATAACCCACCTCCGATATATGAATAGTAACATCTTCAAGAGAGGAAAAACAATATTTCCTTACAAATCTGCTTTCAGGGAAACAGAAACTGCCTGTTTTTTGCGCATTGCCTGTATGACCTTGCCCGAGAGTTATGGTATAATTTTATGGCTAAAGTGAAGCAGGGGATCTATGGGGACGAAGGACCAGTTACATACGAATATGGATAATAGGACAAATGTAGGCTCAAAGTCTATCCATCACGAGAAGAATGAATTCCGGATGGTACTGATCAAGATCTACCGTTTCTTCTTCGATGTACTCCTTTTCTATCTGGCATGGATATGGTTCCGCTACAGATGCCTTTTCGGCATGCCGGCCGAAGGCTTCCGCTATAACTACTATGTGACGATCGTCTATGCGGTCCTCCTTTACTGGTTCAAGAATACTTTTCACGCAGATACATTCGGATACTACAGGATCCGTACGATTGCGCTGGCACAGTTCCTGTCGCAGGTGACGGTGTGCATGGCCGTATACTTCGGTGTTTCGATTGCCTGGCAGAAACTGAAGAATCCGTGGGTCTTCGTCGTACTCCTTTCGGCACAGGCGCTGATCGATATAGCATGGGCTTATTTCGGATCGATCTACTATCAGAGGATCTATCCGAAAAAGAGAACTCTCCTGATCTACAGAAACGATCTGGATAAGAAACGCTTCGGCGCGACACGCGGTAAGCCGATGGAGCGTCTCTATGAGATCGTTGATGAATTGAAGTATGACGGTTCTTTTCACGAACTGGAACCGAAACTGAAAGACTACGATGCTTTCTTCGTTGCGGGAGTCAATTCGCGATGCAGGAACGGCATTCTGAAATACAGTAAGAGAAATGAGATCCCGTGTTTCGTCCTTCCGCATATCGGAGATGCGATCATGCAGGAGGCGATCCACATCCAGTCTTTCGATTCGCCGGTGCTCTATGTGAACCGTACGTATGTCGATCCGCTCTATGCCCTGGTGAAGAGAACCTTTGATATCGTCGTGTCGGGTCTGGCGCTGATCATTCTGAGCCCGCTGATGCTGATCACTTCGCTCGTGATCGTTCTTTACGATAGAGGACCCGCGTGGTATAAGCAGGTGCGCCTGACGAAGGACGGTAAGGAGTTTAAGATCATCAAGTTCCGTTCCATGCGAGTCGATGCGGAAAAAGACGGTGTTGCGCGCTTGAGCTCGGGCGAGAACGATGACCGCATCACGCCGGTCGGAAGAGTCATCCGTAAGCTTCGTATCGATGAGCTTCCGCAGCTGATCAACATCTTCAGAGGTGAGATGTCCGTCGTCGGTCCGCGTCCGGAGCGACCGGAAATCGCCGAACAGTACTACGAGAAGATGCCGGACTTTAAGCTCCGTCTTCAGGTGAAGGCCGGGCTTACCGGATATGCGCAGATCTACGGAAGATATAACTCGGACCCGTACGAGAAACTCGAGTTCGATCTTTTCTATATCAATCAGATGAGCCTGACTACGGATTTCCAGCTGTGCTTCGCGACGCTTCTGACGTTCTTCAGTAAAGATAACACGAAGGGCATCGAGGAGGGGCAGACAACGGCGTTGTCCGATGCGAAAAACGAGCCGATCATTGACTATGAAGAAGTAAATGGCGGCGATTCTCCGGAGGCGGACGAATGAGTGAAACTTCCGGAAGACCCAAGGTGCTTTTCGTCGCGACAGTGGTGAAGACCCATATCATGGAGTTCCATATCCCGTATCTGAAAATGCTGAAGGAGATGGGATGTGAGACGGCGGTCGCGGCAAGAAACGACTATCAGGATCCGAAAGAATGCGTTATCCCTTACTGCGATGAGTATACCGATATCCCGTTTGAGAGAAACCCTCTGAAGCCGGGAAATTTCCGTGCATATAAGATGCTGAAGAAACTGATCTGCGAGGGCGGGTACGATATCATCCACTGCCATACTCCCGTCGGAGGACTGCTGGCGCGTATGGCTTCCCGCAAGGCCAGAAAGAAAGGGACGAAGGTCTTCTACACGGCGCACGGGTTCCACTTCTTTAAGGGTGCGCCGCTGAAAAACTGGCTGATCTATTATCCGGTGGAAAAGCACTATGCGAAGAAGACGGATGTGCTGATCACGATCAATCAGGAAGACTACAAGCGGGCTTCGAAGTTCAAAGCGCGTAAGACCGTATATGTTCCCGGTGTCGGTATCGATACTTCCCGTTTCGGAAGAAATGA
>CAMYWO010000137.1:0-2822 GCA_947302815.1 uncultured Clostridia bacterium | reverse complement strand
GCGGTCACATCGCAGGAACGGCTGAGCGTCCGAGACTCGCAGTCTTCCGCAGCAACAAGCATATGTATGCTCAGATTATCGACGATGTAAAGGGTGTAACACTCGTTTCCGCATCTACCCTTCAGGCTGACGTAAAAGAAGGCCTTGAGTATACCGATAACGTAGAAGCCGCAGCTAAGGTCGGCAAGGCAATCGGTGAGAAGGCTATCGCAGCCGGCATCGAGGCAGTAGTATTCGACCGCGGTGGTTTCGTATACCACGGAAAGATCCAGGCTCTTGCCGATGCAGCGAGAGAAGCGGGCCTTAAATTCTAAGAGGAAGGGGATAACTCATGAGATCAAACGAGAATAAAAGATTAGACAAAGATGAGAGCGGCCTTGAAGACAGAGTCGTTGCCATCAAGCGTGTCACCAAGGTAGTTAAGGGCGGCCGTAACATGCGTTTCTCCGCTCTCGTAGTTGTCGGTGACGGAAATGGTCATGTGGGTGCAGGCCTCGGAAAGGCTGCTGAAATTCCGGAAGCTATCCGCAAGGGTAAGGAAGATGCTCAGAAGCATATGATCTCTGTTGCAAGAACAGATTTCCAGAGTATTACACATGACAACATCGGTAAGTTCGGTGGTGCTTCTGTTCTTCTCAAGAGAGCTCCGGAAGGTACCGGCGTTATCGCCGGCGGTCCGGCTCGTGCGGTTATTGAACTTGCAGGTATCAAGAACATCCGTACAAAGTCCCTCGGTTCCAACAATAAGCAGAACGTCGTTTTTGCTACACTGAACGGCCTGAAGGCTCTGAAGACACCGGAAGAGGTTGCACGTCTTCGCGGTAAGTCTGTCAGCGATATTCTGGCATAAGGAGGGTTACCGAAATGGCAGAAGAGAAGAAATTAAAAATCACACTTGTAAAATCTACAATCGGTGCTGTACCGAAGAACAGAAAGATCATTGAGTCCATGGGATTCCATAAACTCAATTCCTCTGTTATTCTTCCGGATAATGCAGCTACACGCGGACAGCTGGCTAAAATCGGCTATCTGGTAAAAGTAGAAGAAGTTTAATAGGAGGTGCCAAGAATGGATTTATCTAATTTATCTCCTGTTCCGGGTTCCAAGCACAGCAACAGCTTCCGCAGAGGCCGTGGCGAGAGCTCAGGTAACGGTAAGACAGCAGGCAAGGGCCACAAGGGTCAGAAGGCACGTTCAGGAGCACCGAGAATCGGTTTCGAAGGCGGACAGATGCCACTGTTCAGACGTCTTCCGAAGAGAGGCTTCAAGAACCGCAACGCTAAGGACTATGCATTCGTAAACGTTGGCCGTCTTGATACATTTGAGGAAGGCACAGTTATTACACCGGAACTTCTTCTTGAGACCGGCGTAATCGCTAAACTCCGCGATGGCGTTAAGATCCTCGGCGAAGGTGAAGTAACAAAGAAGTTCACTGTCAAGACCAATAAGATCAGCGCAAGCGCTAAGGAAAAAATTGAAGCTGCAGGCGGTACAGTAGAGGTAATCTGATGTTCAAAACGATAGCTGATGCATTCAGGGTTAAGGATATAAGACGCAGAATGTGGTTTATCCTTCTGTGCATGCTGGTTATTCGTCTGGGATCCCAGATTCCGGTGCCGGGCGTAAACAGAGATTATTTTGCTGAGTGGTTCGCTGCTCAGACCGGAGACGCATTCAATTTCTTTGATGCGTTCACCGGCGGATCTTTCTCAAGTATGTCGATTCTGGCACTGTCTATTACACCGTACATTACATCTTCAATCATAATCCAGTTATTAACTATCGCCATTCCCGCTCTCGAGGAGATGCAGCGGGATGGCGAGGACGGAAGAAAAAAGCTTACGGCCATTACCCGTTATCTCACGGTCGGTCTTTCCCTTTTCGAATCGATTGCGATGACGATCGGTTTCGGAAATCAGGGACTTGTGCCGGATCTTGATTTTGCCAAGGGTGTCGTTGTGGTCACATGCCTTACGGCAGGCTCTTCCTTCCTCATGTGGATAGGTGAACAGATGACCGAAAAGGGCATCGGTAACGGTATCTCGATGGTACTTCTTATCAATATCCTGTCCAGAGTTCCGAACGATATGGTTTCGCTCTATGAACAGTTCATCAAGGGCAAGACGATCGCAAGGGGCGGTCTCGCCGGACTTATTATTCTGGCCATCATCGTAGCGATGGTGGTAATGGTTCTCATTCTGAACGGAGCCCAGAGAAATATTCCGGTACAGTACTCTAAGAAAATGGTCGGACGCCGAATGGTCGGTGGCCAGGCAACGCATATTCCGCTTAAAGTTAATACGGCGGGCGTTATTCCGGTTATCTTCGCTTCTTCAATTATGTCCTTCCCGGGCATTATCGCAACGTTTGCCGGAAAATCGAATGCTACCGGCTGGTTAGGTACGCTTCTGGCTATTCTGAGTTCAAATAACTGGTTTGATTTTACACATCCGATTTATAGTATCGGACTGATTCTCTATATTGTACTTGTTATCTTCTTTGCGTATTTCTATACTTCCATAACATTTAATCCGCTTGAAGTTGCAGACAATATGAAGAAACAGGGCGGCTTCATTCCGGGAATTCGTCCCGGCAGACCGACATCCGACTATCTGACACAGCTGCTTAATTACATCATATTCATAGGTGCATGCGGCCTTGTCATAATCGCGATCATTCCATTTTTCTTTAACGGTGTATTTCATGCCAGCGTTTCCTTTGGGGGAACATCTATCATCATTATCGTCGGCGTAATCCTCGAAACGGTTAAACAGATCGAATCAATGATGGTTGTACGCAACTACAAAGGATTCCTTAACTCA
>CAMYWO010000136.1:0-2824 GCA_947302815.1 uncultured Clostridia bacterium | reverse complement strand
ACGACATCGAAGATATCGCCGATCGTCTTATGCGCGGAGTCGATGACCTGCTCGGTCGTATGAGATCCATCCACATTGATGAAGATCGAAGAAAGAATATCTCCCTTCTTCTGTTCCTCGGTTAAGAAAGATCCTTTCTCTTCGGCATTTCTGAGAAGTTCCGCTTTTGCATCGGCAGAGAAATACACCGAGCTGTCCAGAGCCGTTCCGGTCCTTGCCATCTGCGATGCGATCGCATATTCCTGCCCGAAGAGCTTGATCTTTCCGTCTTCACTGACGATGTCACTTCCGACGATGACCGCATCGCCGGAGAGTTTCTGCTTATACTCCGTCTCGATCCACGGTCCTACGACAAAATCACTATCCGGATCGAAGAACACGATCTGGACTTCACTGCTGCAGCAGTCTGCGGAAAGAGACTTCAGAAAGCACTGCGAAGTGGAATCTGAGATCCCGTCGATCGACTGCACTTTCTCATAGACCGCACCGTCGAAATAGAAGTTACTCCGGCTTCCCTCCAGAAGCATATTCTCCGCTTTTTCACGTTCGCCTTTCGGGACCAGCATGATGTCCGCGCCGAGGCGCTTCCTCATGTTGCCCATTCCTTTTTTCAGGCTCACACTGATCACGGTAACGGAAAAGAGCATGACCGAAAGAATGACGACAGTTGCCAAAAGGCACGCGTTAAGAAACGCGTGTCTTTGGATGTCTTTTATCGTGTTCTTCGTTTTTTTGAATCTCATTTCTCACTCTCGCTTTTTATCAGGAAGACGATATTGACAGCTGCGGTGAGCGCCAGAAGAACACTGAGCACGATCAGGGCCGGATATGTTTTCACACGGCAGGCCATGTCACTCATTTTGCAAAGGCCGGTGAGCTTCGCCGGGAAGGCCAGTACCAGACCGGCATTCAGGAACTGTGCGATCGAGATGCCGAGACGGATATCCTTATTCTTCAGGAAGAAGTAGATCACGCCAAGTGCTGCGATCACAAGACCTGCGCCGATCTCTGCTTTTTTCGTAAAGAAGCAGGCCATCTTCATCTCGCTTTCACACACCGGGAAAAGCACTGTCGGCGCGAGTATTACGAGAAGACCTAAAAGGACGAAAGCGGCTGCAAATATAATTCTGTTTTTCATATGTGTTTTCTTCTTTCTTTTTAAGATTTTTATAGGTAGTATTCGACTTCGTCCACTTGTCCGCCGAGATTTAAGACATTCAGGATCTTGGTTCTGTATTCCTGGAAAGTGTCCTGCGCACGGGCGCGGGGACGCGGAAGATTGATATCGATGATCGCTTCGACTTTCGAAGGTCTTGCCGACATGACGACGACCTGATCGGACATATAGATCGCTTCATCGACATCATGAGTAACCATGACCATCGTCATGTTGTGTTTCTTCCAGATGTTGATGATCTCATCCTGAAGATTCATTCTGGTAAAGGCATCAAGTGCGCCGAGCGGCTCATCCAGAAGCAGTACGGACGGATGTCCCACGAGTGCTCTGGCGAGCGATGCTCTCTGCTGCATGCCTCCGGAAAGCTGATGCGGATAGGACTTTTCAAAACCTTCCAGTCCGACAAGATGAATATAATCCGCAACATCCTTTTTCTGCTGTTTATAAATATGTCTGGCCTTAAGTCCGAACGCGATATTCTTCTCGACCGTCAGCCACGGAAAAAGGTTGCTTCCCTGAAATGCAAATCCTCTGTCGCTTCCCGGCTTTTTAATCTCTTTGCCGTCTAATTCGATCGTTCCCTTCGTCGCCTTATCGAGTCCTCCGATGATACGGAGAAGCGTCGATTTACCACAGCCCGAAGGTCCGATGAGACTTACGAAGGATCCCGGTTTTATATCCAGTGAAAACCCATTTAGGGCGACGATATCTTCCTTTGTCGGATCGGTATTCGGAAACTGTTTGTATACATCTTTGATGCTTATTTCTCCTACCATTTGATGACTCCTTTCTGCCATGTCAGCACTCTGTCACGAACCTTAAACAGGATCGTCAGTGTCAGGGAGCAGATCACGGCGATGATGATAAGTCCGGCATATACTCCGTCGTAAAGCATGACGGATTTCTGCCAGTTGATATACCAGCCGATCCCGCTGGAGTTACCATTCATCTCGACGGCCATCAGTGTCGCGAAAGAAGACACCGTTCCATAGAAGGCACCGAGGAAAATACTCGGCATCGCCGCCGGGATCGCCACGTGGATGATCTGGTACAGAGTCGAAGCGCCGAGTGTTCTGGACACTTCGAAGTTAACATTATTGATGCTCTGTATACCGGAAGAGGTCATCAGCGTGACCGGGAACCACACCGCAAATGCGATAAGAAATACATTCGCTTCGTGCGTTGTCGGAAATGTTGACAGTGCCAGCGGGATCCACGCTGTCGTCGGGATCGGTCCGATGATCTTCGTGATCGGATTGAGCCAGTATCCCACGACTTTAAAGTAACCGAGCATAAGTCCTGTCAGGAATCCGACGGTCGCACCCCACAGGAAGCCCGTTGCCAGAAGTTTCAGCGAATCGCCGACATTTTCCAGAAGGAAAACTCTGCTTTCCACCAGAAGCCCGATAATACGGTCCAGCGACGGAAAATACAGCGTCGGCAACATCGTGGTCTTCGTCGTTACATAATTCAGAAGAAGCAGGAATACGATCACGCCCGTAAGAAATGGGGCTTTATACAGGATCCTCTTTCTGATCTTGTCGTAAAAGAGACCGATCAGGATCTCCAGGAGGATCACTCCTCCGATCACTGCCAGAAGATAGAGGTAATACGGATGATCCATCTTCTTCTGTTTTCCGTTATCTT
>CAMYWO010000135.1:0-2926 GCA_947302815.1 uncultured Clostridia bacterium | reverse complement strand
AGGCCTGTCATATGCGTTCACGGAAGGAGGTTAATCTTGAACAAGAAAGGCAAAAGCGTAACTGCTAAGCAGGAGAGAGCCGGCTGGCTGTTTTTGATTCCGGCAACGGTCCTCATCTGTATCATGAGTTTTTATCCGATTATCCAGGCTTTTATCACATCATTTAAAACCGGATCCAGTGCCAATATGAAATGGGCACAGCCGATCACCTACAATTACACACGAATGTTCTCGGATAAACTCTTTATGAGATCCGTCGGAAATACATTCTTCTATCTTATCGTTCAGGTACCGATCATGCTGGTCCTGGCTATTCTGCTTGCTCAGCTCCTGAACAACAGAGACCTGAAATTCAGAGGTCTGTTCCGCACGTGCGTTTTCCTTCCGTGCGCAACATCTCTGGTATCGTATTCACTGATTTTCAAATCCCTGTTCGCTACGCAGGGCCTCATAAATGCGATTCTTCAGGGACTTCATCTCACAAGCAGCAATATTAACTTCCTCGGAACCGCAGGGACAGCGAAGATGGTAATCATCCTTGCCCTGATCTGGAGATGGACAGGATATAACATGGTATTCTATCTTGCCGGTCTTCAGGGAATCGAGTATTCCGTATACGAGGCGGCCAAGATCGACGGCGCGAACGGCTGGAAGACATTCTGGCATATTACGGTTCCGCTTCTTCGTCCTACGATCATCATGACATTCATTATGTCCATCAACGGTACGCTGCAGCTCTTCGATGAGTCTGTCAACCTGACATCCGGCGGCCCGGCCAACTCTACGATCACAATGTCTCATTATATTTACAACAACTCCTTCGGACAGGGTGTTGCGAATTTCGGATATGCTTCCGCTATGTCCTTCTTCGTATTTATCCTTGTAGCGATCCTTGCGATCATTAACCTGAAAGTAGGTGATACACGTGACTGAGAAGAAAAATCGTTCCATGATCCAGAGAAGACTTATTCCCTCATATATCTTCCTCACCATAGTATCCTTTATTTCCGTATTCCCGCTTTATTGGATGATAACGGCAGCCACCAACAAGAGCGTCGATGTTGCCCGCGGTAAAATATTCTTCGGCAATTACTTAATGCAGAACTGGCAGAGACTGAACCAGCTTCAGGATCTCGGCGGAGCGATGAAGAATTCTTTCATCTATGCCGCTGTTCAGACAGTCCTCGCTCTGTTCATCTGCTCACTTGCAGGTTTCGGCTTTGAGCTGTATCACGATAAGAAGAAGGACCTTCTTTTCTCGATTCTTCTTCTCGCTATGATGGTTCCCGGCGTAGCAACCATGATCCCGCTGTTCAAAATCATGGTCAAACTCGGTTTCCTTAACAGTGTGTGGGGCTTTATGCTTCCGGGTATATCCACACCGTTCCTGATCATGATGTTCCGTCAGAATTCGAGAAACTTCCCGATCGACATCATGGAAGCAGCACGAATTGACGGCCTTGGCGAGGTACAGATCTTCTTCCAGATGTATCTTCCCGTTATGAAAGCTACCTATGCGGCAGCAGCGGTTATCACGTTCATGAATGCATGGAATGCATACCTCTGGCCGAGAGTAATCATGACAGATCAGAAGGCACAGACGATGCCGATGCTCATCGCTAACCTCGCAGCAGGCTACACGATCGATTACGGCGTACTGATGCTCGGCGTTCTTTTCTGCTCGATCCCGACAATGGTCATCTTCTTTATCCTGCAGAAGCAGTTCACGGAAGGCATCACAGGCGCGGTCAAGTAATGAGTGCGGCAGTACTTGGAATACGCAGGGATTTGGTTTGGAAATATGTCATATGGCACTGACCGAAATCCCGTGTCAGGTCTTGAAATTGAGACTTGAATCAGTTTGAAATGATGGGGAATGCCACCGTTTCGAGCAGTCTCTGATGCCCGGAAAGCGTGGTATTCCCTTTTTGCATCTTTTTTGGAGGTTTTATGTCAGAATTTTGCTATGAAATCGTTAAAAATCCGGAAATTTTTCAGGAGAACCGTCTTGACGCTCACTCCGACCACGAGTATTTCAGCTGTGAGGCCGCGGCGGCTTCCGGAGTTTCCGATTTTAAATACAGTCTTAACGGTGTCTGGAAATTCATGTGGGCGAAGAACTATGAGAGCTGCCTGAAGGAATTTGCCGCAATGGATGTCGACTGCCGCAGATGGGATACGATCCGTGTTCCTGCACATATTCAGATGGAAGGTTACGGTCACCCTCAGTATGTTAACGTGCAGTATCCGTGGGACGGATCCGAAGCTATCGTTCCGGGGCAGATTCCCGAAGTGTTCAATCCGGTGGCAAGTTATGTGAAATACTTCCGCGTGCCTGCAAATATGTCAGAAAAGCAGGTTTTCATCTCTTTTCAGGGGGTGGAGAGCGGTATGGCCGTCTGGCTGAACGGGCAGTATGTAGGCTATGCGGAAGATAGCTTTACGCCCTCCGAATTTGATCTCACAGAGTATATTGACTACGAAGGTGAGAATAAGCTCGCTGTTATGGTGTTCCGTTTTACGGCGGGAAGCTGGCTCGAAGATCAGGACTTCTTCCGGTTCAGCGGCATTTTCAGAGACGTCTATCTCTATACTGTTCCCGATGTACATGTGCGCGATCTGAAGATACTCACAATTCTGGACGACGACTATCGGGATGCCGATCTTGCCGTTACACTAAAATCCATGGGTAAAGGATCAGCCAGACTGACGCTGTTTGACGGAGAAGCGGTACTGAACGAGACCGAAGCGGTCCTTACGTCCGAAAAGGAAGGAACTGAAGTTCATCTGGACGTGGAAAACCCGAAAAAGTGGAGCGCCGAGAAGCCCTATCTGTATGACCTGAAGATCGAAGTATTCGATGCGGACGGTAACTTCACGGAAGTGATCTTCGAGAAAGTCGGCTTCCGCAGATTCGAACTGATCC
>CAMYWO010000134.1:0-3027 GCA_947302815.1 uncultured Clostridia bacterium | reverse complement strand
TTGTTCTCGAAGAGGTTATTGCCCTCTGTGTCAATGGATACGACCAGCGGACCGAATTCCTTTACCTTCATGATCCACAGGGCCTCCGGCATGCCAAGGTCCATCCACTCCACGCCCTGGAGCTCTTCAACTTCCTGAGCGGCAACAACAGCACATCCGCCCGGATATGCACAGTGGATCGCACCGAACTTCTTGCAGGCCTCTGTGGTCTTCTCAAGCATACCACCCTTACCGATGATCACACGGATACCTGTCTGCTCGATGAAGTCCGCTTCCGCAGCTTCCATACGGCGGCTCGTTGTCGGTCCGATGGAGACCATGAACTGCTTGCCGTTCTCGTCCTTTCCGACGATCGGGCCGGCGTGGATGATCGCGCCGTCCTTGAACTCAAAGTTCTCAGGCATTACCTTTTCCTGAACGACTCTCTTGTGGCCGCTGTCACGGCAAGTCGCGAGCATACCTGTAAGGTACACGGTATCCCCGATGCGGAGATCCTTGATCTGATCATATGTAACAGGAGTAGTTAAAACCTTCTTCATGTCTTACACCTCCTCATTCTTCGCGTCCGCCGCAGCGGTGAGTGCTTTTTTATGGGAAATGATTTCAGAAGTGAGATCCTTGTGGATGATGATCTCGCCTCTTCTTGTAGCCCAGCAGCCGGTCGTGATACCGACGCCCAGCGTTGCCGGGTGATGGGCTGCCGCCTCGATATTTACGTTCAGGACAGTGTGGCTTCCGCCGAATCCCAGAGGCGCGATACCCAGAGAATCGAGACCCGCCTGGATCTCATCTTCAAGCTTGGCAACTTCCGGATACTGCGAACGTGTGCCGATTGGACGGAGCAGCGCCTTCTTGGAAAGCATCGCGGATGTGGCCGCGCAGGTGCCCAGACCAATACCGATGCAGAGCGGCGGGCAGGCATTTACACCCCAGTCCAGGATCGTCTGGTAAACAAACTTCTTGACGCCCTCGACGCCCTCGAGCGGCATCAGGACCTTACTTCTGCCCGGGAGCGAGCATCCGCCGCCGGCCATATACATACGCAGGCGAAGATCGGAAGAACCCGGGACAAGATCGTACTCGATATACGGCGCACCGTAGCCGGTGTTATCGCCGGTGTTGTGCTCACCAAGCGGCTCAACAACATTCGGACGCAGAGGCGTCTCCAGCGTTGCTTTTCGGGCGGCCTCAACAAGCACACCCTCGATATCCGCCAGATACGGGAACTCCGTTCCGACCTCGACAAAATACTGAAGGACACCGGTGTCCTGGCACAAAGGACGGTGCAGTTCCTTGGCAAGCGAGAGATCCTCGATCATGCAGTCATACATCGTCTTCGCGTTCTCGATCGATTCGCTGTCGCGAAGTTCACGAAGTCTCTTTTCAACATCATCCGGCAGATAAATGCCCGTCATCGCGGTGAAATCCTGCACCGTGCGGACAAACTGCTGTCTTAAAGATTCATCCATAATGCGTCCTCCAGATATCTGAAAATGCGTAAAAATGCGTAAATAAGCAAAGAAAGTATCCCACAAAAAGTGCGTTATTTCAAGTTGGACGGCGCTTCTGCCCCTGCCCTTTCCGCCCCTTTCCGCGCGAAAAGCACCCGCCCCCGAGTGCTTTTCGAAAAAAGTTATAATAAGATGTGACGGTCAGGAAAGATTTGTTGATTAAGAGGGTGAAAGCGAAAATGCAAGCGAGGTATTTGGTATGAAAATGAAAACAAGAATTTTAATGGCAGCTCTTCTTTCCCTGGCGACTCTGTTCCCCATGACGGGATGCAAAAAAACTGAAAAAACAGAGGAATCCTCATGGGATCTGACCATCCCGAGTCATAGTGAGGAAGAATCTGAGGATCCGGCGAATCACAGTTGCACTGAAGATTCCACTGAAGATTCCTCGGGTATCACGCAATCCACACCGCATACTCTTAACAGGCACTCTTACGATCTGGTCGTTCCGACGGGGACCCGCGTAATGTCCGATGAGCCGGATCTTCCGGAAGACATCGTGTACTGGGATACGTCCCGCAATCTGAAGGATGCGTACACGCTTGAAGAAGCAACGCAGAAATATGCCTTCATCGTGGACCACTCGACCCTGATCTACACTGCTTGCGACGAGCTCCGGATGAGCCACGAGTTTTACTGCGCAGACTATGGAAGCAGCCTCTTCCAGAACAGTAACACCGTTGACTTTCTCGGAGCAGACGGAAAAGCGATCGATGGCACGGTCACTTACGCATACCTTAAGAAACCCGACTACACTTCTTTCACCCGATTCGCGGACGACCTCGGCCAGATCTATGTCGGCAACATGGGATACTATGACCCGGAAGATCCGAATGCGCCGAGGGTCACGATCGTCGAACTGGAAGACGACCACGTCTTTGCCACAGTTGCTGAGATTTACGGCGGTAACAAAAGCAACGAGAGTCTCTACTATGCCAGAACCCTCGACGGAAAGCTGTTTTATACAGTATTCCGGAACTATTCCGGCAAAGATGATGTAACGGAGAAAGACCGTCAGAATTTTGTTCATTACTCCGAGATCCTCTTTGACCACCTGAGCCCGGATGACTTCGACGAACCGTATATCTACGACAAGCTCGTGAACACCCCGATCCTCGGCGGAAAGCATATTACAAGTTTTGACCATCTGCGGAGTGCCGGCGGCAAAAGTATCCGTCCGGAAACAACAGAAGACTCCGTGATTGAAACCTGCACCATCGTGCCCGATCCGGACGACTCTTATCTTGCGAAAAGCACTAACGACACGGACTGGGTGGACGTAAACGGTATGCAGATGCGCGAAAACACAGCTTCCGGCCTGCAGGAATTCGTTTTCACGATCGACGGCACACGTTACTACATCTATATGCGTGGCAGAAATGACAATAAGATCGACGTGGATTCCCTCGACGCACTTCTCGATCTCATCGGAGAATGCTGCTACATAGCATAATCCACATAGCTTATTTCAGTTTAGTGGTTGACGGTCGAACAGATGTTCTGTATAATAGAGTCA
>CAMYWO010000133.1:0-3029 GCA_947302815.1 uncultured Clostridia bacterium | reverse complement strand
AATATTGAGATGAATAGTATGGAAACGATTTATTTATCTGAATTCTGCGATGTGTTTTACGTTCTGGAGAAGAATGTGGTTCTGGTTCACTGGAAAAAGTACTGTGAGCTCGAGCAGTATCGTTTGCCTTTGGAAAAAGCACTTGTGGTGATCAGGAATCACTCCGGATGCGATTATGTGGCGGATACCAGAGATGGCTTTGAGGATAATCCGCTGGACACAAAGTGGGTGGCGGAGTATTTCATGCCGAAGGCTAAAGAATACGGTTGCCGGATCATTTATTTCATTATCGATAAGGAGAATTCCCTAAAGGAAGAACTGGAAGGACAGGAGAAAGATTCTGCTTCGTTACTGGAGTTCCGGTATATATACGGGATCGACGAAATATAGTTTTTAGGAAAAGAGAGGATGTCTTGAAAAGGAGGAGTTGTTTATGAGAAAACGGGTTTTCGCTTTTTTGCTGGTGGCTGTTACACTGATCACACTCGTTGGCTGTAAAAAATCCAAAAAGCTCATTGAAAATGAGGCGGATGCTAAAGAAGTCATCGAATGCCCGAAAGAGAATATGTTCGGGCTGGAAAAGATCGCGTTATTTGAAGACCGGGCGGTGGCTGTTTTTGACGAGAAGCTCTGCGAGGGTTTTGAGTACGATGAGAATGACCTTGATACGTTCAGTCTTAAAGGTTATCTGGATGAGGAAGAGCCCGGCTTCCACCTTACAGTAGAAAATATGAAGAATATCTGGCCGAGTGAAGATAAGAGCAGTATCGAACTTAAAGATGGTCATTACATAGTCACCATCATTTTCCCGAACAAGGAGTCCTATAAAGAAGATCCCGATGAGGATTTTGAGATCCTGGGACTTCATATCAGCAGCATGACCATCTGGATCACCGAGGAAACGGTCGAACTTAGATACACTGCGAGAGGGTATGACATCATGTGGTACTACACGCAGGAATTCGATCGCGCAAAAGGAAAATGGGAAAAGGTCGATGAGGATGAGG
Source organism: uncultured Clostridia bacterium (assembly GCA_947302815.1). GTDB lineage: Bacteria > Bacillota > Clostridia > Saccharofermentanales > Saccharofermentanaceae > Scatonaster. The sequence continues at coordinate 2,022 of CAMYWO010000133.1, read as the reverse complement.
TCAGCTGCATGACGACTGAGATAGATTAACATGATGTCTGAAATAGATTGAATGGTATAATGAACCGCGAAAATGAAGAATAGAAACTAGTTGGAGAAGTCAGATGACTTACGAAGAGATCAAGAATAATGAAGTGATCAAAACTTATATCAAGCAGGCGAATGAGTCGCTGGATGCGCTGGGATATACCGAGCACGGGTTCGCGCATGTGACGCTTGTGGCGGAGACGGCCGGCTATATCCTTAAGACGCTGGGATATCCCGAGAGGACCGTGGAGCTTGTGAAGATCGTCGGATATCTCCATGACATCGGAAATCTGGTGAACCGCACGGATCACAGCCAGTCAGGCGCGCTGATCGCTTTTAGGATCTTAAATGAGATGGGATTCCCGCCGGAGGAGATCGGCATGATCGTCACGGCGATCGGAAATCACGATGAGGGAACCGGTGTCCCGGTCAATTCCCTTGCAGCGGCGCTGATACTGGCGGATAAGAGCGATGTGCGCCGTAACCGTGTCCGTAATGACGATAAGTCCTCCTTCGATATTCATGACCGCGTCAACTATTCGGTCACGAAATCCGAGCTGAAGATCAATGAGGCGCATACGATCATCAAGCTCAAGCTCTCGGTCGATACGCACTATAGCTCGGTGATGGACTATTTCGAGATCTTCCTGCAGCGCATGGTCCTCTGCCGTAAAGCCGCGGAAACGCTCGGCCTACAGTTTAAGCTGATCATCAACGAGCAGCAGCTGATCTGACCGATCTTAAGTAAAGGAAACGATGATCGGATGTCACTGTCTTTCTTCAAGAAGGGTCCGGATGCGGTTGTCGATTACGGGGTGTCATCGGACAGTTTTCCATTAATACATGAGTATATTCTATCACGAGTAAGATATTGTGAAAGATCGTTATATAATCCGGTGCGATTTTGTTAGTAAACCGGTTTCGATAATGATAGTCTATGGGTGTTGTGATCGTCAAAGGAATGGGTTTGTTGTAATCGATCAATTTTCAAACAAGGAAGTAAATATCATGGGAAAATCAAAGTGTACGACGAAAGTCGTAGCGCTTCTGATGGCTATGGTGATCGTTTTCATCCCATTCAGAAGTGCTTTTGCAGCAGGAAGATCTTATGCTCGAAACCTCTGTGTTGATGATGGTTTTAAGGCCCCCACCGGCCATACCGCTATTAAGGAATATACGAACCACAATGGTACATATTATGTCCGACAGGGAGATGAGTATGCATTTCTGGAGGGTGAGATCGTCAATGTCAGCTCCAGTTTCACACTCACTCTCGTAGTCAGAGATAACGATGCAGGCTGCAATATCCGCAAAGTGACCGAAAGAATCACGGTTCCTTCCGGAAGAACGAATTTGTACCTGTATGAATTATGTAGTCTCGCCACATATTATGGAGGCAAATCCAATTATTGCAGTCAGGAATTGACAGACGCGCTCTATCTGAAAAAACTGCCGGTCGGAAACTACAGTTTCGCATTTTACGTTAATGACACATCTTCCGGTACAGTCACGTATGTCAGAGTGTATTCGCGTGAGGCGGAAAGTCTGGTTTATAGTGCCTTTTATAACTTCAATTTGAGTAAGGCCGGTCAGGATTTTGATGTAACTATGTATAAACTGAGTACACATCAGATGTCAGGTACGGATTTCCTCTGGAATCTGTATGTTAAAAATCAGGCAAAAGGAATATTCAGAAGTTCATCTTCTAGAGAGATTGTCCGTCTCGTCTGCAAGGTAGCGTATGGCCGTTATCCGAATGCTGTGGAAGAGGGATTGCTTTTGAAGTATTGTTCAATAATGGGCGAACCGCTCACGGTCAAGAGGATCATATTCAGCGGCCAGTGCCAGAACCATCTTATGGACCTGGGTATCAAGCCCTGATTTTCCTCGCGAAATGAATTAGAAGAAGGGGACGTCTCATACGATGAGGCGCCCCCTTTTTTGAAAGGTTATTCTTTTGCAGTGCTTTTAATCTGAGATTTCCATACCGAATCCG
>CAMYWO010000132.1:0-3067 GCA_947302815.1 uncultured Clostridia bacterium | reverse complement strand
CCGTACTTCCGGACTTTCCGAAAACACCTTCGCTCATCATGGAGATAACTGCCTTCTTCGCCTCATCCAGTGTCTGGGCAATGATAACGCCCTTACCGAGAGCAAGTCCGTCCGCCTTGATAACGATCGGCATTTCCTGCGTCTCGAGGTAAGCGAGCGCCTCGTCCTGATTTGTAAATGTCTGATACTTCGCGGTCGGGATATTGTATTTCTTCATCAGTTCTTTGGAGAAAGCCTTCGACGCCTCGACGATCGCCGCATTTGCGTGCGGTCCAAAAGCGCGGATACCGGCTGCTTCCATCGCGTCGACCATGCCGAGTGCGAGCGGGTCATCCGGTGCTACGAATACCAGATCGAACTGCTCCTTCTTCGCGTACTCAACCATAGCAGAAACGTCTGTCGCCTTAATCGGCTCGCAGTGCGCGATCTCCGCGATTCCTCCGTTACCCGGTGCACAGTAGAGCTCCGTAACTCTCGGGCTCTGCTTCAGCTTCCAGCAAATTGCATGTTCACGGCCACCGCCGCCTACGACTAAAACTTTCATGAATCGACCTCCGGGTATTATAATCATTCCATCGGCGGGAAAAGCACTCCTCACCGACAAATTATTATACCAAATTCCGCGCCGTAACGCACGGTCCTTTCAGTCGCGGATTTTCCGGACTTTTCACATCGCAGCATATTGAAAAGCACCCTGCCCGAATCGAAGTTTCCTTCTCTTCCGAAGCAGGGTGCTCCTGATTACTTAACTATAGATGATTCAGATCAATGTCTGAAGTGACGTACACCGGTAAAGAGCATTGCGATGCCGTACTTGTCGCATGCATCGATGGACTCCTGGTCACGGATGGATCCGCCCGGCTGAACGATGGCGGTAATGCCATACTCGTGAGCTGTCTCTACGCAGTCAGAGAATGGGAAGAATGCATCGGAACCGAGAACGGCGCCCTTTGCCTTCTCACCTGCAAAATCCAGAGCGATCTTCGCAGCGCCGACACGGTTGGTCTGGCCGGGGCCGACACCGAGTGTCTGCTTATTCTTAACAACAACGATACCGTTACTCTTCACGTGCTTTACGACCTTCATGGCAAAGAGCATGTCATCCTTCAGAGCCGGATCGATCTCCGTCTTTGTTACGGTCTTGAGCTCCGCCTCGTCGTAGATTCCACGGTCGTGATCCTGAACCAGCAGGCCGCCGTTTACGCGCTTGTAGTTGAGCTCACTCTCCGGGATCGGTGCGGAGATATCCGGCAGAACGAGAACGCGGAGGTTCTTCTTTGCGCAGAGGATATCGAGAGCTTCCTGTGTATAGGAAGGAGCAACGATGACCTCGAGGAAGATCTTTGCCATCTCAGCAGCGGTCTTGCCGTCGATCTCACGGTTAGCAGCTACGATACCACCGAAGATGGATACGGAGTCAGCCTCATAAGCCTTGACCCATGCATCGTAGATGTTGTCAGCAGAACCGACACCGCACGGATTCGCGTGCTTAACAGCAACAACTGTCGGCTCGTCGAATTCCTTGAGGCAGTTGATGGTAGCATCTGTATCGGAGATGTTGTTGTAGGACAGTTCCTTACCGTTGAGCTGCTTGGCTTCTGCAAGGGAACCCTTGACCGGCAGAGCGTTCTGGAAGAATGTTGCCTTCTGGTGCGGGTTCTCGCCGTAACGCATCTCAGAAACCTTATCAAAAGTAACTGTGTACTGCTTCGGCAGTGTCTTGTCTTCGGAAACAGAAAGGAAGTAGTTCGCGATCAGGGCATCGTAAGCAGCTGTGTGCTCGAATACCTTCTTTGCGAGCTTGAAACGTGTCTCGTATGTCGTATCGCCTGTCGCCTTCATCTCGGAGAGTACCTGCTCGTAGTCGTCCGGATCGGTGATTACGGTGACGTCCTTATGGTTCTTCGCAGCGGCACGCAGCATGGACGGACCGCCGATGTCGATGTTCTCGACGCACTCTTCAAAAGCAACGCCCGGCTTCTGGATAGTTGCTTTGAAAGGATAGAGGTTAACGACGATCATGTCGATCAGACCAATTCCCAGCTCTTCTACTCTCTTCATGTGCTCCGGGTTACCGCGCATAGCGAGGATACCGCCGTGGATAAGAGGATGAAGTGTCTTTACACGTCCGTCGAGGCACTCCGGGAAACCGGTGATCTCGGAAACTTCCTTACAGGGGATGCCTTCCTTCTCCAGAAGTTTTGCAGTTCCGCCGGTAGAGAGGATCTCTACGTTCAGTTCCACGAGTTTTCTGGCAAAATCGGCGATGCCTGTCTTGTCGGATACACTGATAATCGCTCTTTTAATCATAATGTTTTCCTTTCCGAGTCTTAAGGCTTGACTCTTACCAAATTATTAACTACTTCTATCTTTCCGTCAGCGATGAGCTGGATCGCCTTCGGGAGGATCACCTGTTCACATTCCTTCATGATGCGCTGCTGCAGCGTCTCGGGCGTATCGTCCGGGAGCACGTCCACCGCTTTCTGAAGGATGATCGGGCCTTCGTCATAGTGTTCGTTCACGAAGTGCACCGTGGCGCCGGAAACTTTGACGCCCTTTTCGAGGACCGCCTGATGCGGTCTGATACCGTACATGCCCTTGCCGCAGAATGCCGGGATCAGGGCCGGGTGGATATTGATGATGCGGTTTGCATAAGCAGCCACCGTCTTCGGTCCGAGCATCGAGAGGAATCCGGCCAGAACGACCAGATCCACACCCAGCGAGTCGAGTTCTTTTAGCGTGGCATCGTCGTAAGCGTCCCCAAGGACTTTCTTCGAGATGACCGTGCTTCTGATCCCCGCCTTCTTTGCTCTTTCTATGGCAAAAGCACTGTCATTGCTGGCGATGACTTCCGCGATCTCGACATTCTTGATCTCGCCGCTTGCGATCTTATCGATGATCGCCTGCAGGTTCGTGCCGCCACCGCTTACAAATACTGCAATCTTCATGCAAACTCCTTCTTCGCGCTATGACGGGGAAAGCGGATCGTCTTTCTCCGGAAGCGCTGTCATTCTCAGATCTTGTGCGGAGAATCTTCGCCGCTGTTGCTCGGAACGCCTGCCGGGAA
>CAMYWO010000131.1:0-3196 GCA_947302815.1 uncultured Clostridia bacterium | reverse complement strand
TCGAAAAGCACCTGTCTCGGGGTCATAGGTATGCGGCAGGAACATCGTGTCGGAACTTCGGTTCCATACTTTATTCGGGCGCACATAGACATTCTTCTTATCCGCATACACGTCAAAGAAAAGCTGCGTCGTATTCAAGATCTTATTGATCGCCTGGGACGAATGCTTTCCGCGGATAATCGGAAAGAAAGCGACCGTATCCAGGATAAAAAGGAACGGGCAAGTGACTCGGAAAAAGTTTCCCATCATGAGGTCGGTCGCCCACGCTGTCTGAAGCTCCGACAGACAGTCGAACACATAGAAGGCGTCGTATCCTTCTTTTTCGATGACGTTATGGATATCGACTGTGAAAGTCTCGAATCTGTGGGACAGGGGGATATGGACCGTCTTGATCTCCGGGCATTCAGGAAGAAGCGGCTCGTGGCTGGCGAACCTGAAGTAGATGATGTTTCTTTTATCCTCGATCGCCTGGCGGATATAGGGCTCCATGAAGAGCTTAAACTGCGAAAGCTCCGATACTCTCCACACGACATTGTCGCCAAGCCGGATATTATCCAGCGCATTATCCATCTCCGGGATGCCGCTCTTAATTCTGTCGAAAGCCGTCATGTCATCGCCCCTCATATAGCAAAAAGGCGCCTCATCCGATATGGATGAAACGCCTTTGTTCCCTTGGTTTTATGAGTTCATATTAGCATTAACATCCGGTTCTTGCAAGGCAGCCCCTCCCATGTCCTCAACGGGGCATCGTCGGAATTTTGCCGCGATCTCGCCAGGCCGCGTCGTTCTTTTCCTTAAGAAGCCGGAGTGAGCGTGACCGTGACCTTCCCTTTTCCGAAGATCTCTTCAAGTTCTTCCTGCGTCACGGAATTGATCTTGGCAACAGGAACACATTTGTACTCACCTTCCACCGTTACGATACGGAGAATGTCATCCCCCGAAGATGTCATGCATTTAATGATCATTCCGGGTTCACAATGGATCGTCTTGATCGGACCGTTTCTCTTCAGATCCTTGACATTTCCCTCTTTTCCGAATTCCCAATCATCCATCTCTATGATGATGGTTCCCTGCTCAAACAGCATCTGATCAAGCGGATAGGTGTTATACGATTCCGAATCCCACTGCGCATTAAGCGTTTTCCCGTTCACTTCGATGAGCAGATCCACAATATCCCAGTTGCGGTTATTCTTCATGGCGACGAGATAACCATTATCGGAAACATAGCACACGATCGGTCCGTTTTCCGCATCTTCCGTCGTTGTGTATGTATACTCGTAGAAGTATTTGACGCGATCAAGATCCACTCCGTTTTCGAGAACGACATCATCCGGAAGCTGGTTCACTCTTCTGATCTGCGGCTCGGAAAGATTCGTGATCGTTTCCAGACGTCCCTCATATCCCCTGATCCTGTTCATGCAGGCGATAGAGTAATCCGGATCGAAATAACCCGCTACCTGATGGACTATATCCATCAGTTCCTTGACCTGATAACAATAACCGCCGTATATATGATGATCCTTCCCGTTTTCATCCCGGTAGGCAAACCCGAATATCTCACCGTCATTGACATCTTCGCTATAACCGGCAAACGCACTGCTGTCCCCGTATTCCAGACAGAAAAGATAGAAATCAAGATAAGCATCATCCGGAATCTTTACCGTACTCGTGATCGGCTCACTCTCCGCGTGATAAGAGATCCTTTCCAGCGTGCCGTCATAGTAAAGCGTATATACGCGGTCTCTGTTCTCATCTTCATAGTAATTCAGCGGTCCCACGACTTCGCAGCTGACGGTAAGCATAGGGCCTTCGATCGTCTTAAGTTCATCGATGCTCTTTGTCGGCACCGGTGTTGGCGTCGTCGGCTCAGTCTGTGTAGTCACAGGCTCAGTTTTCCCGGTAGGATCATCCGTTTTATCCGAATCATTCTTTTTCTGGATCTTACCCGATGTTACTTTCGAACCGCTTTTATCCGCATCCTTCTTTTCCGAAGCCTTACATCCAGTAAATGAGAACAATATACCTGCAGCAAGAACCGCTGCAGCCACTCTGTTTTTTAAAACTACATACCTCATATGAATACCCTCCATGCTAATAAGACGACTTCACATAGAGAACTGTTGCATATAAGTATATTATGTCTGATCCGGATAATCCCAGAAACCGCCCGTATGGAAGTTCTCATTCCCAAGTGGTTTTGCTGTCAGTTTAAAGATCACGCACCCGTCCGGACATACGATGGTTTTCGTGTACTTTCCGTCGCCGCCCAGGTTCTGAAGATCTCCGCCGCTTCTGACTGCTTCCATCAGCGGGTAAAGCATCATCATTGTTTTCGAGCAGATCCCATACCCGTCCTTATTCACCGGACACCCGTATGTACAGGTATACGTATCGCCGATCTCCTCGCCGTTTCTGCAATATCTCTCCGTGTGATCACCATGCAGAAAGCCGGTGACCTCCACCGTAAACTCATACTCCTCGTCGTACCACTTTTTCATATGTGTCTCCCCCCGAATTATCGCTTATGCACGATCCAGTCGTTTCCTTCTACAGTATATTGAAATTCGCTGTATTCCTCATTCGTCATGACATCGATCAAGTCAAAGAAATCCTCCACCAGATTGACGTTCGGAAGATCTTTTTTCTCGACCCAGTGCATCGCGCCCTCATCAGAGGATACGATTTTTCCTTCAAAAGCACTTGTCTCATAAAGGAACACGAGATATCTTCCTTTGCTGTAGTCTCCGTCTTTGAGCGGAAACTGTTTAATGCCGCACAGTTTAGGATTTCGGATCGTAAGCCCGGTCTCTTCCTTCATCTCCCGGATCACGGCCTCAACAATGGATTCACCTGGCTCCACATGCCCGCCCGGAAGTGTATATCCCTTCCAGTCCACACTCACACGATCCTGCAGAAGATAGCGCTCTTCGTCATGGATCAGGCAAAGTACCGTCAGTTCAGCATTTTCCGTTCTACTCATAGGATCTCCTTAAGATAAACCTTGTTTCACTCATTGTGGCATTCTTGCCCCTGCTAGTCAACCAAATCGACGGCCCGAAATCCATGTTAATTAATCCTTATCACGGGTGACTCTTTTGTCATACTCTCCGCATTTTATTGACTTCCGTTTCACCGCTATATTATCGTGGAAATTGGCAAACTTAAACGGAACATGAATCATGTTTCAAAACATAAA
>CAMYWO010000130.1:0-3327 GCA_947302815.1 uncultured Clostridia bacterium | reverse complement strand
ATTTCCCGAGAATCTAACATCCCTGTAACACGAAAGTCAAAATGCGGCCGTACAATTATCTTAGGTTAGTAGGTTTAGTAAAGCGCGCCGCCGCGCCATATGTATAAAGGAGGAGTTTTCGTGCCCACGGGTGTAATTCTGGCGATCATTATTATCGGCCTTCTTCTCCTGATGTTCGGCCTCGCCGCCATCCTCATCTATTCCTACGCAGTACGCGTCGCGTACCGTTTCTTCGCGCGGCCGCAGCCGAGACCGGCCTATGACAAGTCGCCGCTTTCGATCGACCAGAGCAATATCTTCGGACGGGGCCAGAACTGGTTCTACAGCAACCGCATGAACATCCTCGACTGGCAGATGACCGCTTTTGACGGCATCAAACTCTATGCCTACTTCATTCCCGCAAGCAAGAAAAAGACGAAAGAAGTCGTGATCCTTCTTCACGGCTTTAACGATATGCCGTCCGTCATGGCGGCCTACGCGCAGCTCCATCTCGAGAAGAGGGACTGCCACATCCTGATCCCGCATATGCGCGCTCACGGCATGAGCGAAGGAAAGTTCGTCGGATACGGGCTTTTCGACAGCCAGGACATCGTCATGTGGATGCAGTACCTGGAGACACGCCTCGGCGATGACATCCGCATCATCCTCCATGGAAGATCCATGGGTGCCGCTGCAGCCCTGATGACCGCCGGTTCCGGCATCGCGCCCGAGAGCCTGACGGGAGTCATCGCGGACAGTTCTTTTGACACGCTTGATAACCAGATGTCATTCCTGATGCAGAGAAACTATAAGTTCCAGTTCAGGCCTTTCATCAATCTTGTGCAGAAGGTCGCGCTCAAGCGCTTCGGATTCCCGGTCGAAAAGGCAGCTCCTCTGAAAGTCGCATCGCGCATCAGCGTGCCGGTGCTGCTGTTCCACGGCACCGATGACAAGCTGGTCCCGTCTGAGATGAGCGACAACATCTATAACAGCATCCGTGCTCCGAAGCGTATCTGCCTGATCGAGGGTGCCGCCCACGTCATGGGTTACGATGCCGCGCCCGAGAAGTATTCCGCCGAGATCGACAAGTTCCGAGACAGTCTGACGGATAACGAATGGCAGCGTCTCATCGGCCGCCGCCCGTGACGATCGGTGTCTCCATTGCGATCGGACTTCTGAAGGGAAACGTTTCCAGCTCGAAGAAGAAGCGAGCCACAAGTTCTTTTCCCGCCGCGCGAAAAGCACTTTGACACTTTCACAATGAGTCTGCGCTTCGCGTGCTGAAAAATGTGGAAATCGATAGTATAAAAAACTTCCAAAACCCTCTCTTTATATGGTATGATTTAATGAAATATTTTCTAGAGTAATCATATATACAAAGGGAGGATTTCGATTTATGGCGAAGATTTTTGAGCAAGAATCACGGACGTTCAGCGAATACCTGCTGGTCCCCAACCTCACTACGGAGAAGAATACACCTGACCAGGTAGACCTTTCTGCTCCGATAGCAAAGTACAGAAAGGGACAGGAGGAGAGTAAGCTCAAGATCAACATCCCTTTGGTATCTGCAGTCATGCAGGCCGTCTCCGATGACGGTATGGCAATTGCCCTGGCACGTTCCGGCGGTATGTCCTTCGTTTTCCAGTCTCAGTCAGTGGAGTCCCAGTGCGAGATGATCCGGAAAGTAAAGAAGTACAAGGCCGGAATTGTTATTTCTGACAGTAACCTTACCCCGGACAACACGATGGAAGAAGTCGTCGAGCTCCGTGAGAGAACCAACCACGGTACATTCCCGGTAACCGAGAACGGTAAGTCCGACGGCAAGCTCCTCGGTATCGTTACATCCCGTGACTACCGCGTGACCCGTATGGATCCGAAGACCAAGGTCTCCGAGTTCATGACACCTTTTGAGAAGCTCATCGTAGCTCGTGAAGGTACCACACTTAAAGAAGCCAACGACATCATCTGGGAGCACAAGCTCAACCAGCTCCCGATCGTAGATGACAATGACTGCCTCGTTGGTCTCGTTTTTAGAAAAGACTATGAATTCCATAAAGCTAACCCGCTCGAGCTCTTAGATGCTGATAAGCGCCTCATCGTCGGTGCCGGTATCAACACCAGAGACTACGAAGAGCGTGTTCCGGCACTCGTTGAAGCAGGTGCAGACGCTCTCTGCCTCGACTCTTCCGACGGATTCTCCGTATGGCAGAGCAGAGCCCTTGAGTGGATCAAGAAGAATTACCCGAACGTCATCGTCGGTGCAGGTAACGTTGTAGATGCCGAGGGTTTCCAGTACCTCGCAAATGCCGGCGCTGACTTCATCAAGATCGGTATCGGTGGCGGTTCCATCTGCATCACCCGTGAGCAGAAGGGTATCGGCTGCGGCCAGGCTTCCGCGGTCCTCGCTGTGGCAAAAGCACGTGACGAGTACTTCGAGAAGACAGGCGTTTATATCCCGCTCTGCTCTGACGGCGGTATCGTTCACGACTACCACATGACACTCGCTCTGGCGATGGGCGCTGACTTCATCATGCTCGGCCGCTACTTCGCAAGATTCGATGAGAGCCCGACGAGAAAGCTCGTTGTCAACGGTGCTTATGTTAAGGAGTACTGGGGCGAGGGTTCTAACCGTGCACGTAACTGGCAGCGTTATGACGACGGCGGAAAGGGCGGCAAGATGGCTTTCGAAGAGGGCGTTGACTCCTATGTACCGTATGCAGGTAAGCTGAAGGACAACCTCGATTCTTCTCTTGCGAAGATGAAGGCCACCATGTGTTCCTGCGGATCCTCCTCGATCCCGGAGCTCCAGGAGAAGGCCCGTCTCGTAGTCGTATCCTCCACATCCATCGTTGAGGGCGGTGCGCACGACGTTATCACCAAGAACAACGACGCGAACATCCGATAAGATTATCCTTACACGGATGCTGCGCGGCCGGTGCTTTTGAAGCAGACGGCAGATAAATAAGTAACTAATAAGTAAACATAAAAGGAGACCAAAAACATGGCAGAAGAAAATCAGAAGATCCAATTTACCGTCGAAGGTATGAAGCGTCTGCAGGATGAACTCGAAGAGAGAAAAACCGTCATCTCCGGACAGATCGCTGAGCAGCTGAAGGAAGCACGCGCACAGGGCGACCTTTCGGAGAACTCCGAGTACGACGAAGCAAAAGATGCACAGGCGAAGAACGAAGCCCGCATCATGGAGATCGAAGAGATCCTGAAGAACGCGGAAGTCATCGACGAGTCCGAGATCTCCAAGACGAAGATCTCCCTCGGTTCCAAGGTTACACTCCGTGACGAAGAGACCAAGGAAGAGATCCAGTACGAGATCGTTAACGCAAAGGATGC
>CAMYWO010000129.1:0-3414 GCA_947302815.1 uncultured Clostridia bacterium | reverse complement strand
CCTACACGTCGAAGGACGATGTGGCGCTTTATATCTACACTTACGGCCACCTGCCGTCGAACTTTGTCACGAAGAAGGAAGCGCAGGCGAAGGGCTGGGAAGGCGGATCCCTGGAGGACTATTTCCCGGGAGCAAGCATCGGCGGAGACAGGTTCGGAAACCGTGAAGGCCGGCTTCCGGCCAAGAAGGGAAGAACGTACACCGAGTGCGACATCGACACGAAGGGCAAGAAGTCCCGTGGCGCCAAGCGCATCGTGTTCTCGAATGACGGCCTGATCTACTATACTGACGACCATTACGAAACATTCACGCTGCTTTACGGGGAGGAATGACATGAACATTTATCTTCTTGACGGAAAAGATATGACGAATAAGGAAGCGGCGTATGTAGCGATTGCGAAGGAGATGGGATTTCCGGAGTATTTCGGAAAGAACCTGGACGCACTTTACGACTGCCTGAGCTGCATGAGCGCTGACAACGCAGTGCTTTTCGTAAATACGGCGATACTGGAGGAGAATCTCGGCGACTATGCGGAGAAGATCCTTTCGTGCTTTAGAGACGCCGCGGATGAATGCGGCTTCATGCTGAAAGAGAAGCGCTGAGGAGCAGGAGAATTTATGCTGGCAAACTATCACACGCACACGATCCGATGCAATCACGCGAAGGGTACGGAGCGCGAATATATTGAACAGGCAATCAAAGAGGGCTTTAAGGTGCTGGGCTTTTCAGACCACGTACCGCAGCCTTTTGAAGAAGAACATTATTCATGGATCCGCATGCGGATGAACGAGATCCCGGACTATACGGGGACACTCGTAAAACTCCGCGAGGAATATAAGAATGACATTAAGATCCTGATCGGATATGAAGTCGAGTATTCGAGAAAGTATTTCCCGCCTTTGATCGAGGAACTTCGGAAATATCCTCTCGACTACCTCATCCAGGGACAGCACTTCACGCCGAATGAGGTCGAAGGCATCTACGTCGGCGAAGCCACCGACAGCGAAGAAGAACTGAGCTCGTATGTCGATACCACGATCGAGGGCATGGAGACAGGGCTTTTCACGTATCTGGCACACCCGGATCTGATACACTATACCGGTCCGGATGATATCTATAAAAAACACATGGTCCGTATCGTAGAGAAATCCCTCGAACTGGATATCCCGCTCGAGATCAACATGTACGGATTCTCCGACGGACGCCACTATCCGTGCGACCGCTTCTTCGAAATGGCATCGAAGATGGGCGCGAAGTTTGTACTCGGATGCGATGCCCACCAGCCGATGCTGGTAAGAAGACCCGAACAGGCACCGGGCTTAAGTGCTTTTCTGGAGAAATACGGAATCGATACCGGCGACAATTACGTTACAGTCCGCGACCCGAATTAAGAATATGGGTTTATTTCGGAACTCTCATTGCGCGGAGGGAATTGAGGATCGCAAGGATAAGGACACCGACGTCGCCGAAGACCGCGAGCTTCATGTCAGCGATGCCGAGCGCGCCGAGCACCATGACAGCAATCTTTACGACCAGCGAGAAGGTGATGTTCTCGATGACGATGCGCATGGTCTTCCTCGCAATACGGATCGCAACCGGAATCTTCGCGAGACGGTCATCCATCAGGACGACATCCGCAGCTTCAATCGCGGCGTCTGATCCGAGCGCGCCCATTGCGATACCGACATCGGATCTTGTAAGGACCGGCGCGTCGTTGATGCCGTCACCCACAAAAGCCACATTACCGGTGCTTTTCGCGCCGAGGATCGCTTCAAGTTTTTCCACTTTCTGAGCGGGGAGAAGACCCGCGTGATATGTGTCGATGCCGACCTGCTCTGCGACGCGGGCGGCGACTTTTCCGTTATCGCCGGTCAGCATGACGATGTTCTTTACGCCGGACTTTCTGAGGTCCGCGATCGCATCGGGAGAATCCTTCTTCAGGACATCGTTGATGACGATATGGCCGAGGTACTCGCTGGTAACTGCGCAGGCTCCGGAGCCGGTGACATTATCCGTTGAAACACGGCGTGCGACATGGACGATCGTGCCGGGGAGATGGCACTCGTGGAAGTCCGCCTTGACGTCTTCCATGAGCTTGCCGTTACCGACAAAATATTCCTGTCCGTCGACGACCGCGCGGATGCCACGGCCGGCGATCTCTTCGACGTCACCGAGACGGGAAGGATCGATGTGTTTGCCATGTGCTTTTACGACCGATTCGGCGACCGGATGTTTCGAGCGGCTCTCCGCAAGCGCGGCAATGTCGATCAGTTCATCGGCATCGATCTCGTTCGGGTGGATCGCTTCTACGGCAAAAGCACCTTCTGTGAGTGTTCCGGTCTTATCGAGCACGACGGTATCGATCTTGGCTAAGGCTTCAAGATAGTTGCTGCCCTTGACGAGAATGCCGCGACGGCTGGCGGCGCCGATCCCTCCGAAGAAGGAGAGAGGCACGGACACCACGAGCGCGCATGGGCATGAGACCACAAGGAAGATCAGGCCGCGGTATATGCTGCCGGAGATCCCGAGGTCAGTAAAGATCGCGCAGACTGCGGCGATCAGGACCGCCAGGAGGACGACGGCGGGGGTATAGATGCGGGCAAATTTCGTAATGAATTTCTCGGAAGTCGCTTTCTTGTCCGTGCTGTTTTCGACGAGCTCGAGAATACGCGCAACCGTGCTGTTCTCGTATGCAGTCGTGGTCGTGACCTTGATCGCGGAGTTGAGATTGATGGATCCGGAATAAACGGCAGATCCGACGGTGGCCTCGACAGGGAGGCTCTCGCCGGTCAGCGCGGCGGTGTTAAGAGAGGTGCTTCCCTCGGAGATCACGCCGTCGATCGGGATCTTCTCGCCGGGCTTGACCAGCACGACTTCGCCGACCTCGACCTCGGAAGGATCGACTTCCTCCTCGGTGTTGTTACGAAGCACGACGGCGGTGTCCGGGCAGATGTCCATCATGGCGGCGATCGACTTTCTGCTCTTTCCGACGGCGATACTCTGGAAGAGTTCGCCGAGCTGGTAGAAGAGCATAACTGCAGTCGCTTCGGGATATTCTCCGATGATAAAAGCACCGACGGTGGCGATCATCATGAGGAATTCTTCATCGAGAAAATCACCTGTGCCGATCTTTTTGATCGCGTTTTTTACGACATCGAATCCGACGATCAGGTAGGGGATAAGATAAAGAACGATCGTCGCTGCACGGCGGAGAGCCGGTGCTGCGCCGTCCTCGCTGCTTCCGAAGATATTTTCCAGAATGTCAGAAAGCGGAAGAAAGTGCAGCACCACCAGTAGCGCTGCTGCGGTGAGGATGCGGATCAGGATTTTTTTCTGCTTTCTGGTCATAGTTCTTTTTCCTTTGTTCTAGGTTTGGTTCTATTTTTCGCACTTTTTTAGAACGAAACATAGAA
>CAMYWO010000128.1:0-3527 GCA_947302815.1 uncultured Clostridia bacterium | reverse complement strand
TTTCTCATTTCTTTTCCTCTTTTCTCGAAACGATCATCAGATGTTCCGTATGTGCCAGATAATCTTCTTTATCGCAGAAGCGGATCGCATAGTCATACCACGCCATCCGGATCTTTCGCGGGGTCTGTGCCAGGAGGCGGCGGTAGGGTGCGAGGATACTCTCCTGCCCGAATATCTTCACCGTGGAAAGACCGGGGATCTTCGAAAGGAGTTTTTTTGCATCGGGAATGGTGGCCATATACGAGTAGGTAAAGGCTTCAAAAGACAGGCTTTCGTCTCTTGCACAGGCCTCATAATACATCTTCTCATTCTCCCGGCAGATGGACTCCCGCAGATCCCGAAGGCCATATACCACGCCCCCGAAAAGCAGGATGAAACTGGTAAAGAGAAGCCCGCCGGGTTTCAGGACCCTTTTCGCTTCTGTCAGCGCGCGGATCCGGTTCTTCTCGCTCATGATATGGTACATGGGACCCATGAGAAATACCACGTCGAAAGTGTTATTCGAAAAGCGCGACAGATCCATGGCATCGCCCTGCATCGCATTGAAATGCACTTTATACTGGTGTGCTTTTTTCTTGGCAAAGCGTACGTTCTCCGGGCTTAGATCCAGAAGGGTAACCTGATGCCCTTTCTTGGCATAGTACACCGAGTACTGCCCCGGGCCGCCGCCGATATCGAGGATCGTGGCGCCTTCCGGGATCAACTGATCCATCATGTGGACGGTGATATATTTCTCATAAGGATGATCCTTCTGCAGCCGGTCCCATTCTTTTTTCGGGTGACTGTCATAGTATTCCTGAATGATTTCTTTCTGCTCTTTCATAGCTATATCTCCAAAAGCACCTGTGTCACGACCGTAAGATCCGGCCTAGTATTCTTGATGCCGATCTGAAAATCATCTTCATAGACCAGCTCTCCGGGAAGCTCTTCGCACTCGGTAAGATACAGCCGGACGCCATACTTCTTACACATATCGCGGTAGAAAGTCATCTGCTTCCAGATGTCGTTTCCTGCTTCTGCGTTCTTAAACCATGTGGTCGCGTTATCGGGATTGCCCTGCTCGTAAAATGGCGGAACCGGAAGGACTTCCTCGAAATACTCTCTGTTCTTCCAGTATTCCTTCTCTTCCTCTTCCGTGAGCGTCTTATTTTCCACGAGTTTCCATACCGCGGTGAAGATCCCCCGGGGCTGCTGCGTCATGTATGCGATATCTGATGTGTGGACCCGGTAATAAGGCATCACCGGAGCACTTTCTTTACGGTCGAGTTCGCGCTTCACGCATTGGAAATTCGCATCGAGGTCACCGGCACCATCCATCACGATCCGCTTGCAGGAAAGAAGCTTCTGCCACTCATCATGCTTCGCTTTCGAGCGCATATTCACATCTCCCGTATCGTAACTTGCTGCCCACTCGAGAAATTCCTGGTGGTTCTGATACATGTCCCCGCCAGGAAGGAGCCGGTCGCCGAATTCCTCTTTTTCTCTCTTGCGAAGTCTCTCGATTCTGACTTCCGTGTCCGTCACCAACCGGATCGCCAGTGTAAAGAGCGGGATCAGTTCATCTCCCCAGTCCACGAGAGAACCGGAGATCACGATCTGATCGTGCTTTTCGATATCTTCCTTCATGAGACGGAGGCGCTCATCAAAGCTTCGCTTCACCGTATATTTCGGATCGGTCGGCTCCCAGAAATAATCGTCGGTATCCATGAAGAAATACCCGAGTTCATCGCAGATCTTCTTTCCTAATGTGGAAGTTCCTGCACCGGATGCACCGAAAATGTGTATGACCTGTTTCATGTTCTATCCTCCCTGCTGCGGTTCAGATGAACATTTCCATATATCTTCGGAAAGTTTCGAAACCGGCCGCCTCGTAAGATGTAGTAGACATAGTTCTGAAGTTCCTCTTCTTTAGCGAAACGGATGACCATATTACTACACCTGCCTTTTTACGAAATATTTCTAACTATTGTATCGAAACGAAATAGGGAATACTAGTTCCCGGCAGTATAAAATCAGGCGTCGCGTTTGACGCTCATCTGAAGATAGATCAAGATGTCGCTTCCATATCCCTCACGATACTTTTCGTAGATTTCTTTCTTCAATTCAAAACTACATTTCATATTAAAACCCCCGAAGTTTGTTCAACTTCAGGGGTTCACTTCAAAAGCGGCTCTCTTTTTTCATCTCTTCTTCGAGTAGTAAATGAATTCTCTGTCCCGGCGGACTTCCGTGTACCCGAGTTTCGTGTAAAAAGCATTCGTTCTTCTGTTCCAGATCGGGGTATCAAGTACGAGTTCTTTTGCATCGGAAAACATCGACTCGATGCTTTCCATCATGAAGATCCCGTACCCTTTATGGAAGTGTTCCGGAGATACGAAGATCCTTCCGACATTAAGCCTGTCCTGCTCCGGGAAAAGCACCGCTCCGCCCACGATCAAGCCATGGTCATCCACCAGTTTGTAAAGGTTACCCGTCCGGGCCATCTTCATGTGGAACGGAGTGGACTTGTATCCGGGAGGACCTCCTGCGGAGGACGATCCTACCTCGACATCGCTGTCAAAAGCATGCTTCGAGATCGCGACCAGGATCAAGGCATCAGAAGTGCCGGCTTTCATCAACTTCATACTCAGCACCCCGCAATCGCCATAAAGATATCCATGTAGTGTACGCCGTCCTTGTCATACTCGTACTCGAAGCACGCAACGATACCCTCCGGCATCTTCTCCTTAATCTCATTCACCTGGAGATATTCCAAGATGCGTTTATAGCCATTCGGGATCCTCTCAAACGGGCGGATGTGCGGTTCCGTGACCGTGATCACTGCATACTCCGCTTCTGCATTCGTCGCGTATTCCACACCCGGACAGTTCGTTTCAAAGCCTTCCGGAAGCACATACGCCGCCACATAGCCGTGCATATTGAAGCGCATCTGCTGTTCTTGAGAAACAAACGGGAAATCCCATCCGATCAGCTTCGCATTCGGATCAGCCGCCAGAAGGCCGCTCGTCTTTCCCCAGTTCTGCATATGCGTTATAACATCCTCCTCGGGGTTGGGAGAAATCATCACATATCTTGCCATACGGAACGCGGGGAGCTTGCGCCTCGTCACTTCCGAATAGATCATATTCTCCTTCGCGGACAGATCCTCTCTTACGAGCTCATCCATCTTGCATGAGAAGATATCGCAGATCTCCACAAGCCGGTCGAGCTCCGGTACGACCTCGTCTGTTTCCCAGCGCGAGACCGTCTGACGCGTCACTTTCAGCAGGTCAGCAAACTGCTCCTGCGTCATCGTCTTCTGTTTACGTAGATAACTGATATTCGTTCCTAAACTCATGGTCTTACCTCTGATCAAGTTTATTCCATCGGCCATCTGGTAAGACCATTATTCCACACGTTGCGTGTCAATTCCACCAACTATTACGTGCTTTTTCTTTATTCTCTGCAACACATCATGTGTCACGGGTGCGCACAGCTCTCACGACCCGGAATATGCAAAGTCCGGCCAGAAGCACGTCGAATAAAAG
>CAMYWO010000127.1:0-3628 GCA_947302815.1 uncultured Clostridia bacterium | reverse complement strand
CAGATTTCCCTTAACACATCCGTAGCGGCATGTGAGTGGAAGAACACGAAGATGAATCTCATCGACACCCCCGGTGATTTCGATTTTCTCGGTGAGACGATGGCCGGTATTCGTGTAGCAGGCAGCGCGATCGTTGTTATCAGCGCAAAGGGCGGTACTTCCGTAGGTTCCGAGAAGGCGATCCGCTTACTGAATAAGAGAAAGGTTCCGTTCCTTTTCTTCCTGAACAGAATGGACGAACCGAATGCGGACTTCGATGGCGTTGTTTCCCGTATGATGAACCGCTATGGCAGAGGCGTTATTCCGCTGTCCCTGCCAATCATGACCGGCGATAAGATGACCGGTATCGTTGACGTTATGAATAAGCGTGCGTTTACTCTGGATGAGAAGACAGGTGCACAGACTGAGATCCCGCTCCCGGCTGAGTTCGAAGACCGCGTTGTTGAACTTCAGGATAAGATCAACGAAGTAGTTGCCGAGAGCGACGAAGAACTCATGGAGAAGTATTTCGCAGGCGAGCCGTTCACAGAGGACGAATTCCGCCGTGGCGTACATGCCGGATTTGCTGACGGTGTTCTGCACCCGATCTACTGCGGATCCGCTTATAAGAACTGGGGCGTTGAGTTCCTGATGAACTGCCTTTCCAAGGATACACCGCCGGCTTCCACGAAGCCGCCGCAAGAAGGTGAAACGCCGGATGGCGAGAAGCTTACGATCGTATGCAATGAGAACGATCCGCTCGCAGCTTTCGTATTTAAGACGATCGCTGACCCGTTCGTAGGCCGTATCTCCCTGTTCCGTGTATATGCAGGTGTTATGAAGAGTAACTCCACTGTATATAACGCTGTAAAAGAAAAAGACGAGCGTCTCGGCGGTCTCTTTTATATGGTTGGTAAGAAGCAGATTCCGACAGACAAGGTCGTTGCCGGTGATATCGGTGCAGTCGCTAAACTCGTTCTTACTCAGACGAATGATACTCTTTGCGACAAGGCACGTATCGTAACACTGACGAAGATCAACTTCCCGACACCGTGTCTTTCCATGGGTATTGTCCCGAAGGCAAGAGGCGAAGAGGATAAGATCATGGCCGGTCTGAACAAGCTGAAGGATGAGGATCCGGTATTCACAGTTGTAAACAACGCAGAGACCAAGCAGATGGTTATCAGTGGTCTCGGTGAGCAGGAGATCTCCGTTCTGAAGAGCAAGCTCAAGAGTAAGTTCAACGTAGACGCTGACCTCGAAGAGCCGCGTGTTCCTTATCGTGAAGCGATCCGTAAGAAGGTTAAGGTTCAGGGTAAGCATAAGAAGCAGTCCGGTGGTCACGGTCAGTACGGTGATGTATGGATCGAGTTTGAGCCGACAGATTCCGAAGAGCTCGTATTCGAAGAGAACGTATTCGGCGGCGCAGTTCCGAAGAACTTCTTCCCGGCTGTTGAGAAGGGCCTCCAGGATGCAGTTAAGAAGGGTATCCTCGGTGCATTCCCGGTAGTTAACCTCAAGGCAACTCTCGTCGATGGTTCCTACCACGATGTAGACTCCTCGGAAATGGCATTTAAGATTGCTGCTAACCTCGCTTTCAAGGCAGGTATGGCTGCTGCTAACCCGGTTCTCCTTGAGCCTATCAGCACAGTATCCGTTCACATTCCTGAGGATAAGCAGGGTGATATCATGGGCGACATGAACAAGCGTCGTGGCCGCATCATGGGTATCGACAGTGACGAGACAGGTTCCGTCATCAACTGCGAAGTTCCGACATCCGAAATGGCTACTTACGCTACCGACCTGAAGTCCATGACTCAGGGCCGCGGCTGGTACACCATCGAGCACGCCCGCTACGAGCAGGCTCCGGGTGATGTACAGGCGAAAGTTATCGAGGCAAGAAAAGCATTCCTGTCCGACGACGAGTGATTGCAACTGAATTGAACGAAACATGAAAAGGAGTCATCTCAAAACGATGAGATGACTCCTTTTTCGTTTATATTTTTGAGGAGCCATACTTCGCTGATGATTAGCGCCGGCACCTATTGGTCATCACAAGTGCTTTTCATACGGAAATGACCAATCCGTTGTTGATGTTAGTCATTTGGCAGGCTTCGGGAAGAAAAACGACCAATAGAATCTCGGATTCCACTCGAAAAACGCTGTATTGGTCATTTCGTTTGACATTTTTCAATTATTGTCAAACAATATGACCAATAACGCTGGAAAAGTGCTTTGAGAAGAGTTTTATTGGTCATTTGCGTGTGATTTTATAGAGAAATGACCAATGAAAGATTCCCATTAGTCATTCTGAATCTTTATTCACTCAAAGTGTCAAATGACGGCCACACTCACACCATCGAGCATGAAGTAAGTTCTGAGAAAACCCCTTTTGGCAGATTCAATGTCGGTTTTGCGAGGAGATGGTTTGCCGGATCATGTGGAGGATCTGCTCTTTACTCAGTTCTTCGGTGATCCTGGTTTCTTTTAGAACGTCGGAGTAGTCTTTTTCGACCCACCATTCTTTCATTGCTTCTTCGCCGAAAGAACCGGCCTTTGATCTGGTCTTGTGACGTTTTACTGTCTCTTCGAACGGTAGATCAAAGTAGTATGCGAAGACATCTTCTCCGTACAGGGAGACGGCCAGTTCGAAGAGCGGGCGGTACCAGTCAGCCACCATGATCCCTTCGAGGATCACGACCTCACTGTGACCATATCCGTACTGCAGCAACTCTTTCAGAAGTGGCAAAGCCAAGGTGCTTTTACCATCACTTACCTTGAGTATCTCCCGCCTGACCATGTCCTGCGAGATGAGCATGGTATTGCCGCCGAAAAGATTCTGCAGTTCTTTTGCTACAGTTGTTTTCCCGCTGCCGGAATTGCCTCTTAGGATGATCAGATTATGCATTTTCTTTTCCTCCGAAAAGGTACTTTTTTAAGTAGTTTTGTTATACAATGAAATATAGCAATTTACTGACGGAGGAGCACGCTATGCCCTATTCGAGCGTTTTTCTGACTGAGATCATCAAGTCCTTCGAACTGGAGGAAGTTTATGCACCTTCTGATATTGAGAAGGTCCGCATCCACGTGGCAGACGTGACCCGTCCGGGCCTGCAGCTGGCAGGTTACTACGACCACTTCGGTCCTGACCGTATCCAGCTGATCGGTAACATGGAGCATGCGTTCCTCGATAAGCTGACTTCGGCGCAGCGGGAAGAGAGACTGCAGGCGCTCTTTGAGAAGAAGATCCCGTGCCTCATCCTGACCCGCAACCATGTGGCGCACGATGAGCTGATCAAGGTGGCGAAGAAGGCGGATATTCCTGTACTTCGCACACATCAGGCGACAAGTGAATTCATGAGTTCTCTCGTGAAATACCTGAACGTCGAGCTTGCTCCGAGAATCTCGATGCACGGCGTACTTGTTGAGGTAAACGGTGAAGGTATCCTGATCCTCGGTGAGAGTGGCGTTGGTAAATCCGAGACGGCTCTCGAGATCGTTAAGCGTGGTCACCGCTTGATCGCTGATGACCAGGTGGAGATCAGACGAGTTTCCGAGACGACACTTCTGGGCAGAGCGCCGGAGGTGATCCGTCACCTGATCGAGATCCGCGGTATCGGTATTCTCGACGTAAAAGAACTGTACGGTG
>CAMYWO010000126.1:0-3669 GCA_947302815.1 uncultured Clostridia bacterium | reverse complement strand
CGGATCCTTCGTCGGAGAAGAAACCGTACATCGGCCGTTTCTCAACTTCCATCTGATACATAAGGCGGTCTTCCGTTGTCGCGAAAGCAGTGAATCGCGGTGCGTTTTCTGCTGTAAATCCCAGCTCGTCAGCAACTGTCATGAAGCTCTCTGTGATCACGCGCACGCTCTCTCTTATTTCTTCTTTAGTAATTTCACGGATCATGGTTCTTCTCCTTTCTTTTTCCTTTTTTCTGCTCGAAAAGCACTTGTCCCTGTTTTTGTTCCCCCTCACCGGCGCCGGTGTATCTTGGGTGAAATGGGGCTTGCTTTTCTTTACAATTGCAAGTATATTGTATGTAAAAGTGCTTTTCTACATGGAATTTAGCCTAATTATATAACTATCTTCCACAATTTTGGAATATAGTTATATTTCGTTGGAATATCAGAGTATAAACGAAGAATAAACGAGGTAATTTATGAACCGCGACATCATGGGATTGATCGTTAAGCGCGAAGATGGTTCGGAAATCGTCAATTACGACGACCCCCAATTCCCTTCCTATATTTTTGAAGGCTGGGTCAAGCCGAATGTCACGTGGGAGCGCGTCCCGCATTTTCATGAGGACATCGAGATGTGTACTGTTACGTCGGGCAAGATGGCGTACTCCGTCAACGGTAAGACCATCATGCTCCACGAGGGCGACACGATCTTCATCAACTCCAATCAGATACACTACAGTATGGCAATCGACAACACGACCGCGCGGTACATCATCTTCATCGCGCACCCGGCGATCCTGCATTCGTCGGTGGCTGTCGAGATGCAGGCGATCCGCGCGATCACCGATAATAAGGACATCCCGTATCTTCGTTTCCGCGACATCGACGAGATGACCGAGGAGATGTACCGGCTCATGCACACGCTGCCGGCAAGCCGCCACTGTCCTTTTGAGATCACGAAGCAGTTCTTCCAGATATGGGACCTGGTCATCAAGAGATCCGAGATCATCGGCATCCTCGGACCTGAGGAAGCACCGGACTCGAGGATGCAGACCTTTAAGAATATGATGCACTTCATCTCGAATAACTATCAGCGGACGATCACGCTCGATGAGATCGCCTCCTCCGCGAACATCAGCAAATCGCTCTGCAACCTTCTTTTCAAGCAGTTCGTCAACGAATCGCCGATCAGTTATCTCATGCATCTTCGCGCGAGAAAGGTTGCCGAGTATCTCCGTTCCAGTTCACTGAGCATGACCGAGATCGCCTCTCTTTCGGGCTTTACCGGTGTCAGCTACATGAGCGAGACCTTCAAGAAATTCTTCGACTCCACGCCTCGTGATTACCGGAAGATGTGGCAGCAGAATTCCGCCGAGCAGATTGAAGCGCTCGACGCCATCAACGCACCTTCGGCGAAATAATCCGGCAGCAGATGGGAATACGGGTGTGTATTTGGCAGATGCGGACGATGAAAATGAGTGTTGTTGAAGTATAATTGTACGTATATTGAGTATATTCTGAACATAAATCAGACATAATAAGGAAGGTTTTCACCAATGGCAACTTTATGTAAGAACTGCGCCACACCGCTTCTTTTCGATCCGACGAAGCAGAAGGTCGTCTGCCCGAATTGCGGCGGCGCCTGGGACGCGGAGGAAGTCGAGTCCACCGAGAAGAAGTATAAGGAGAATGAGCGTGCAGTCTCTGCGGCTGAAGTCTATGGCGTCGACCCGGGCACGGCCCAGGAGTTTTTCGACTGCTATATCTACACCTGCGGATCCTGCGGCGGCGAGATTTCAATCAACGGCACCGAGGCTTCTACGAGGTGCATTTACTGCGGCAGCTCGAGCGTAGTTTTTAACCGTATATCTAAGGAAAAAGCACCGGAATTCATCCTTCCGTTCTCGATCAGTAAGGAGCAGGCGGTAGAGCTCGTGAAGAACAGATTCAAGCACGGCGTTTTCATTCCGAAGGAGGTCAAGAACTTCCAGCCGTCGGAGGTCCGTGGCATCTATGTTCCCTACTGGATCGCCAACGCATATCACGTAGAAGCCGCTGTTTTTTCCGGTGAGGTAAAGAGCGGTAAGCATACCGTTACCAAGTACTGGGAACGTTCGGGAAAGATGATGGTCAACAATCTTCCCGTAGACGGATCGCAGATGCTCTCGGACGAGAGCTCCCAGCGTCTGGAACCCTACGATTTCTCGGCACTGAAGCTTTTCGATGAGGATTATCTCCTCGGCTTCTACTCCAATGTTTCCGACATTTCCAATGCGGATCTGACGGAGGTCGTCACGCTCCGCGCACGCGAAGCATTTAACGAGAAAGCCGCAAAGACTTTCCACGCTTCCAATAAAAAGGTCGAGTCGGAGCGCTCTTCCACGCTGATCGACCGCGATGTACGATACGCGATGCTTCCCGTATGGTTCGTCTGCTACGAATTTGAGGGCAAGCACAACACCATTATGGTAAACGGTCAGACCGGCAAGGTCGTATGCGGTATTCCGTGGAACAAGAAGCTTTTCACGGGATGTGTCGCAGGGCTCTCCACTCTCTTCACCGTATTCCTGACATGGTTCTTCGGAAGTGCCTTCCTGCCGGCAATGTTCGAATCCTACACAAATAAAAGAAGATACAGATCTTCTTCCAGCAACAACAATCCGGTCAGCATTATCGTTGCCGGGTTCATGGTCGCAGCCGCCGTATTCCTTGTCGGATTTGCGGTGTATAAGAAAGTCGTGAAGCAGCTGCAGCTGACGCAGTCGAAATCGATCTTCAACTTCATGAAGAAGAGACAGGGGTGATATAGATGGATGGATTAATCTGGATACTTGCACTTATCATGGGCGCATCCATCGGCATCGGTCTTGCCTTTCTGATCTGCGCACTCATGCTGAACAAATCGAACAACAAGGGCGACAGCCGTCTGAAGCCTGAGGACTACAGCACGGATATCATTTCATTCTCTGACGAGGACAACATGAAACACAACCGTCAGCAGTTCAACTATCTTGTGGATGTGAACATCGAAACAATGTGCAGAAGCAATGAGTACATGCTTCGCCACTCAAAGGCTCTGCCGTTCGGGTCCACGGAACCTGTCACCCGCTACATTCCCGACAGCAAAAATGATGCGGCCGTCGAGGCAGCTAACGCCATGAGAGAGCCCGTCATCTTCTCGTCGGATTCCCTGAGCGCAAGTGCTTTTCACAAAGGACTCGTACTCGGCTTCGGCACCTCGATCACGACCAGCAAGTTCGGTTCTTACCGCACACTTTCCGGAAGGGATGCGACGGCAGCTGCGTATAATTCCCTGTCTGGCTCCGGCGCAACAACAAATTACGCTGCGGCTGCGACGATGGCGACCCCGGCTTCTGCTCCGACGGGAGGTGTGGCTCCCGCTACTCCAATGGGTGGCGTGGCTCCCGCGGCTCCGATGGGAGGAATGCCGGCATCTTCTCCTGCTGCCATGCCCGGAACCACCGCAGCTATCGGCGGTATTCCCGTTTCTGCTCTTGTCAGCGGCGTGATGCTCGAGAGCTCCTGGGCGGCGGCCAGAAGACAGAACATGGGCATCGACGGAAGGACGGCGGGCCGGGTCAAGGAAGTCAAGATCGATCCGGCTGCCGGTAACAAGCAGGGCCGCACGATGACGCAGGAAGAGATCGATGCTTTCTGGAACGGCGG
>CAMYWO010000125.1:0-3731 GCA_947302815.1 uncultured Clostridia bacterium | reverse complement strand
AGGAGAAAAGTGCTATTTTTGGATAAAATCACGAAAAAAACAGGGAATGTGCCGCTTGACGGGGCATATTCCCTCTGATATATTTACGCAGGCAATTACTAAAAAGACATAATAACAGGCATCATTTTGACATAAGACGACAGATTTTGAAAAGACATCTTTTGTGACATCTGAGGTGAACGCGACGTAATGAACTTTAACTGGATGGTGGAATTCGTTTTTTGGTATCCGGCCATTATGGCGATGCTATGGGTACTGGGTTCCCTGATTTTCTATTATTCCAACGAGAGGAAGCATTCACTAAAACTCGAGAGGACACCTTTCGTGTCTATTCTCATGCCCGCGCATAACGAGAGTTCCGTACTCGTTCCGGTCGTCGAGCAGATGACGAAACTGAACTATCCGGAATACGAGATCATCCTGATCAACGACGGAAGCTCCGACGATACTTCACAAGTAATGAAGGCGCTTTGCAAGAAGTATTCCTGCGTACGTGTCGTCGACTTAAAGAAGAACTGTGGAAAAGCAAATGCACTCTATCTGGGCCTGATCGCATCCAAAGGTGAGATCCTGGTCGGTGTTGATGCTGACTCCTACCTCGATAAGGATGCACTCCGCTATCTGGTTTCCCACTTTGTAAATAAGAACAACGGTGAGCGCGTTGGTGCGGTTACAGGAAACCCGCGCGTTAGAAACAGAGGCTCTCTTCTGGGCAAGATCCAGCTCTGCGAATACGCCAGCATTATCAGCCTGATCAAGAGAACACAGAGAGTCCTCGGAAAAGTCATGACGGTTTCGGGTGTCTGTGTGGCCTATAGAAAAAGAGCACTTCTGGACTGCGGTTTCTGGGACCGCGACATGATGACCGAAGATATCGCCGTTACCTGGAAGCTCGAGAAGAACTTCTGGGATGTGCGTTACGAACCGAGAGCACTCTGCTGGATGCTCGTTCCCGAGACGATCAAGGGTCTCTGGAGACAGAGAAAGCGCTGGGCAGAGGGAGGACTGGAAGTAGTTTTCCGGCACTGGGATATCTTCAAGAGCTGGAGAAGAAGAAGACTGACTCCCGTATATCTGGAGCAGGTGGCTACATTCTTCTGGTCTGTATGCTGGCTGTTCCTGACAGTCCTTCTCGTTGTATCCGAGATCAGGGGAGAACATGTGTACACGGATCTTATATGGAAGAGCCAGTTCCTGTCCTTCGTGTGCCTGCTTCAGTTCTGTGTGGCGATGTTCCTGGAATCCCGTTATGACCGCGATATCATGCGCAGCACATGGTCGGTGATCTGGTATCCGATCCTGTACTGGTATCTGAATGTATTCATTACACTCGGCGCGCTTTTGAAATCGATCCTTCCGAAGAAGAAACTGGCGACCTGGAAGAGCCCGGACAGAGGTATCACTCAGTCGGAGATCGAAGAGAGCGGCGAGACGCCTATGCCTGATATGGTACTGGAAAATGTTTACGATCAGGACCTGAACCGCGAGTCCCATATCGAATATGAGAACAAGCAGAAACTGTGGAAGAGAGTTATCGGGATTATCCTGACCGCGGTCGCCTGGATCTATATGCTGATCTACTTTGCTTACATGATCTACGGCATTATCTGCGACAAGACGGGAAGACCGGTCAAAGAATTCCTGTTCTATAACTATGAGCGGATCCGTCAGACTGAGCGCTTCTTCGGAATACTTTGTATGGCGATCATTATTGAACTGCTTGTCCTGATCCTCTGGAAAGAGTACAACAAGAGAAGATTCGGTACGAAAAGAAGAAGAAAATTCGCTCCGGATATTTCGGATCAGGAGATCGATGATTATTTCCAGTTAGATCCTAAGCTGAGCGCTGTCTTCCATAACGACAAGTATATCGAGGTCGAAGAGACGCCTGTACCGGATGGTATCGGCCAGGGAAGAAAGGCGATGAAAGAGCACAAGCGGAAGATGCAGGAAGAAAGGATGCGCCGAAGCGCAACCTGATCTTCTGAAAGATCACTGCATTCCGAGAAGATCGAAATCATCCTTCATTTTGGCGATAATCACCGGCGCGCCGGGTGCTTTTTCCGCATCAGCATCTGCCTTATCAAGAAAAGAGAGGCCTGAAGCGGAGATACCTCTGACCAGATATCCGTTATCGGCCTTCCCTGCGATCACACCTGTGTAAAACGAGTAGTTCTTCTTGGAAAGGTTCGAATATGTGGAAATGAGATTGTATATGGAATAGATCGGCAGGAGCATTACGAACAGGAATGCGATAATGATCTTGATGCTGTATATAATGACGTGAAAGATACTGACAAACAGAAGGATCGCAGCCACCACAATTGCCATGAGCAAAAGTGTGCCGCCAAAGAGCTTCCATGCGGACGATTTCTTTTTCGATGTATACAGCTGCACCAGCGCATCAGAAGGTGTATATGGTGAAACTTCGGAAAAATCTATATTTGAAGGTGTAGCTTGGGATTCGGACATTGTAAGACTCCTTTTGGCAACGGGGCGAGGTATCGGTCCCGGCCGGATATGTGTTTTTCAAAGTTCAATTATTGTATCACTTCCATCCTGATTCCGCAAAATAACCGCAAAGCCTGAAATATCAGACTTTTGACGGTTTGACCGAGAAAAAGACAATAAGTTGTGGAAATGTTTGCTTTTCTATGTTAGAATATCTCATGTCGCTTCGATAGAAGCAAATGACTTCGGCATGGAGAAGTACCCAAGAGGCCGAAGGGGAGGCTTTGCTAAAGCTTTAGGTGGTGTAACAGCCGCGCGAGGGTTCGACTCCCTCCTTCTCCGCCAAACATGATGAATCCCGAAAGTCCGAAATATAAGGCTTTCGGGATTTTTGTTTTCCTGGAATACTGATTTGACGACAGTTTTTGACCACAGTTTATTCTAAATCGTCGGTTTGAGTCTTGATGCCAAACAAAATGTTCAGGAAATCGCGCCTTGCATCAAGGACTCGGATGATCTTAATCTGGTCATCCTCTATACGATAAAAAACATAGTTTTTGTTGGCATAGATGTAGCGATAGTCGGACTCGATCCCATACCTTTCCCATATACCTGATCCAGACATTGGAAACTGTTCTAGTAATTTGATGTCATGAATAATCAGAGCGATATTCTTAGTAGCCGCTTTTTCGCCGAACTGGCTCTGTATGTAATCTTTTATCTCTTCTACATCGATGAGCGCTTGTGGAGAAAAAACTATGTGTTTCATAAGCCAAGCCTTTTCTCAACATCTTCAAGAGAGATCCAGCCATCTTTAGCGGAAGCCTCACCCTTTCCCAGTTCCCAGATAAGAGCTTTCATGGCATTTAGTTCGTCAAGTTCCTTCATGTTTACAATAGCATAGTCACCCCTACCGTTTTTTGTAAGATAAACCGGAGAACCATAGGACACCTCATCCAAAACACTTTTATAGTTTCTCAAATCAGATACGGGTCTAATATTTGGCATGTGATAACCTCCATAATAATGTGCATAATTCACATCATTATTATACATAAAATATACAGCAAAATCAAATCGAGCTTTCAGAACAAAAGGAGTTTGAAATTCCAAAATGGAATCTCAAGATAATGGCCCGTAAACATATCGTTTACAGGCCACGGTCACGTTATTCTATTCTCATCTTTTCGATATTATCAATAATGCATCTCGTCATTTTCTTGTTTGTTTCATAGAGTTCTTTGTATCGATCTTTGTCAGCGAAGTAAGCAGTAGAGATA
>CAMYWO010000124.1:0-3789 GCA_947302815.1 uncultured Clostridia bacterium | reverse complement strand
ATCGAGTCCATTAAAAAGCGTCTTTTTAACTAAAGTTTTCCACTCTTTTTCGTTCATTTGTGGAAAACTTCTTCGGGAAAACAAGTGCATGAATTGTGGATAAAACCTCCCTGTGAGTAAGGTGGATAACTCTTCTTCTTTTGCACAGTGCTTTTCACTCGTTATACACATAAGAAATGCTGATATTTCAGCCTGAAAAGCACTTTTTCACTATTTTCACAGAGCATAATATTAAGAAGGAGAAGTACTTTTCTTCTGACTTTTATTGTTTGTATTTATGCAGCGGCGGAAGATTCCGCTCTCTAAAAAAATAATTATCAAAGAGAAAAAAGTGGAAAACTTTTCGGAAGGTTGAAAACACGAAAAGATGTTGAATTTCTCTAGCTTTTCGAGTTTTCGATGTAGCATTTTTGTAATTTTCCTGTATAATATATAGTGTTATTTGATATTTAGACGGAGGAAAGAAACGCATGAAACTTGTTATTTCAAGAGATAGTCTGGTCGAAGCGATTTCGATCGTTCAGAAGGCAGTTTCAACTCGTTCTACTTTACCTATATTAGATGGTATTTTAATTGAGGCCGGTTCCAAGGGCGTCAAGCTCACAGGCTATGATTTAGAGACAGGTATTGAAGCACTTGTAGAAGCAGATGTAATGGAAGAAGGCTCCATCGTCATTCCTTCCAAGGTTTTCGGTGAGATCGTCAGAAAGCTCCCGGATGACGAAGTAGCGATCGCTTCCAATGAAAGAATGGTAATCGATATTGAGAGCGGCACGTCCAAGTTCTCGATCAACGGTATTTCCGCAGAAGGATTCCCGACGATCCCGGTAGTAGGCGATGACAACAAGATCATCCTCAACCAGGAGATCTTAAGAGACATGATCAGCCAGACGATCTTCGCGATCTCTACGGACGAAGGACGTCCGATCCTGAATGGTTCTCTTTTCGAATCCGATGGCAAGAACATCAACGTCGTATCCATCGACGGTTTCAGAATGGCTCACAGAAAGCAGGAGATTGGTGAAGACCTCCCTGTGATGAAGTTCCTTATCCCCGGAAAAGCACTTCATGAGGCAGCCCGTATCCTTACAGGAAAAGACGCAGAAGTCGTTATCTACGCTTCTACGAACCACATCCTCTTCGATACAGGTAAGTTCAGAATCGTATCCCGTCTCATCAATGGTGAGTTTCTGGATTACCACGCGATCGTTCCGAAGAATTCTTCTACTACAATGATCGTTGATAAGAATGCTGTTCTTAACGCTGTAGAGCGTGCTTCTCTTATCATCCAGAAGGAAGACCGCCGCTGTCCTGTAAATCTTTCTATGGATAACGAAGAGACACTCGTGATCAGATCTTCCACAGAGCTCGGTAATCTCCGTGAAGAAGTTACCTGCCAGATCACCGGTGACCTCATTAACGTAGACTTTAACCACAAGTACATCATGGATGCACTCCGTGCCATCGATGAGGATACAGTCAAGTTCCTCTTCTCCGGCTCGAACGGTCCGTCCGTAGTCGTACCTGTTGAGGGAGACGGTTATACATATCTGATCCTGCCGCTGCGTAAGTAATTCTTTTACGTAAGCCATATTTTTAAGGACGTACGGCATGTATATACGTTCCATTGAACTTGAGAACTTCAGGAATTACAGAAGGCTTGATCTTAAGG
This sequence comes from uncultured Clostridia bacterium, assembly GCA_947302815.1. Taxonomy (GTDB): domain Bacteria; phylum Bacillota; class Clostridia; order Saccharofermentanales; family Saccharofermentanaceae; genus Scatonaster. The sequence goes on along the minus strand of CAMYWO010000124.1, from coordinate 2,117 downwards.
TCGAGCCTTCTGTTAATGTTTTCTACGGTTCCAATGCCCAGGGTAAAACAAATATATTGGAGTCCATCTATATATGCACTTCTACCCATTCTCACAGGACCTCCAAGGACAGTGAGATGATTCTTCACGGTGAGCACAGTTATAAGGTTAAACTCAGGCTCACGTCATCATTTAATGCCTATGATGAGTCCGTTTCCATCATGTATGACGACGGAAACAGTGATTTTTCCACATCAAAGAAGGCAAAAAAGACGGTTTGTCACGATGACGTCCCTTTTGACAAAATATCCGATTATTTCGGGATTTTTAACGCTGTTATATTCGCTCCTGAGGACTTAATGCTCATCAAAGAGGGCCCTTCTGTGCGAAGAAAGTACTTAAATGTGCTTCTTTCGTCCGTAAAGCCATCGTATTATTTCGAGCTTTCTAATTTCGTGCGTCTTCTCATGAACAGAAACAGGATCATCAAGAATGCCCGTTCCGGGAATAATAAGGTGCTCACCGATGCGATTAAGGAAGAAATGTCCATCTGGCATGAACCGATGGCAAGATCCGCGGTAAAGATCATGCGTGACAGATACCTCTTCTCTCTTCGCATCGACAAGTTTGCCAAGGTACACCACGAAAGAATCTCTAACGGCACAGAATCGCTTTTCGTGAAGTATAAGACATGTGTACCTGTCGATATGTTTGAAAAGAACTCAGATGAGGAAATAATCGCCGCTCTGATATCCAAATGGGAGAATACCCTCGAAGAGGATTTCTATCGCGGAACGACCAATGCAGGCCCTCAGAGAGATGATCTTCAGATGTCCCTGGATGGAGACGGTCTTCGTATGTTTGCTTCCCAGGGCCAGCAGAGATCCGCAGCACTGTCCATGAAGCTTGCCGAACTGGACATCATGAGGGAAGAAACCAGCGATTCTCCGGTCCTTCTTCTGGACGACGTTTTCGGGGAGCTGGATGCCAGCAGAAGAAAGTGCCTCCTGTCCGAGATCGGAGACGCCCAGATCTTCATTACATGCACCGATAAATCCTTTATTGAGCAGGAACTTGCGGATTCTCTCGAGAAAGCGTCAAAGATAGCCTTTTTTGAGGTATCTGAGGGTTCTGTGCAAAGAGTAGAAAATACATAGAAAATTGACCTTTTCCACCCCTTTTATGGTATAATATTTAGGTCAAATCAGATAAGTTTAAGGGGCGTTTGGATGTTCGTTCATATCGGCGGAGAATATACGATCCTGATCGATTCCATTATCGGGTTGGTCAACCTTGAGACCGTACAGGCTTCTTCTACAGATATGAATGATTTTCTGCGGCAGCAGGAAGAAGAAAACATCCTCGAATATGTCTCGGAAGAGATCCCCCGGTCATTGATCCTGACGGACGACCGGACCTATGTCTCCCCTCTTTCGGTTGTGACACTCAAAAAGCGCATCGAGAGCGCCAAAAACCAGCCGGATACTGTACAGTAACATTGTTACAGATCTAGATATATCAGCAGTTTTCCCGATTTGCGGATTTCAGCGGGAAAATAAGGAAGGAAAGAACAAAAATGGACGACGAGAAGAATCTGCAGAACACTTCAGCCGAAAATGAGAAGCAGAATCAGCCGGAAGAACAGAGAGAATTCTACTATGAAGTTCAGGAAGAGACCGATGGTCTCGTGAACCTTGCCGCTGACCCGCGTGCACTGACCGAGGACTATAAAGAGGACTCCCTCGAAGATCTCGAGCAGGCTACCCAGGGACAGGACGATTTCGATACCACGAACAAGAAAGAATATAACGAAGAAGATATTCAGGTTCTGGAGGGTCTGGAAGCCGTCAGAAAGCGTCCGGGCATGTACATTGGTGATACGACCCTTCGAGGTCTGCATCACCTCGTATACGAGATCGTAGCGAACTCTGTCGACGAAGCTCTCGCCGGCCGCTGCGATACCATTAAGGTCACAGTGAATACAGACGGTTCTGTTACCGTTACAGATAACGGTTCCGGTATTCCGGTCGGAATTCACCCGAAAATGGGCATTCCTACCGTTGAAGTCGTACATACAGTACTCCATGCCGGCGGTAAGTTCGGCGGCGGCGCATACAGCGTTTCCGGCGGTCTGCACG
>CAMYWO010000123.1:0-4363 GCA_947302815.1 uncultured Clostridia bacterium | reverse complement strand
TTGGAATATTACTTCTGCGTTATCGGATCGGGAGCTCTCTTTTTATTTATCTGTCACGCATTTCAGATTGGGGAACATTATGGTATAATTACATCAATAAAAGTTCCCTACAAGGAGGACTCTATGAACAACAATTATCCTCAAATTCAAGAGTTGCTTCATCAGAGGGCAGATTATCAAGCAAGATTGAATCTGCTCCCCTATGATGGTAGTCCTGAAGTAAAAGACCGCGACGGAAAAAAATATCTCTATATTCGCAAACGTGTAGCCAGCAGACTGACTTCTACTTATGTGGGCGAATACTCCGATGAGCTGTATCAGTTGCTCCTTAGAAATGCCCGTGAAGGCAGAGAGTTGAAAAAGAATATTCGTAGACTGGATAAAGAACTGGCCAAACTTGGATACTCAAATGCCGAACTTTCCACAAAGGTACAGCTCAATTTGGATTTTGCCAGATCGAACATGAAATCCAACATATACGATCAGGCAGTACTGGAAGGCGTTGCGACAACATTTCCACAGACAGAAGATATTATTGAGAACGGAAAAGTCACTGGTATGTCTGCTTCAGATGTGCAAAAGATATTGAATCTGAAACATGCCTGGGAGTTTGTTCTGGATAAGGACGTTATCAGTTATCCTACCGATTATTCGATCCTATGCCATATTGCGAAGCTGGTAAACGAAGGTTTTTATCAAGATGGCGGACGCATTCGCGGAGTGCCTGTTACTATCGGTGGTACAAACTACATTCCGCCGATTCCGATAGAAAGTATCGTCAAGGAGAAAATTGCAACAATACTTGCTGACTCGATGTCTTCTGATGAGAAAGCCATCTCCCTTTGCTTGTACTGCATGAAAACACAGATATTCAATGATGGCAATAAGAGAGCTTCTGTAATCTTTGCGAACCATTACATGATCTCGCAAGGAGCCGGTATGATAATCATCCCTGAAAAAGAAGTTCCCAAGTTTAAGCGGCTGTTAGTTGCTTATTACGAAGATAAGGATACAGGCGAGATTATGGACTTCATGAAAACAAAATGCATCAGATCCTTTTGAATATGGGGAACATTTCAATAGGAAACTATATATGAAAGTTCCCTACGAGCCAGCAGGTACGATTGAGGAGGAAAGTGACATGAATAAAGAATGGTCTGAAATGAATAAGAAGATGCAGACCCTGATTGGAAAAGAAGCGACTTTTGCCGAAGGAATAGATGCGCTCATCAAACTTCGGGAAGTGCTTTTCGAGCAGATCACATCGATCGCGGAGAATTACCCGGCAGAGGCTTTTTATCAGATGCCTTTTGCAGGTGCGGAAGGATACCACAGTAAGACGCTCGTTTACTCGATGTGGCACATATTCCGGATCGAGGATATCGTGGCCCATGAACTGATTGCGAAAGACAGGCAGGTGCTCTTTACCGGCGACTTTCAGAAAAAGACGAAGAGCCCGATCATTACTACGGGAAATGAACTTCACGACGAAGGAATCGTTTCTTTTTCCCGGGAACTGGACACGCAGGCGGTATATGAGTACTGCCGTGCCGTGAAGAGTTCTTCGGATAAGATCCTCCGCAACCTGGCGTATAAGGATCTGAAGAGAACTTTTACAGACGAAGATAAGAAACGGATCCTTGATAGCGGCAGCGTAAGCACGGACGAGAGTGCCGTGTGGCTGATCGATTACTGGTGTGATAAAGATCTGAAGGGACTTCTGAAGATGCCTTTCAGCCGGCACTGGATCATGCATATCGAGGCCATGTGCCGCATCACGAACAAACTCTGCCAGAAAGCGAAAAAAGGTGTCGATCAGATCGCCTACTGCGGTCTTTCCTGCGCCCACTGTTTTCTGAAAGATTATTGCGGTTCGTGCAGAACACCGTATAACACCTGTTCGTATGCGACGTGCTCCCCGGACGGGGTGTGCCCGAATGCCAAATGCTGTAAAGAAAAAGGTCTCGACGGCTGCTACGAATGTACCGAGATCCGGAAATGCAAGCGCGGTTTCTATGCTCTCGGAAAAGAAGTCCACGCCATCAAGGCCATGTCGCTGTTTATCTCAAGGTACGGCAAGAAAGAACTTCAGACGGTACTTGAGAATCTCCATAAGAAGCAGGAATTCGAGAAAATACAGGAAGTCCTCGGTGACGACATAGACCAGGGCCTTCATATCCTGGAGGAGAACAGGTAACGGCAGACACACCCGACCTTTCCGTCAATTCTATCTGTGTAAGCGTTATTTACTAGAAGCGTCTTCAACGGGAGTCCCAAGTACTATCCGGATCGGAAGTGGAACTCTCCTGCTTTTGCTTAATTCAAAACTTCCTTGTCATGAATGAAAGATTCCGCAAATAAGAAAGGCCGCGCCGAAAAGTATCACCGGTACAAGCAACAAGCAAATGCCAATCGCCCACACTCCGTGCGTTTTTCTCCCCCTTATCCGCAGGATCAAACCGTAGATGATCAGTAGAATCCCCGGGATGATCGCGATATAGGGAATATCAGCCGACATCGACAGCGAATCGGAATCCCACTTAAAGTTTAAGAGCATCTCGATGATCGAAAGAAGACATGTGGTCGCGGCAAACGTATATATAATGATCTTGTGCTTTTCCTCGGCCTCGAGACTCGCTACGTTCACGACATCCTTTACGATATCTTCCGTTTCCTTAGTAGAGACATTTTCAACGATTCTTTCAGATTTCATGAGTTCCATCATGGACACACCCAGCGCATCCGCCAGAGATTCTAGAGTATTTATATCCGGAAATCCTAATCCTCTTTCCCATCTGCTGACAGCTTTGTCGGTTACCAGTATTTTTGCAGCCAGATCTTTCTGTGTCATATTCAGTTCTTTTCTTCTTTCAGCTACAAAGCAACCGAATTTGTATGCATCCATTATTCTCACCTCCAAATGCACTCTATCTCATCCCGTTCCGAATCACAACCGATGTATCGTTTACCTTCGGAAATGTCAGAAATCAAGGGCATTCTACGATTCGTTTACTATAGAAGATGTCTGCTTTGTGCCCCATTATGTAAAGAGGTAACTATATCTTCTTTTCATCTCCATCACCACATCGATCACTCTGCGTCGGATCTCTTCGGGGTAGATACCTGCTTTTTCCACGATGGCCTCCACCTCGTTATTTCCGAACGTAAAGTGGAGATTCTCTCCATACATTTTTTCAGAGATCTCCAGTTGTTCTTCAAAAGAATCGCAGAAAGTCTTCGGCTTCACTTTCGAGATCAGATCCAGCGGTTCTCTTCCCATCGGATAATCCATGCCGGTATCAGAAAGAAGACCTGCTCCGTTGTCAAAGATCGGCGCTAGCCGGAAGTCTCCGGTCCCGTTCGTTAACACAGCAATATTGTGTGTATGTCTATCTTCGTTCAGGAACAATGCATCCAAAGTGATGAGCTTGCTCATATAGATTCCGAAGTCCTTGAGTCCGGTAGTTCTCTCAACCTGTTCCACAAGGATCTTCAGTCGCTCCTTATGATCCGGTGTGCCATATATGATCTTGTTTAATCCTGTTCCGTATGTATCTTTAAAAAGCCGCTCCAGAGTGATCAGATTCCAGCCTTCTGTGAAGTCCTTACTCTTGCATGTGCGAAAAACACTCCCGTTATATTCGATCTCTTCCAACTCATAATCCACATACTCGTGCGGATGAAGATCAGAAAAAGCAAGAAGTTTCGAGATCACATATTCAGAGAGACCTTCATACCCCATGTAGTCAGTCTTATACCAGATACCGTCTAAACAGAATTTCAGCTGATTGCCCTTCGACGACTGTCTATTGAAATCCTTTATATCCGCATCACTTAGCCGGAGCAATTCTCTCACCTCTCTATTCTTATCCAGAACTTATCATCCGCCATACGTCCTTCGGTCTTCTCAATGATCAGGATCGGATCATAAAACGGGACACCAAGGCGCTTTAATTCCAGTTTGATCTTATCTCTGGTTTCCGGGAAGCAGCGCGATTTCAGGAATTCCTCGTAGTCTTCAAATTTTGGTTCAGTGTTTTTGCCAAAGGCACGGAACAGCGGATCGTCGATATAGTTTCTGATCCTCACGATCCTCCTGGGCTCATCCACGTCAATGACCGTGCATACCATATCTTCATACATGTACCACAACCGCAATTTCAGCCGGGTTTCCGGGGTCTCCAGTTTTTCGGCAATCTCAGGGTGTCTACGGAGGATCTCAACCAGCGTTACGATTGGTCCTTTTATCGGCTCATCCTTGCTTTCCCAATTCTCGACAGTTCTTTTCGAAGCATTTGTAAAAACAGCAAACTCTTTCTGGGTCATACCCAAAAGCTGCCGTAATCTTCTCAGATCATCGCCG
>CAMYWO010000122.1:0-4387 GCA_947302815.1 uncultured Clostridia bacterium | reverse complement strand
AGGTCGATCCTTATGCCAGACACTGTGAGACGAGACCTGCCGATGCTTCGATCCTCTACGATCCGAATGATTACACATGGCATGATGAGGCTTTCACGAGTAAGCGCGGTCATGCGTGCGATCCGCGACCGATCTCCATTTACGAAGTCCACTTAGGTTCCTGGAAGAGACATGAGGACGGGAACTTCATGAATTACCGCGAGATCGCGAAGGATCTTGCGAAGTATTGTAAGAAGATGGGTTATACCCATGTTGAACTTATGCCGATCCTTGAGCATCCGCTCGATGATTCCTGGGGTTATCAGGTAATCTGCTACTATGCGGTTACCAGCCGTTTCGGAACACCGGCGGATTTTAAGTTCTTCGTAGACCATCTGCATAAGAACGGCATCTCCATTATCCTTGACTGGGTTCCTGCACACTTCCCGAAGAATCAGGAAGGTCTTGTCCGCTTTGACGGATCTGCCTGCTATGAGTATAAGGATCCGCGTATCGGTGAGCATAAGGAGTGGGGCACATTCGTATTTGATTACGCCAAGGCAGAAGTACAGTCCTTCCTTATCAGTAACGCGGTCTTCTGGATCGAGGAATTCCACCTCGACGGTATCCGTATGGACGCTGTATCCAGTATGCTCTACAGAGACTACGGAAGAACCGAGTATATTCCGAATATCTACGGCGGCACGGATAACCTTGAGGCGATCGACTTTATCCGTAACCTCAATACGATCATGGCGGAGAATTATCCGTACGTTATGATGATCGCCGAGGAGTCCACGGCATGGCCGAAGGTCTCTCATCCTGTATCTGACGGCGGCCTTGGCTTCACTCACAAGTGGAACATGGGCTGGATGCACGATACGCTGGATTACTTCCAGACCGATTCTTACGCGAGAGAGTGGCATCACGACCAGTTCTGTTTCTCCATGATGTACGCATTCTCCGAGAATTTTATCCTGAGCCTTTCCCATGACGAAGTCGTTCATGGTAAGAAGAGCCTCATTGATAAGATGCCGGGTGATACATGGAGAAAGTTCGCCAATCTCCGACTGATGTTTATGTACATGATGGCGCACCCCGGTGCGAAACTGAATTTTATGGGATCTGAGTTCGGTCAGTTTATCGAGTGGAGATTCTATGAGCAGCTCGAGTGGTTCATGCTCCAGTATGAATCCCATAAGCTCCTTCAGGATTATGTCGCAGATCTTAATCATTTCTACATTAAGAATGCGCAGTTCTGGCAGGATGATCATTCATGGGGCGGCTTCGAATGGGTCGACGCATCCGATGTGAAGAATAATGTCTTTGTCTTTAAGCGCAAGGGCGTAGCGAATCAGGAAGATATCTATGTGGCGCTCAATATGGTTCCGGTCCCTCTTGAGAACTATAACATCGGTGTGACCGAGAGCGGCAGATATAAGATCCTGATGAATACCGATGACATGAAGTACGGCGGATCCGGTTATCCAGACGGTACCGACAGCAGAGGTACTTTTAAAACAGTGGAAGAGGGATGGAACGGTAAGCCGTGTCACATCTCGGTAAACCTTCCGCCTCTGGGTGGTATCTATTTCCAGAAGGTCAAGACGACTTCGGCTAAGACAGCCAAAGATAAGCCGGCATCAAAGACTTCCAAGTCCGTGAAGTCTTCTGCTAAGAACTCGAAGGCTCCTGCGAAGACAACGAAGTCCGCTACATCGAAGTCTGCGAAGACAAAGACAACTGCAGCGAAGTCTGCTAAGTCGACGAAAACAACGAAGAAACAATAAGAGATTATATAAACGGAGGTTCTCATTATGGCGAAAGCGCAAGTAGTCGCAATGATTTTGGCAGGTGGACAGGGTTCCAGACTGGGCGTGCTGACAAAGAGTATTGCTAAGCCGGCCGTTCCTTTCGGAAGCCGTTATCGCATCATCGATTTCCCACTTTCCAATTGCGCAAACTCAGGAATTGAAACAGTTGGTGTTCTGACACAGTATCAGCCGTTGGCGCTGAATACTTATATCGGAAATGGTCATCCGTGGGATCTCGACCGTAACAACGGTGGTGCTTTTATCCTTCCACCTTTCCAGAAGACCGGAAAGAGCGACTGGTATAAGGGCACGGCAAACGCGATCTACCAGAACCGTGATTTTATCGATGATTGCGAACCGAAGTACGTGTTGATCCTCTCCGGTGACCATATCTATAAGATGAACTACGCGGAGATGCTCCGTCAGCATATTGAGAACGAAGCCGATGCGACTCTGGCCGTTCTCGAAGTACCGTGGGAAGAAGCTTCCCGTTTCGGCATCCTCAATACCAAGGAAGGCACTGACGTGATCACCGAGTTCGTCGAGAAGCCGGCCAAGCCGGAAAGTAATCTCGCATCCATGGGTGTATACATCTTTACCTGGGATGTTCTTCGAAAAGCACTCGTCAAGGACGAAGAAGATCCTAAGTCTAATAATGACTTCGGTAAGAACATCGTTCCGATGCTTCTCGAGCAGGGTAACAAGCTCTGCGCTTACCGTTTCTCCGGTTACTGGAAGGATGTAGGAACGATCTCCTCCCTTTGGGAATCGAATATGGATATCCTGGACCGTCCGCATGAGATCAATCTCATCGACCGTTCCTGGAGAATCTACAGCAGAAACCCTGTTAAGCCTTCCCAGTTCCTGGGTGATTGCGCTGAGGTCAGAGGTTCTGCGCTGACCGACGGCTGCCAGATCTTCGGATCTGTACAGCACTCCGTTCTTTCCAACTCCGTTACGGTGGAAAAGGGCGCGGTAGTCAAGGACTGTGTGCTTTTCCCGGGCGTAACCGTCAAAGCAGGAGCGCATCTTAACCGCTGTATCGTAGCATCCGGTACGATCATCGGTGAGAACGTAAAAGCCGGTTCGGATGTCAAGGGAAAGAGCCCGTATCTGAATGAGAAGATCTGCCAGGAAGGTATCGTTGTCATCGAGGGCGGCCTGAAGATCAAGGATGGCGCCGTGATCCCTGCAAACTGCCAGGTTGACAAGGATATTCGAGTATCAGCGAAAGACAATGTCATCGAAGAAGTCTTTCGGGTATGATCGGAAGTTGGGAGGAATAAAGAATGTTTATTGATGCAATGGGTTTGATCCTTGGTGATAATAAGAAGATTACGCTCGGCGAGCTTTCCAAGCCGAGAGCTCTCTCCGCAATACCGTTTGGCGGAAGATACCGTATCATCGACTACATGCTGTCGAATATGGTGAACTCCGGAATCAAGAATATCGGTATCCATACCTACACGAAGTATAAGTCTCTGATGGACCACCTGGGAACAGGTTCTTCCTGGGACCTCGACAGAAAGAACTCCGGCGGACTTCATATCCTGCCGCCGTACGTTAATTCTGAGGCGACCTCGGTACAGGGAGATGAAGAGATGGCCGGTCTTCTCGATTTTGTACGTTCCAGCAATGCATCGTATGTCATCATGGCGGCAAGTAACGTTATCCTGAATACGACATTTACTGATTTCGTAGAAGACTTCAAGGCCTGCGGTGCGGATATCTCCGTAATGTATAACCGCGACGGTACGAAGTTCGGCGGTCCGAACTATATCCTGGATGTAGACCGAAGAGGCTGGGTCAAGGATCTGCTGTTTAATCCGGAGAAGAGTTCTTTTACCAAGAGCAGTATGGGTATCATCGTAATGCGCCGTGAACTCCTGATCGATCTTATCGCCGAGATGATGGCACGCGGTACGAATCATGTAGGTATCCATTCTTTCGTTAAGAAGTATGATACGCTCAGAGTTCACGCCTTTGAATATAAAGGGCTGGTACTCCGTATCAACAATATACAGTCTTACTTCAATTCGTCCATGATGCTTCTGAATAACCAGATCCGTGCCGAGCTCTTCTGGAACGGTATGCCGATCTTCACGAAGGTCAAGGATGAGGCTCCGACACTGTATTCGGATGACTGTAAGGTAACTGATGCTATCGTATCCGATGGCTGCCGTATCTCCGGTAATGTTACTGAGTCGATCCTGTTCCGCGGTGTTGCGGTAAGTAAGAACTGTACGATCAAAAACTGTGTTATCATGCAGGATGTGCATATTTCAGATAACTGCTATCTGGAGAATGTTATCCTTGATAAAAATTCTGTAGTCCGTCCGGGAATCAAACTTGTAGGACACAAGGATTATCCGGTCGTGATCGGTAAAGGAGCTATCGTATGAACAAAGTGAAGGTCCTGTTTGTCTCTTCGGAGGTATATCCTTTTGCAAAGGTTGGCGGTCTGGCGGACGTTGTCGGCGCCCTGCCGGTTGAACTTCAGCATCATCACTGTGATGCCAGAGTAATCATGCCGCTCTACAAGAGTGTAAAACAGAAACATGAGCATAATCTCGACTTCATCGGATGGAAGATGA
>CAMYWO010000121.1:0-4394 GCA_947302815.1 uncultured Clostridia bacterium | reverse complement strand
GGTATCGCTGATATCGTTGAGAACCGTCTCGTTGGTATGAAGAGCCGTGGCGTTTATGAGACACCTGGCGGAACACTTCTCTTCGCTGCTCACCGTGAGCTCGAACTTCTCACAGTTGAGCGTGACACGATCCACTACAAGGATCTCGTAGCCCAGAAGTTCTCCGAACTCGTTTACTACGGCCAGTGGTTCCACCCGCTCCGTGAGGCAATCTCCGCATTCGTAGATAAGACACAGGAAGTTGTTACCGGTGAAGTCCGTATGAAGCTCTACAAGGGTAACTGCACACCGGCAGGCACCACTTCTCCGTTCTCTCTCTATGATCCGGAAATCGCAACCTTCGAGGCTGACGACGTTTACAATCAGGCAGACGCAGGCGGATTCATCAACTGCTTCGGTCTCCCGATGAAGGTCAACGCCAAGATGAAGCAGAAGAATGGTCTTCTCTGATTCGCTGACTGAATAAAGGATCATCCAAGGGACCGTAGAAATACGGTCCCTTTTCTATTACGAGGTACGAATATGATTAACTACAGACTTATGACAATCGAGGACTATGACGAGGTGTATCCGATCTGGATCGCCTGTCATAACGGACTGAATTCCACAGACGATTCAAAAGAAGGCATCGCTAAGTATCTTCAGAGAAATCCCACCACTTCTTTTGTGGCAACAATAGACGGCCACGTGGTCGGCGTGATCCTCTGCGGTCATGACGGAAGACGTGGATACATCCAGCACATGTCTATCTCACCGGATCACAGGCGGCTGGGCATCGGAAGCAAGCTCGTTGATCTTGCCCTTGAAGCGCTGAATAAAGAAGGCATCAAAAAGGTCGCTCTGGTCGCTTTCAAAACCAACGATCTCGGCAACGCGTTCTGGGAAGCACAGGGCTTCACACTTCGTGAAGATCTCAATTACAGAAACAAAGCGCTGGTCGATCTGGAAATCGTTGACACATACAAGCAGTAAAAACAAAGCGGCTTACCGGAATCCCGGGAAGCCGCTTTTTACTGAGCTTACGACAATCCGTACTTTTCCCTTACCCTCTGACTGGGTTCATACCCGGAAAGAAGATCATCGGCAAGTGAGATCAGTTCTTCATAGCTGACCGGCACGACAAGATAATAATCAAGGTCATCTCCCCGCCTATGCGTTACGACCGGGTGCCCTGTTGCCCCGTCGTATCCGGACAGATTGCAGCCGGATATACTTCCGATGCTTCTGAACTCACTGTCAAATACCTCAACCGAGTTCTCTGTTCCGATGTAGTAATTCCCGCAGGATGCATCATAATAGAACGACCAGACATATCCGTCCGCCGGATATAAAGTCTTTACACGGTCACCTGTCGACCGGCTGTATACACAGACTTCCCCGTCCCATAACTGGAAGGCCGCATAATCTGCATTTTCACACATGATCACTTCATAGATCATGTTCCGGCTGAATTCCTTTTCCTTTTTCATCACCTTATCCTCAAGTGCCGGAATTTCAGGATCGTCTAACTTATTCCGGATCGAAAAAGAAACCGGAGTATCGGCATATGGTTTCAGGTAATCTGTTTCTCTATATGAAAAGGTATCGATCTGATTATTCCCTGTTGTACTGAGGAACAGCGTTCCGTCCGCAAATTCTTTGGACAGAATCAGATTGGTATCATCCATATCCGGATCAAAGAAACGGCATTCACCATTCCGGATCAGATAACATCCGTCCTGCGTGTCAAAAATGGCAATTCCTTCCGGAGTAAAAATATATGCAGAAAGCTCGGTATCAGTGTCGATCGTTTTTTTCAATCCGAAATCGAGATCATAAATATAGATTTTATTCTGAGTATAATAAACAATGTCGTCCCCGAAAACGGCAAATCCGGAAGGTGTCATCGCGACATTGTACTTCGAGGAAAGCACTTCTTTACCGGTGGCAAGATCTTTTGCACAAAGAATCACGCTCGTTTGCGATCCGGATTTCAAACTAAGCATCGTCTTCCCATCCGTGCAGCAATCAATGATCCCTGAACGATCGGTAAATCTGTTTTGAACACTTCCATTTTTGAGATCCGCAGAATATACATATGTCGTTCCCGAATCATAATCCGAGATAATTATACAGGCTTCATTCCCATCAATGGAAAAGAATACATAAGCAAAAGATCGGATCTTAACCGTATCCGGCAGCGATTCCCCTCGTACATCAAGACGGCAGAGAGCTTCCGGCCCACGGAAAATTACTATTTCATCATCAGTTATTGACGCATATCCGTTTCCCAGCGGATCGGAAATGAGTTTCACATCACCGAGGCCGAGATCCGTTTCCGTACCGGATGCAAAATCGAGATATTTGTAGTTTTCATTATCTCTTTGAAACACGACTCCGCGGTCTCCGTCAAAAACGCAATCCGCATATTGCGTATCCTGATAGCGGAGAAGCATCTTACCGCTCGAAACGTCCATAACAAATCTATTCTGGTCAAGACCCAGAACCGCAATATACCCGCCAAAAGGAGACACATTGTAATTGGATATGGCGCACGGAAACTGGATCGAATCGTCTGAAACAACCAGATCGGGAAACTCATAGATCCCCAGCGCGCCAGAGAGTGCTTTTAAGGCAGAATCGCTATAGCCTTCCGTCTTATTATCCGGGAGTACGCTTCTTGCCGCATATACGGCATCTTTTCTTTTACCGTCACGAAGAAGGTTTTCCGAGATGCCCGCGATCGAATCCTCATACTTCTGCTGTATGGTATTCTTTTGCGCTTCGATCTCATCCTTATGGGCCTGGAGTTCCTCCTGCTGTCTCGAGATCTGAACCTTCTGTCTGGAGATACGGGCAAGAAAGAAAACACAGACGGCGATGATCGCAAGAAGCACACCGAAAACCACAAGGACACGATTTCTTGTCCGGTTGTACTCTTCTTTTCTGTGTCTTTGCGAAAGCTCATCGTATGAGAGCCCCATGATCCCGGCAACCAGACGGACCACCGCAATACCTGACTTTGCTTTTCTTTCTTTAGAAGATTCGCCTCTGCAGTCCGCTGCAAGAGGTTCCTTATACTGTCTGAATTTCAGGGGATGCCCGTCAGGTCCCATCTGAAATACGTCCTCATAGACCAGAACTTCAGGGAATGCCGTCTCCGGTTCACCGTCAGCAAGCACTAAAAAAATATGCTTTTTATCGTTGAATCGGAGAAATTCATTGATCTCCTTCATACACCAGACGGACTCCAGATACTGCGGAGAACAGATACAGATCAGATATTTTGATTCCCAGAGGGCAGTTGAGATCGCGTCTGAAAGATCATCGGCAACGGAAAGTTCGGTCTCATCGCGAAAAACGCGAAGAGACCGTTTCTTGCCGGTTTTTTCGATGATTGCCTTCGGAAGACGGAAGTTTTCCAGTTTTTTCTGAAGATTTTGCGCTATCTCACTGTCCGGAAAACAGTGACGATAACTGATAAACGCATCGTAGCGAAACCTATTATCCATATTCTTCTCCCCAATGTACCCAATGCCTATTCCATTTTAACATCGGAGGAGCATATTGCAACGATTCGGGTACTTCTGTATATCAGAAACGGAAATCGCGGCTGTTGGAATTTTTGATCTCCTCGATATGCTTAGCACAGACCTCACGGACATTATCTTTCGGGATCTTCGCCAGTTCTTTCTCGATCAGCGCCCAGCCTACCTTCTTGGTCTCCTCGGAAGCATAGTCTACAAGGAATTCCGCAAGCGTCATCAGCGCATTCGGGTGGCAGCAGTTCAGGATCTGGCCGCTCTTGCAAAGGCTCATGAAACGGTCGCCCGTACGGCCTTCACGATAGCATGCCGTGCAGAATGACGGTACATGATCGGTCTCCATCAGCCATCTGACAACTTCATCAAGCGTTCTCTGGTCGGAAACATCGAACTGCTCCGTATCCGTCGGACGTTCTTCTTCCGTATATCCGCCGACAGAAGTTCTGCTGGCGCCGCTGATCTGGGAAATACCCATCTTCAGTGCCTTCTCACGCACCTGCTGGCTCTCTCTTGTCGAGATGATCATACCGGTATAAGGAACTGCCAGACGGATGCAGGCGATGATCTTTTCAAATGTCTGATCATCGATACCACCGTCAAACTCGTTCGGATCGATATCATCCGCGCGCTTTACACGCGGAACACTGATCGTATGCGGACCGACACCGTGTACGGCTTCCAGATGCTCAGCATGCATGATAAGTCCTGCAAATTCATACTTATAAAGTTCCAGACCGAAAAGCACTCCCAGTCCGACATCATCGATTCCGCCTTCCATCGCACGGTCCATCGCCTCGGTGTGGTAGTTATAGTCATGCTTCGGTCCTGTCGGATGAAGCTTGAGGTAACTGTCTTTGTGGTATGTTTCCT
>CAMYWO010000120.1:0-4420 GCA_947302815.1 uncultured Clostridia bacterium | reverse complement strand
TATGTCGAGGATGCCGTCATCGAGAGAACGAAGCACGCGATCTTCGGCTATACGGAGACCGGTGCAGATATCCATAACGACGCATACTTTAATGCAGTCGCGGGATGGATGAAGCGCCATCACGACTGGGATGTCGATCCGAGATGGCTCGTGAAAACACCGGGCGTGGTATTCGCACTCGCAATGGCGGTCAAAGCGTTTACCAAAGAGGGCGATCCGGTACTGATCCAGCAGCCGGTATATTATCCTTTTTCCGAAGTCATCGAGGACAATAAGCGCGTCATTGTAAGTAACGATCTTGTGCTCGGAGAAGACAACCGGTACCACATCGATTTTGAAGATTTCGAGAAAAAGATCGTCGAGAACAAGATCAGGCTCTTTTTCCTCTGTAACCCGCAGAACCCGACGTCCCGCGTGTTTACAAGAGAAGAACTGGAGAAACTTGGCGATATCTGCTTAAAACACGATGTGCTCGTCGTGGCCGATGAGATCCATAACGATTTCGCTCTTTACGGGGAACACACGGTCTTTGCGAAAGTGAAGAAAGAGTTTGAGGATCACTGTATCGTATGTACTTCTGTAAGTAAGACATTTAATCTTGCTAGCATGCTGATCAGCAATATCTTTATTCCGAATGCGACGATCCGAAGACCCTTTAAAAAGCAGGTCGATGCGGCAGGTATCAGCCAGCTCTCGGCACTGGGCCTTACGGCGACACAGGCGGCCTATGAGCATGGCGAGGAATGGTATGAGCACGTGATCTCGTACATCAAGGAGAACATTGCTTTTGTAAAGAAATATACAGAGGAGAATCTTCCCGGCGTCAAAGTGATCGACGGAGAGGGCACTTACCTTATGTGGCTGGACTTCCGTGGCACGGGACTTTCGCCGGAGGAGATCGATAGAAGGATCATCCACGAGGCAAAACTGTGGCTCGACAGCGGTGTGATCTTCGGAACGAATGGTGCAGGTTTCCAGAGGATCAATATTGCCGTTCCGAGAGCGACCCTAACGGAGTGTATGGACCGCATCCGTGATCATGTGGTGGAGAAAGCCTGAAGACGGATAAGTGAAAGTAAAAAGGAGAACCTTTATGGGATCATATAATGATAAAGAGATCCAGAATGTAGTGGATCTGATCATAAAAGACTACGAGGATGACCGGGTGATCAATGCGATCGATGTGCATCATCAGCCGGATAAAGAGGTGATCATCTCTGTCGTCGATAATCTTCTGAAGATCCTTTATCCCGGATACTTAAGCGATAAGGTATTCCGGGTCTATACCCTGAAGAATACGATGTCTGCTACGATCGAGGATGTGATCTTCCATCTGAAGAAGCAGGTCGCGATCGTGCTGAAATACACTGATGAATTTGCGGCAGCACCGCAGGATGTTCTGGATAAAAAAGCGAAAGAACTGACCCTGGCATTTATGAAGAAGATCCCGGAGATCAGAGCGAGTCTGGAGACGGATGTCGATGCGGGCTTCGAAGGTGATCCGGCGGCCAAGAGCAAGGCAGAGATCATCTTCTCGTATCCGGGATTATTCGCTGTTTCGGTCTACCGTATCGCACATGAACTGCATCTTCTCCGTGTGCCCATGATCCCGCGTATGATGACCGAGTATGCCCACAGCATTACCGGTATCGATATCCATCCGGGAGCCACTATCGGCAGGCACTTCTTTATCGATCACGGTACGGGTATCGTCATCGGTGAGACGACGAATATCGGTGAGCATGTCAAGATCTACCAGGGCGTGACACTCGGCGGCCTTTCGACAAGAGGCGGCCAGAAATTAAGTGGTGTCAAGCGACATCCGACGATCGGTAACAATGTTACGATCTACTCCGGTGCGACGATCCTGGGCGGGGAGACAGTGATCGGAGACGATGTCACGGTCGGCGGTAATACCTTCCTGGTCAACTCGGTAGAAAACGGTACACTGGTCAGCGCCAAGAAACAGGAATTGAAATTCGTAAACAAGAAGGCAGGAGCGAAGAAACCATCAAAGGAGAAGTGATGCCGCTATGACGATACTTCAGCTGAAATATGTGATCGCGATCGCAAGTTCCAAGTCTTTCCGCGAGGCCGCGAGCCGTCTTTTCGTGTCGCAGCCGGCACTTTCGTCAACGATCCGTGAACTCGAAGAGGAACTGAATATCCAGCTTTTCGAGCGGACGAATAAGGGTATCCGCCTGACGGATCCGGGAAAAGAATTCCTCGCATATGCGAAGGAAGCGGTCAGCCAGTATGAACTGATCGAGGACCGCTATCTCGACCGGGATCTCGATAAGAAGCATTTCAGCGTGTCCATGCAGCACTATGTATTTGCAGTGCATGCTTTTATCAATGTCGTCAAAGAATACGATAACGGCAAGTACACCTTCGCCGTGCACGAGACGCGAACGGATGAGGTCCTCTCGAATGTCCGCAGCCTCGATAGTGAAGTCGGTGTCGTTGCATTTTCCAAAACGAATGAGAAAGTGATGAGAAAGCTTTTCCGTGAGTACCAGCTGGAGTTCACTCCGCTTATCACGAGAGAGACGTTCGTTTATGTCTGGAAAGACCACCCGATGGCGAAGGCAGAAGAGCTTTCGCTGGAGGATCTGAAAGATTATCCGTGCATCTCTTTTGACCAGAGCAGCGAGAATGATTTCTATCTGACGGAAGAAGCGCTCGGCGACTATGAATTCGATAAGCTGATCAAGACCAATGACCGAGCTACTTCAGCCGAACTGATGGCAGCGATGAACGGGTACTCGATCGGCACAGGTGTCATGACGGAGAGCCTCGCGCTCAAGCGGGATGTCGTGACGATCAAACTGAAAGAAGAGGATCCACTCACGATCGGGTATATCGTCCGCGCCAATCACAAGTTAAGCGAGATCGGCCAGCGGTATATCGATGAACTTCTGAAATATAAAGAGTGATCCATAGCGAAAAGCACCTGAAAACAGGTGCTTTTTTGTGATAGAAACGGGTTATCGCAAACGATAAAAGTTAAGCATTATTCAAGACCGGAGATCAATGATATGCTCTTTTCAAGCAGAAAGAGAGCCGGTCGGAAGCAACATGACCGGTGACGAAAGATCACCGGAAGCAACATGGAAACCGGTGAAGAAGATTCGCCGGTTTTTTCTTTCTGCAAAAGTAAAGGGAGGAATGAAACACATGAAGAGAACAATTAGAAAATTATTATCCGTGATGCTTGTCGCGGCAGTAGGTATAACGAGTATGACAGCCTGTAGCAAGAAAAAGAAAAGCGAAGGAACGACAGCCGCCGGCGGACAGAGCAGCGGCGATGTAGATGTCATCATCGGAACCGCGAACGGTTCGCTCTGTCTGGCCCCTCTTCACATCGCGATCGACAACGGGTACTTCGAAGAGGAGTTCAGTAAGGCAGGGGTCACATGGAGAGTCGAGGAGATCGACCTGAATAATCTTTCGGATCTGGTCGCTTCCAATAAAGTCGATGCATCGACACAGCTCGCCGGTGCGATGATCCCGCAGATCGATAACGGACTGGAGATCACATTTACCGCAGGACTTCATACAGGATGTACGAAGTATTATGTAAAAGAAGGTTCGGGGATCAATTCCATCGCCGACCTGAAGGGAAAGAAGATCGGTGTTCCGGGTATCGGAGATTCCTCGGTCATCGCCCTGAAGAGACTCCTTTACGATAACGGTATCGGCGTGACGACCGAAAACCTCGAAGTCGAGTGGGTCGTATATGGACTGACGGATCTTCCGCTGGCACTGGAAAACGGTGCGGTCGATGTAGTCGCTCTTCACGATCCGGTCGCCTACAGCGCGGAAAAAGAATACGGCTTTAAGAAGATCCTCGATCTCAGTACCGATGAGAAGTTTCAAAATGAATACTGCTGTATGGCATTCGTTACAACAAGACTTGCGAAAGAAAATCCGAAGGCAGCCGCTGCATATACCAGAGCCATGCTGAAGGCTAGTGCTTTTGTACAGGCAAATCCGAAAGAAGCGGCAAGGATCCAGATCGAACATAACCAGTGTTCCGGTGACGTCGAGGTCAATGCATCGCTCCTGGCATCCTATAACTACGGACCGTCCGTAAGTATCGCGGCAGTTACGATCGAGAATGCGGCGACGGAACTCGTAAGGATCGGTGAACTGAAGGCGGCAGATCCGAAAGCATTTATTGATAAGGCATTCACCCGGCTCGAGGGCGTCCCGGATTCATATAAATATGAGAACGGCGCATTTGTCGAGGTGAACAATTAACTGATAAAGAGGTTTTCATGAGAAAAAAACTTTTTACAGTTCTGAAGTTGCTATTGCCTTTCATCGCAATAGCAATTTCAGTTCTGACCTACTACAACATCGAAGATAACGGAAAACAGAAGAAGATGGATCATCCGTATTACCTCTATCTTCTGGC
>CAMYWO010000119.1:0-4431 GCA_947302815.1 uncultured Clostridia bacterium | reverse complement strand
ACGAGTTCATCAAGTCCGGTCTTTCCGCTGATGCATTCAAGGTATTCGATATCCTCCCGCAGGGCATCCAGCAGCAGCTCTTCCTCGAGCGTGACCCGCACGGTAACGTTCAGGTTTCCCTCATCGAGTCCGAGAAGCTCTTCTCCGAAATGGTTAAGGCTGAGCTCGCTAAGAGAAAAGAAGCCGGCACATACAAGGGCAAGTTCGGTGCTCAGCACCACTTCTTCGGTTACGAAGGCCGTTGCGCTTTCCCGTCTAACTTCGATGCAGACTACTGCTACTCTCTCGGCTTCAACGCTTTCATGCTGATCCAGTATGGTTTCACAGGTTACCTCTCCAAGGTATCCAACATCTCCAAGCCGGCTGAAGAGTGGATCGCAGGCGGTATGCCGATCACAAAGATGATGAACATGGAAAGAAGAAACGGCGAAGATAAGCCGGTTATCAGAAAGGCTCTCGTAGAGCTCGACGGCAAGCCGTTCAAGTTCTTTGAAGCTAACCGTGAGAAGTGGGCTGTTGAGACATCCTTCACATATCCGGGTGCTATCCAGTACTACGGACCTGCTGAGGTTTGCGATCTGACAACCAGAACACTGGCTCTTGAGCACTCTTGATCATTAATTCATCTGAAACCCGAAAAGGGACGTCTCACCTAAGAGACGTCCCTTTTCTGTTTTGTTCTCATCACTTTGAAACACTGACTTCGTACAAGCGCACGACTACTTTGCCAGATACGTAAAGAAGAAAGAATCCTCATACTCTTCTACAAAGAATTGATCCTTGATTGTATAGACATATTCCGTCGTACTGATATTACCCAGGGAGACAATATCGTCATTCGGCCATTTCTGTGATCCGAAAGAAGCCGCCAACACACATACACCCATAGAGACAGCAACATATGACATCGCCACACAGCTGAAGAGTACGACGCGGCTCAAAACTTTTCTTTTAAAGTATTCAGGGATGGCTGCACAGAACAGTATACAAAGCACGAACAGTGCTGGCATCGTTCCCCTCATGAGAAAATCATTCTGCAGACTGATCCGGTACAGCGGGAAAACAAGAAGCGTCCCGACAGATACCCAGTAGAATGGATTTTTCCGGTTTCCAAGAAGTGCCAGCAGAGCTACAGGCACGATCTCGATAATGATCAATACTAGATAGCAAAGCAAATAATCACCGATATTCGAATAGAATTTCCAGGTAAATCCGCTTATCTCTACTGCATTACTATTTGCCTCGTAAAAAGAACCGAAAACGACCAGAGCCAACGTCGGGAATATAAGGTTTCCGGGACTTAACAGATTCAGAACAGACTGCCGGATCGATCCGGCGCGGACTTTTTTCCTAAACAATCCGACAAGCGCAATAGGAATCATTCCGATCGTCGCCCATGGCGAATAGGCAAACATCGCACCTCCGAGAAGACCGGTATTCCGATTGTTTCTGGAAAGCATGATCAGTACGACGATGAGATAACAAGGAATCACCTGATTAAATACATTACAGATATTACTGTAGTTACTGACGAACTCCATATGCGGGACATATCCCTCCAGCCATCTCAATGTAGAATAAGGGATGATTCCATGAACAAGGTTCGGTATAAACGTCATACCGTCAAAGCACAGATATGTAAACCAGGCAGCCATAGTAGTTCTTCTGCAGAAAAAGCACATGCCGATGAGCGTGAGGAATATCCCGAATGCGTTCCATAGTACAAGAAAGACATTCGCAAAATTGAAACCGAAGAGTTTTCCGGTCAAAGCAGCCGGCATCCAGTAAGTAAAATAATAGACGAAACCCTGAGGCTTAGTGATTCCGAGTAGTTTCACCACTTCCGGATTCGACTGGGTGGAAGGATCATATACGATCGGCCACTTATACGAGATCAGATCGCGAAGGATTGCACGGCGGAAAGCATGATCGTAAGTGGACCATACGAACTCCCCTACTCCGGTAACGATTGTTACTGCCACAGCAAAAAAGATCGTACCGAACAAGAACCACATTGGTACGGAAAGCGAATCATTTTCCATGACCAAAGCCTTCTCTGCATCTCTTCTACAATCCCTTACAGAAAACACGACAAGAGTAACTAAGACAGTGGTAAACAGGATTCCCGGCAAAGGTCTTAGATATCCCATAAAAAAGATAGCAATCGGAAGAAAAAGAAATATCACAGCCATTAGGAAAAATGACTTAAAACGGATATCCAAAGAAGATTGAAAAAAGGACTTCATACCGGAAAGCACCTTCTGCCCTGAGTCCTTATCGTTATGAAAATCAGATGCATTATATGTATTCATGTCTTCCCTGCCCCGGATTGTGATCTCCTTTTCAGATGATCTGATTCAAACAAATTAATTATATCATTCTTTAAGCGTTCCCTGTTTGAACAAAAAAAGAGCGTCCGCAAGGGACGCTCTTTTGAATTTGTTTGCTTACAGGACTTACTCTCCGAGTACAGAATCCGGATAGATCTCTCTCTTGGCGTAAGTTGTGTGCAGGAGTTCGTGAGCCAGGTGACCATTCGGAGCACCGAGGAATTCCTTGTAGATCTTATCGACCTGAGAGTTCTTATGGCTCTTACGCTGCGGCATGATTTCGTCTTCCTCGTAGAGAGCTTTCGCACGCTCTGCGCGGATATCGATATCCATAAGTTTCTGAGCAGGAACCTGAGGCTGACCGCCACCGCAGACGCATCCGCCGGAGCAACCCATGATCTCAATAAAGGTATACTCAGGAGCGGAACCGTCCTTGATCGAATCAAGGAGTTTTCTCGCTGCAGCTGTACTGTGGGCAACAGCTACGCGGATGTTCTTACCACCGAGGGTGAGCTCGGCTTCCTTAATGTCAGCATCAACGCCACGAACTGCCTTGTACTCGAACTCAGGCAGATCTTTTTCTTCGAGAATGTCGGCAACTGTACGTACAGCAGCTTCCATAACACCACCGGTTGCACCGAAGATAACGGCAGCACCTGTGTACTCGCCCAGGAGATCCTGATCCGGACCTTCATCCGGAAGAGAGTTGAAATCCATACCTGCTTCACGGATCATACGAGCCAGTTCACGTGTGGTGATTACAATATCAACATCCTTCAGACCGTCAGCATTTACGAGCTGCTCACGAGCAGCCTCAGTCTTCTTAGAAGTACAAGGCATTACGGAAACAACTACGATATCCTTAGGATCCAGATTGTTCTTCTGAGCATAGTATGACTTAATGACAGCACCTTCCATCTCGTGCGGAGACTTACATGTAGAAAGGTTCGGGATGAACTCAGGGTAATAGAATTCGCAGAAGCGGATCCATCCCGGAGAACAGGAAGTGATCATCGGGAGAACTCCACCGTTCTGAATACGGTTGAGGAGCTCTGTTCCCTCTTCCATGATGGTAAGGTCAGCACCCCAGTTGGTGTCATAAACCTTATCAGCACCGAGACGCTTCATAGCTGCGAACATCTTACCTGTTGCACGAGTTCCGATCGGGAGACCAAACTCTTCACCGATTGCAGCACGGACAGCCGGAGCAACCTGCATAACAACGTGCTTGGACGGATCCTGAATAGCAGCCCATACCTTATCAGTCTCTTCCTTCTCATGCAGAGCGCCTACCGGGCAAGCTACAATACACTGACCGCAGTAGATACACGGAGCATCTGCCATGGAGATATCGTAAGCCGGACCAACAGAAGTGCTGAATCCACGATTGAGGAAGGAAAGAACGCCGATTCCCTGCTTCTTACAAGCAGATACGCAACGACCGCACTTGACGCACTTGCTACCATCACGAACGATGGAGAAAGACTTGTCATCATAAACGGACGGGCTCTTTACGCCTTCAAAAGTAACCTTACGGATACCATATTCTTCAGCCAGAGTCTGAAGTTCGCAGTTCTTGTTACGGATACAGGACAGGCAGTCACGGTTATGATCACTGAGGATCATCTCGAGTGTAGCCTTACGTGTATCACGAACCTTCTTAGAATTTGTATGAACGACCATACCTTCACTTACCGGCATAACGCAGGCAGCAGCAAGAGCACGGGCCTTCTCAACTTCAACGAGGCAGACGCGGCAGGCGCCAACTTCATTGACATCTTTTAAATAACACAGGGTCGGAATCTTAATGCCGGCTTGTTTAGCAGCTTCAAGAACGGTGTAGTTCGAAGGAACCTGTACCGAAACCCCATCAATGGTAACATTAACCATATCCATTTGTTTCACACTCCTTTTTCGAATTGAATCGTCACTTGAATTATCTCTTCTGAACAGCCTTGAACTTACAGTTCTCGATACAAGCGCCGCACTTGATGCACTTTGTTGTATCGATGGAGTAAGCTACCTTACCAACCTCACCTGTAATTGCGTTGACCGGGCACTTCTTAGCGCACAGAGAACACTTCTTACAGATCTCAGGATC
>CAMYWO010000118.1:0-4522 GCA_947302815.1 uncultured Clostridia bacterium | reverse complement strand
CGGAGGCAAAGGGTATCCTGAAGCCGACCACAACGATCATCGAACCGACATCCGGTAACACCGGTATCGGCCTGGCAGCAGTTGCTACTGCACGCGGATACAGATCCATCATTGTTATGCCGGACACCATGTCAGTTGAAAGAAGAAAACTGATGAAGGCGTACGGGGCCGAGCTGGTGCTCAGTGAAGGCAGTAAAGGCATGAAGGGCGCGATCGCTAAAGCAGAAGAACTTCACCAGGAGATCGCGGACAGCCTGATCCCGTCACAGTTCACCAACCCGGCTAACCCGGCCATCCATAAGGCAACGACAGGTCCGGAGATCTGGGAAGACCTTGACGGAAAAGTAGATATCTTCGTAGCAGGCGTTGGTACAGGCGGAACGATCACAGGTACAGGTGCTTTTCTCAAGGAAAAGAACCCGGGCGTAAAGATCGTTGCTGTTGAGCCGAAGGATTCTCCTGTTCTTTCTGAGGGCCGTTCCGGTTCCCATAAGATCCAGGGTATCGGCGCAGGCTTCGTTCCGGAGACACTCGACACCAGCATCTATGACGAAGTATTCCCTGTATCCAATGAAGATGCATTTGATATCGGAAGAAAGATCGGCAGACAGGAAGGCGTACTTGTAGGTATCTCTTCCGGTGCAGCAGCTTTCGCAGCACTCGAGCTTGCAAAGCGTCCGGAAAATGCAGGAAAGAACATCGTCGTTCTTCTTCCTGACTCCGGTGACAGATATCTTTCCACCGCTCTTTACGAAGAGTAAGCACAATTTCTAAACAAAAACTCTAAAGCAGAGAAATCATCCTGATTTCTCTGCTTTTTTGCCGTTTGATAATTTGATATTTCTGATATACTGGTTATGGGGAAGGCAAATTACAAGGCAAGGGGTTGTTCTATATGGTAGGTCCGGTTCCGGAAAATAAAGTTGAAACCGTGCTGAAAAGGTCTTCGGTTAAAGAGGATTGGAAAGAGATAATGTCCCTCTGGGGACTCATGTTTGTGGTCTGTATCATCGGTACGATTATCTGTATCGCGGGCATAATCGTTAACATATTCGTGACTCCGAATTACAAAGAAGCTTTTTATGCGTTCCTCATCCTCGTTTTTCTTGACGGGCTTGTTTTCGTCCCGTTTTACTTAGTTAGCGTTCGCGGCAGGGAAAACTATAACAAAACGATCAGAACTTATGGCAAGGAGCAACTTCGCGCACAGCTTCTCGCGGATGATACGAAAGCGTTCTATCTCGATGAGGATGGAGTGAGCTCGATCATTATACTGACAAAGGATTATCTGATCAGTCCGGAACAGTTTGTTGTCCCGCTGAAGGAGATTGAACAGATCACGTTTACCAAAGTTGTGATGACGGAATCAGCGATCCGCGCGCGAGCGAAGAATGCTTATATGCGCGCGATGATGGAAAATGAATACCGGATGGATATCTTCTTTAAGAACGGAAAGAAGAAGCTGAGGTGGGTCGCGATTCCGAAGACCGACCGGGAAGAACTCAATTATGAATTGATCAAACGATGCCCCGGATGCCATTTCTTTGGCCTGACGATCGGGTGAAAAAATCTTCGTAAAAGCGAAATAAAAACATCGATGTAGATTGTCTAATTTTATGACAAGGTATAGGGAGGGTGTGTCTATGAAAAGAAGGATCATGTCCATCGTTTTGATCTCTGCGATGGTTCTGTCAGCAGGCTGTAAGAAGAAAAACATTGAAGAAAGTTCCACGGGAACTACTACTGAAACAACGGAGTCTTCCGTAGTTGAAACAACCACGGAACCGACCCCTGTTGAGACTTCTTCTACGGACCCGGAACCTGCAGTATACAATTTTAAGAATGTAAGATATCCGGTGATCGACGGATCGACTTCGACAAAGCCGATGGCCACGGCGATTACATCGGTACTGCTGGGTGTTTCCAGGTCGGAAGCTGATCAGATGCTTCAGTTTCATAAGACCTCCGCTTCTTTCGGTTATCTGATGGATCGGGAAGCGGATATTCTGATCGTTGCCGAACCTGCGCAGTCAGTTTTTGATGAGATGAAGAGCCGTAATTTCCAGTATGAGATGGAACCTTTCTCTGCAGAAGCCTTGGTATTCGTAGTTAATACATCCAATCCCGTTGAGTCACTGACTACAGAGCAGATCCAGAAGATCTATACAGGTGAGATCAAGAACTGGAAAGAAGTAGGCGGAGAAGATAAAGAGATCGTCGCGGTACAGAGAAATAAGACGGCCGGCTCCCAGGTCATGATGGAGAATCTTGTTATGGGAGATCTTCAGATGATGGATGCGCCGCAAGAACTGATGCCGGAAGATATGGGCGGCCTGATCAATGTGGTCAAATCTTATGACAACTCTGCCGGTGCAATCGGATATACTCCTTACTATTATGCGAAGAATATGAAAATGGCGGATGGCCTTAAGATCCTTAAGGTCAATGATGTCATGCCTGACACGGAAACGATCGGAAAAGGTGAGTACGCTTTCCGTACAGCATATTATGTTGTTATTCCGGAATCGACGGGAACAAATGCTCCGGCCCGGATCCTCTTTAACTGGATCCTTTCGGAGGAAGGCCAGAAACTTGCGGAAATGGAAGGATATGTGCCCGCATCTTCTGATCCGAAAGATCGAAACAGTACAGAAGTGCAGCTCGACTGGTCTGCATACCAGCCGGCTTCAGCAGGGGATCCTGTTTTTACCAGAATTAAAGATGAGGAGATCACGGATTTTATCCCGTCTTCTGATTACGGTCGCGTGTTTCCGTTTGCCGGAGTGGTAAAGACGGGAGAATATGAAGACTTACACTTTTCTATGTACGGCTTTTTCGATATCCATGGAAGGATCGTCTGTGATGCTGTATTTGATTCGTACCAGCCGTTCGATTCTAAAGCGTATCTGGTCACACAGTATGATGAAACCGTGAAGGAGCGTTATAAGTCCACACTGAGATACGGTGTGATTAGTGCGGATGGCTCGAAGTTTACCGGTATGAAGTTTGATAATGTCTGCCGGGAAGGAGACGATGGGATCCTGCTGGTGGAGAATGTGAAGGATGGTATCAATGTTTATCCGTATGACCTTTCCACAGGAACTCTCGGATCTCCGAAGCTCTATAAAGTCGATCATTCCAAAATAGATTATTTCTCGTCGCTGTTTGTTTCGAAAATTATTAAGGACCGTTATGTTGTTTTCGACGGGGATGAGGGAATGTCCGCCGAGTACGTGATCGACGGTCAGACGGGAAAGAGAATGACCTTCCCGACCGGATACCATGTAAGAGAAGTGTACGGAAACCTTTTCAGCGGATACACGGATCTGGAACCGGAAGGAGTCAAATTCTTCTTTGATGTGAATGGAAACAAAGTGCTGGACGGCCAGTATTGTGAAGCCAGATATTTAGGAAATGACCGGATGCTTCTTTCCAGGATCGATCGAAAAGGATGGGATCTTACCGATGCGGACGGAAAAGTGCTGGCTTCTGTTGAAAACACGAATTCCGATATCAATGAATTTTACGAGCATTATGGATTCTTTATTGCAAAGAAGAATGACTGCATCGAGCTCTACGATATGGATATGAAACTGATCAACTCGGTGAAGGATGATTTTGCCTTTGATTTCTACGTGGCAGGTGTCGAAGAGATTTACTATTCGGAGCATTTTGCTTCGGAAAGCAAATCGAACCTCATCATGTACCGCACAGGTAACTCGGGGAAGACGAGTCTGATCGATATGAATACAGGAAAGAGGACGGAAATCGACGGGGAGTATAGTGCAACCATGTTTAACGGGTATATACTTCTTTCCTCATCTTATGATCCGGATGGAATTCCTACATGGAAACTCCTGAGTTCATCGGATTTCCAGATTGTTTGCGAAGGAAAAGGCACGGCGGAAGCTTTTGAAGATCTTAAAGGCCACAAGTATTATCTTGAGATACAAGAGGATCATCGTTCGAAGACTCTTTCTATCGTGGACGTTGAAAGCGGGAAAACCATGTATGAGGATCTTCCGAATCCCAGAGGAGATTGTCTGTATCTAGAATACATTTACGATAAGTGTCTGGTATATACCACCGGTTCGCTCACGGATTATCACCTGACGAGTACGAATATGATAGATAAAGATGGGAAGGTGACATTCCTTTATAACCCGGTTTTTATTCCGGAAGATTGATTTTATAATGGGAAACAAGGTCGTTGGGAGAAAGTTATGAAAAAGAGAATTATATCCGTGCTTTTGATTTCGGCGATGCTCCTTACATCGGCAGGATGTAAGAAAAAGGATTCTAAGGGGAAAGTGTCGTCACAGACAGAGACGTCTGCGACAGAGAGCGAGACAGAGAGTGTGACGGAGAGTACTCCGTCTTCTTCGGAGACATCCTCGGAACCTTCTGAATATGCGTTTTCCGAGAAGGACATGCCGGGGATCGACTTCTGCTATTCTGCAAGAAACCTGGCATTTGCGGCAGCTTCTGTGCTTCTGAATAAGTCGGTGGCAGAGGTCCGGGA
>CAMYWO010000117.1:0-4545 GCA_947302815.1 uncultured Clostridia bacterium | reverse complement strand
GCGGAGTCCGACCCGTACTTCTACATAACGGAGAAGGAACTGTCCATTCCTGTTGAAAAGGACCGGAAAGTAGTCTATGCCGATTTTGGAGAATGCAGATTCGTCGGAGATCAGGTCTTTGTTTCTTACATGCTCTTCTACGAAACAGAAGGAGAGCCGGAAGGCGTTTCTGGAAGAGTGCTTTTCGATAAGGATGGGAAGCTTCTTGCGGATCTGTCTTCAAAGGCGGAGTCGAAGGAGCGGATCGAGAAGATCATCGAAGATAACAGCCATGAACTTTATGCGATCACTTTCGAATTGTCGGAATTTACTTACTCTATCCAAAAACTCAATCAGGACGGATCACTCGGAGAAAAAAGAAATCTACCTGCGGAAATAGACGAAGACAGTGAAGTGCTTTTTCTTCCGGATGGAAACCTGATGATCGCCAATATGGGCGAGGTGAGTATCGTTGCGCCGGATGGCACGCTTGCCGGGTCAAGCAGCCAGGAAGAATTCATGGGATGGGTCTTCATTCAGGACGGGAAATACTATGGCGGATGTAACCACTATTCCCCTGAAGATTGGGATGAAAGCTATACATACATCCGGCAGATCGATCCGAAGACAGGTGAGCTCAAAGGAGAAAAGATGCGTTGCGGGGATCTCTCACACATTTCCCGGGGAATGGACCGGAGCTATCTGATTACGGAGGGAGAGATCACGAAGGTCGATCTTCTGGACCTTTCTAAGAATCAGGTGGTGTTCAGCTGGAATGATACCGATTATGATTCCGCGCGGATCCTGGATACGAAGGCCAGTTCGGATCAGGAATTCTATTTCATCGAAGAATCGGGAAATGCGGAATCAGAAGAAAACGACGATCCCAGAGTGGAACTGAAACTACTTCAGGCTGTCCGCGCAGAGAAGAATCCCAATGCCGGGAAGAAGATCATTCTCGTCGGTGTTTTTGAGCAGGATGTGAATATCCGAAGACATGTCATCCGGTACAATCTTGACCCGGATTCGTCCTGCCGGGTGGAGCTTTACTACTATTCTCTCAACGATGTTTCCGCATCTTCGGGACTCGATATGGAGAAACGCGTCGCGGAGAAAATGTCTCTGGATCTGCTGAGTGGTAACGGGCCCGACATCCTGATGAACGCATCGTGGCTTTCCCGGTTTAATTCGGACAAAGTGCTGGTGGACCTGAATACTCTTATCGACAGCACAGATGGTACAGGACTGGACAGGAATGCATATCTGGACAGCGTTTTCCGAGCCTCGGAACAGGACGGGAAACTCTACCACTTGCCTCTGACTTTCTATGTGCGCGGCTGGGCCGCCAACCGGGAACTCCTGGGGGATGCATCATCTTATACGTATAAGGAATTTCTGGACGCGTGTGAAAAACTTCCCGAAGATGTCTCTGTATTCACGGAAAGCCCATATAACGATCTGCTTTCACTGCTTCCTGTTTCTGAGTTTGTTGATTATGAAAAGGGTCAGGTGCATTTCGAGGATCCGGAGTTTCAGCAGCTTCTGGAACTGGTCAGAAAATATGGCTCACCGAGAACACATGAACAGCTTGCGAAGGATATGGAAGATGAAAGCAATATCCGACCGGACAGCGGAGTGCTTTTCCGTGAGAACATGCTGGCCTTTACATTGGAATCGTTTGAAGATCTTTTCTCGTATGCCAGAGCGAAAGAAAGGCTTGGAGGAAAGGGTGTTTTCTGCGGTATCCCCAGCCGTTTCGGCGGTTCTATGATGGCAAGAGTAAATCTATCTATGGCGATCTCCGCATCTTCCAAGAATCAGAAAGAAGCCTGGGAATTCCTGCGGTTTATGGTATCGGATGAGCAGCAGGAGATGATGACGGAATCCCTAAACTGCAATTTCATTCCCGTTTCGCGAAAAGCACTGGATCTTCAGAATGAAAGGTGGATGGCCTTTAGTCAGGAGCGTATCGAAAACTTCGTTCCCGATCCGCGGTATCCGGATGAGAAGCCTCTCGAAATAACCGATGAAACACTCTCGGAGTATATGAAGATCTTGGAGAGTATCCGGCTCGTTTCTTCTTCTGATCCGGAGCTGATGTCGATCGTGATGGAAGAAGCGGCAGGATACTTTACGGATCAGAGAAGTCTCGATGAAGTATGCAGAACGATATCGAACCGCACAAAGACGATCGTGCAGGAAAGAGGCTAGGGCCGGGCGGATCAGGGAAAAGAATGGAAGAAGGAAAAACGAAAAAGAAAAGGAAGTGCTTCTGATGATCAATAGAGGAAAAAGAATAGGGAAGAAATCGGCGGCTGCTTTTCTCGCGATATCGATCGTCCTGACCATGGCGGGATGCCGTAAGCCGAAAGAAAAACAGAAGAAAGAATATCGTGTTGTAAAGGAGACCGACCCGTATTATTCCGCCTCAGAAGTGGAGCTGCTTATTCCTCATAAGGAGGGGAAAGAGCTTCTGCAGCTTCTCGTAGATGAACCGGAAATCTCGGACGGAAAGATCCGCTTTAAATTCGTTGCGAGCTACAAGGTTCCGAAAGAACTGGACGACAAGCAGTACCTATGTGCGCAGAACCTCGATAACTTCACGGAAGAAGAGAAACTGGCGATTTGGGAAGAGTGGGTCAGCTATTTCGATGAAGGCACGGCCTGCTTCGACCTTAACGGGAATTTCCTCGGAGTGGAAAAAGAAGAGGAGGATCCTCGTGCTTCCATGCCCTGGGCGGACGAACACACGGACCTGTTTTACTGTAAGTCTCTTCCGGATGGAAGAAGTCTCGGCTGGAGCTTCGAGAAGATAGTGCTCTTTGATCCTGAGGGAAAAGAACTGGCGAGCTACGATCCCGAGCTGTTTACGGGAGATATTTTTGTGGCGGGAGATGAGATCTTTGTTTCCTGCCGCCACTATGAAGAGGAAAAGACCGAAGCGTCGTATGACTATATCGTCCGGCTGGATGGCCAGACGCTGAAGGAAAAGGGAGATCAGATCCGCCTTTCCGGGTCGGTCAGTAAGGGAGATGTCTGTTCGAGTGATCAGGGGATCTTCCGCATGAGTTCCAATGGAATATATAAGATCAATACCGATAGTGGAAAAGAGGAAGAATTTCTTCTCTGGAGTGATACGGATCTGAATTATGTGGGCGTGATCGGAGATGGCGCGCAGATTGGTAGCGATACGTGTCAGCTGATCAAGTATGTGAACGAGGAAACAGATGAGAATGGACATCTGGTCATGCACGTTCTTCTTGTCACGCTTACTAAGGAAACGAAAAATCCGCATGCCGGGAAGACCGTGCTTACCCTCGGTGATGCGCGTGAAAACGATGCGGATCTTGTTAATGCTGTGGTTGCGTATAACTTGCTTCCGGATAAGAAAGTACGGATCGAGGTGCACGACTATTCTTCCTATGCAAGTGCATATGGCGCTTACGAGAAAGTTATCTCCAAGATCGCGGATCAGGTTTATCTCGATCTTCTCGCCGGGACCGGTCCCGATATCCTCGTGAACTTCGCTACCTCTCCTTCTTTTCAGACGGAAGATGTTCTTCTGGATCTGACGCCGTACATAAGCGGAGATGGCGGGCTTTCGGATCAGGAATACTACAGCACGCTTCTTCGTGCGTATGAAAAGGACGGAAAAGTATTCCATCTTCCGACCAATGTGGAGCTCTACGGGTTCTGGGG
Organism: uncultured Clostridia bacterium; assembly: GCA_947302815.1. Taxonomy (GTDB): domain Bacteria; phylum Bacillota; class Clostridia; order Saccharofermentanales; family Saccharofermentanaceae; genus Scatonaster. The sequence continues at coordinate 867 of CAMYWO010000117.1, read as the reverse complement.
AAACAGCGCACTTCTTCCGGAGGGACCGGCGATCTCTGCCTCTGATTTTGATGCTATCCGCGACAGTTTGCCGGAGAATACGATGCTTCTTCCGCCTATGGAATATGACGATCTTCTGAAGATGCTTCTGCCTCTTAAAACGGGCCGCTATATCGATCCTAAGAAGAGCCGGGCGGACTTCTCCGACGCCTCCTTTGCCGAGATCCTTGATGTGGTGAAAAAGTATGGTTCCCATATAGAAGAACCGAATGAAGAAACTTATGAGGAAGCTATGGCAAAAGCACCGGAGACGCTTCTTCGTGAGAGTATGGTCGCGATGATCCCATGCATCATCTCTGCTCCGTCCGACTATAAGAATTGCCTTGTGCTTCAAAACGGGAAGGGAAGAGTCTATGCATTTGGCGATGGAAATGGTTCGGGCTTGCCGGATGTGGCTTCTGGGAATGACGGACGGTCTGGCCAGCAAGGCATGACGATCGACAGCAGGATGTCTGTTGCGATCTCGAAAGAGACTCCTTATTCGCAGGAAGCGTGGGACTTCATTCGGTCGCTTTTTAACGAAGAAAACCAGAGGAACTTCGCAGAAAGCCTCGGCGGGATCCCGGTGATCCGAAGTGAGGTGGAGGCACTCTGTGAAAAATGCGGGATGACCGAACCGGAGGAAAGTGCTTTTGCCGAAGAACTGGAAAGAACACATGAAGTGCGCGTCACCGACGATGCGGTCCTGAATATCGTAAAAGAAGAAGCAGAAGGATACTTCCTCGGACAGAAGAGTTTGAACGCAGTAGTAAGCACGATCCAGAACCGCGTTGCGACGGTGCTGAAAGAGCGCGGATTATCGTAGATGTTTTTTCTTGATAAATCAGC
>CAMYWO010000116.1:0-4581 GCA_947302815.1 uncultured Clostridia bacterium | reverse complement strand
GTAAAAGAAAAGCAGCCTTTGTTGAAAGACTGCCCGGAGTTATTATGAAGCACTTAGTAGTTATAAGAAGGTAAGCTATAAACCCCAAAACACAAACTCAATAACCGGGTTTTTCAACAAGCTTCCCGGAAGCACTCTCAACCGCTTCCATTGTCATTATATCGTTCCCTGTTTAAAAAGAAATCATCATTCTGTTAACTGGTTTCTAATAAAAGTGAAGACCGAGTCATAATATGACACAATTTCTTCACAATTGCCAGAAATTCCCGTCATATCGGCCCGGCCGCACATGATTTATTGAGTTGTCCGGTTTAAAAACCTTACTTCTTGATCAGCTTGCCAAGCCAGGTGGAAAGCATCAGGTAAGCCCATGCTGCCTCGAGAGGCATATCGTAGAGCGGCTTGATCTTCGCATCGAGGATCGCCTTCGTCGCCGCGGATGGAGCACGTGTACTGTCGATCGGTGCGACAAATACCTGCTTGTCATAGCGGGCGCATGCCTTCTTCAGATACAGGATCGAGAACGGGTTATCCTCGGAAAGTGTATTGACTGTGCCATCGTGGTGCAGACGCTGCAGTACATACTTGTAATCGGAACGGGCGATGCTGAAGTTATCGTAGTTCAGGCATACCGGCGCGTCGATCGTAAGGATGGTGTCCTCCTTCGGGAGTGTCATGAGCTTACTTAACGCACGCAGATTCTTCATGGCGTTCGGGCACTCTTCCGGAACCGGTACACCTTCGTTCGGGACGAACTTCTTGCCGGAGATCTTACCGGCAACACGATTCTTATAACTTGCGTAGTCGTCTGTCTTTCTGTTCGGGCTCATCATGTAGGCGCCGTAGTGGACATAGATCTTGCCGTCTGCGGCCCTGCCGACAACGTAGACGCCCTTGTCGATCTCCATTGCGAGCGCGTAGGCTGCCTTGAGGTTTACAACTGCATCAGTGTCCTCTTCAGTCGGTGCGATCTTGGATCCGAAAAGTACGACCGGGATCTCATATCCTGACAGAAGGAGTTCAGCGAGCTGGGCGGTATAAGCGATCGTATTGGTGCCGTGTGCGATCAGTACACATCCGAATTCGCCCTTGTCGAGTTCTTTCTTTACCGCATCGAAAAGCACCTTATACATGGGAGGTGTGAAGTTCTCGGAATTAACATCGACCGGTTCGATGATCGTGAAATCCTTGCCGAACTTGCCGGCCGCATCGAGGAGCGCATACGGAGCTACGCCGAGCTCAAGTGCTTTTTTCGAAAGACGGGTGGAAATGTTACCACCGGTGAAAACCATCAGGACCTTTTTCAAATCTGCCATGTTGTCATACCTCCCCATTTTTGGAAATACCGGTTTATCCTTCGTGTGAAAAGCACTTCCCGACAAGACCGGATACTCATATTTCCATTATAGCGCAGTATTTTTTTATTTGTCTGATATAATACACAAGAAAGATAAAAGAAATAGCGAGGAAATGTTAACATGCGGTTAATTAGTTGGAATGTAAACGGGATCCGCGCAGTCGCGAAAAAAGGCTTCCTGGAGACAGTGGAAAATCTTGCTCCGGACGTGCTGTGTATCCAGGAAACGAAGGCATCGGTCGATCAGCTCGACGACACGCTTCTGAATATCCCCGGATATAAGAGTTACTTTTCCTCGGCGGAAAGAAAAGGATACTCCGGTACTGCGGTCTATACAAAGAAGGAACCCGTGTCTGTTTCTTACGGTCTCGGCACAGATGAGTTCGATCACGAGGGACGTACGATCGAACTGGACTTTGGTGATTTTATCCTCTATAACATTTACTTCCCGAACGGCGGACAGGGCCCGGAGAGAGTGGACTTCAAGCTTCGTTTCTACGACTGCTTCCTTGATAAGGTGAAAAAGCAGATGGCGGACGGCCGCATGGTACTTGTCTGTGGAGACGTAAATACCGCGCATAAGGAGATCGACCTGTCGAACCCGAAGGCCAACAGCAAGATCTCGGGATTCCTTCCGGAGGAGCGCGTATATATGGATCACTTTGCAGAGGCGGGTCTGGTCGACACATTCCGCATGTTCTATCCGGACGTGACGGAGAAGTACACCTGGTGGTCCTACAAGACTTTCGCCAGAGACAGAAACGTCGGCTGGCGCATCGACTATTTCTTCGTCGATGATGCCCATAAAGACCGCATCGCGGAGTCTGAGATGCTCTCGGATGTCATGGGATCGGATCACTGCCCGATCTTTATCGATCTGAAGTAAGAATCCGGAAAAGACATTTTCCCGATGAAAAAAGCGGAAAACAGGGACAAATTGCACTGTAAACACGAAAAAACGTGTGTTTGCGCCACCTCTGTGGTATAATGCCCCTGTTATGTAATTCTAAGAATTGTCCGGCAGTGCTTTTACCAGGGAAACCACCGGACAGAGGTATTGAGAGAGGAAAAGAGAAATGAAAAAGATAAGGATCAGCGCAGTGCTGATGGCAGTGTGCATCTCGGCAGGTATGTGCCTTTCCGGATGTAAGCAGGCGAAGGTACAGAATACGACGGGACAGTCTTCTTCGGATGCATCGGTCTCTTCGGACGCTCAGAATTCTGCCGCTTCGGATGTTTCGGCTTCTGACTCGGGCCTGAGCTTCTCTGTAGAGACGGGGGATCCGTCTACCACGGCCAACGGTACAGGCGGAGCGACCACTTCATTCGTGAAGATGAGCTATGAGCAAAACTACGATCAGGCAGCAATCGATGAGATGGGCAAGGTCGTTACCGTCAAGGACAAGACATTCACCGCAGTCGACTATAACTTCTACTTCGCCAATGAGTACAAGCAGCTCCTGCTCATGAATATGTACGGACAGGCCAGTGTCCCGATGACACAGGCGGGCTTCCTGGATATGAAGGGAAAGCTGACATCGGACTATACTGTTGCGCAGTATCTCCAGAACTCGATCGTTTCCGACTTCCAGGGTGAAGTATGGCTTCTGGAGTTTGCCCAGAAGAAGAACCTGAAGCTGGACGATGAGATCAATAAGAAGATTGAAAGTCAGTTCACTTCGACAAAAGAAACAGCCGAGGGCATGGGCATGACTCTCGATGAGTATCTGCAGTCTTTCTATGGCCCGGATGCTAATGCGGACCGCCTGCGTGAGATCCTGCAGCGCTACGAGCTGGTTAATCTTGCTATGAAGGTGTACATCGAAGAGTATCAGTTTGCTGAGGGCGAGACACTTCTTCCGACCGTTTATCACGTACTCTTCCCGTCGCTGGATCTGACAACAGGTGAGGCTCTGCCGGACGATAAGAAGGCAGAAGCGAAGAAGAGAGCAGAAGATTTCAAGGCTTCGGTAACCAGCCTTGATGATATGAAGGCGAAGGCTGAGGCTGCTGTTGCGGACAAGACTGCGGCAGAGGCTGCGGAGTATACCGTATCTCTCGGTCAGATGGTCGAGCCTTTTGAGGACTGGTGTTTCGCTGAGCACCAGATCGGCGATGTCGGATTTGTTGAGACGCAGTACGGTTATCACGTTATCTATTTCGTAGGTAAGAAGGAAGCTGATGACGACCAGAAGTACGAGATTGCGAAGAAGGCCATGCATAAGGAAATGAACGACGCAATCGATGCCGGCGGATACGAAGCGACGATCAAGTAATCAAGTTTTATCTGAATAACACTACGGAATCTCCCCTGTGTGAAGCGGGGGAGATTTTTGTTTGTGCGAAAGACTTCTTTTTCGGATTTCCCCTCGAAAAGCACTTGCATTTTCAGCCTTTCTCCCGTATACTTCTTCCTGCAGTTGCGAATCATTCGCAATTAGCGCATAAAGGAAAGAGAAAAAGAAACATGAAGTTTATCAGAAGAACAGTATCCTCGGTTCTCGCAGCGGCAGTGCTTGCCGGTGCCTGTGGCATGCTCGGCGGATGCAGAAGGAAGGGTTTCGGCAAAGATGCGGAAGGTAAGGTTAAGGTAGTAGCGTCGATTTATCCGATGTATGACTTTGCCAAGCGGATCGGCGGTGATCTGGTTGCCGTCAATATGCTTGTTCCGGCGGGTACGGAGCCGCACTCCTGGGAACCGTCCACACGTGATATGCAGATGCTCGAGGAAGCGGATCTTTTCGTATATAACGGCGCGGGGATCGAAGCCTGGGCGGATTCTCTTCAGGATACTGTCCAGAATAAGAACATCGTCTATGTAGAGGCTTCGAAAGAGGTAGCTCTTCTCCGCACGGAGCAAGTTCACCACGATGCGGATGAGGACGGTCACGAAGAACAAGACGATCATGACGGACATCACCATCATGGCGAATATGATCCGCATGTGTGGCTGTCGCCGAAGAATGCGGAAATCGAGATGACGGCGATCGCGGAGGCCCTGATCAGCAAGGATCCGGAGCACGCGGATACATACAGGAAGAACCTGGAAGAGGCAAAGAAAGAATGCGAAGCGCTCGACAGTGCTTTTGCAGATGCATTAAAGGACTATCAGGGCGGATATATCGTTGTTGCACATGAAGCCTACGGATATCTGTGCCGCGACTACGGTCTCAAGCAGATCGGCATCGAGGGTGTCTCGGCGGATCAGGAGCCGGATGCGGCGA
>CAMYWO010000115.1:0-4676 GCA_947302815.1 uncultured Clostridia bacterium | reverse complement strand
TTGGTGAGTTCTGCCGAAATTGACATTGACTGCCCAAATCATTATACTTTTGTTGCTATATATATATTTAAATGCGAGGATCAAATCATGCGAGTTTCAAGACTTTTCATGTCAACACAGAGAGAAGTACCTTCCGATGCCGAGATCGTGAGCCATCAGCTCATGCTGCGTGCCGGCCTGATGCGTAAGGCGGCTGCCGGTATCTATTCTTATATGCCGATGGGTTACCGTGCCTACCGGAAGGTGGAGGCGATCGTCCGCCAGGAGATGGACCGCGCCGGTGCACAGGAACTGATCATGCCGGCAGTTCTTCCTGCCGAGACCTATATGGCTTCCGGCCGCTGGGAGAAGTTCGGACCGGAGATGTTCCGTCTGAAGGATCGTGGAGGACGTCAGTTCTGCCTCGGCCCGACGCACGAAGAGCCTTTCACAGAGGCTGTAAGAGATACGATCCGTTCTTACCGTAATCTTCCGGTTACTCTGTATCAGATCCAGCATAAGTACCGTGACGAGAAGCGCCCGAGATTCGGCGTTGTCCGTTCCCGTGAGTTCGTCATGAAGGATGCATACAGCTTCGACGTTGACGAGGCAGGTCTCGATAAGTCCTACCTCATCATGAAGGACGCTTACTGCAAGATCTTCGACCGCTGCAACCTCGACTACATCCTCGTAGATGCCGATTCCGGCGCGATGGGCGGTTCCGGTTCCCAGGAGTTCATGGTTAAGTCCGCTGTCGGTGAAGATGCGATCGCATACTGCCCGGACTGTGATTATGCTGCTAATGAGGAAAAAGCACCGTGCCCGGAGCTCCCGAAGGCTGAGGGCTTCGAGATGCTGCCGATCGAGAAGATCGAGACTCCTCACGTCAAGACCATCGAAGAGCTCATGGAGTTCATGCACTCCGAGCCGACCGCTTTTGCGAAAACAATTCTTTACAATATCGACGGCAAGATCGTTGCCGTTATGGTAAGAGGCGACCGTGAGATCAATGAGACCAAGCTCGGCAACCTCTTTGATGCGACTGAGATGAACCTTGCTTCCTTCGAAGAAGTTGAGCGTGTAACCGGTGCTGCAGTCGGATTTGCCGGTCCTGTAGGCCTTAAGGAAAAGGTTGAAGTAATCGCTGACTACGAAGTTGCTGCGATGCAGAACTTCATCGTCGGTGCGAACGAGACTGACTTCCACTTCAAGAATGTAAACTTCGGCCGTGACTTTACTCCGGACCGTGTTGTTGACGTACGCTGTGCAGTAGAAGGCGATCCGTGCCCGAAGTGCGGTAAGCCGCTGGCTATGTGCAGAGGTATCGAGGTCGGTCATATCTTCAAGCTCGGCACCAAGTATTCCGATGCACTCCACTGCATCTACCTCGATAAGGACGGTAAGGAGAACTCCATGATCATGGGCTGCTACGGTATCGGCGTTTCCCGTACACTGGCAGCGATCATTGAGCAGCACTACGATGAGAACGGTATCATCTGGCCGATGTCCGTGGCTCCGTATCAGGTCATCGTTGTTCCGACAACATCTCAGGATGAGACAGTCGTGAAGATGGCAGAAGAGATCCACGATGCACTCGAGAAAGCCGGTGCCGAAGTTCTGATCGACGACAGAGAAGAGCGTGCAGGCGTTAAGTTTAAGGATGCCGACCTTATCGGTATTCCGGTACGTATCACCGTCGGCCGTAAGGCAGCTGAGGGCAAGGTCGAGTATAAGCTCCGTGCAGGATCCGAAGTTGTTGAGATGACTGCTGAGGAAGCAATCGCCGCTGCACTCAAAGAAATCGAGACCGCCAAGGCCTGATCCGGTTTTGAAATAGTATGTAAGTTTACAGAAGGAGCCGTCTTTTTCGAAGAGACGGCTCCTTTTTGAATTTGAAAAAATTTTTTCGGAAAACCTGTAACGAATCCGATTATTTCTGCATACACATACGAGAAGCAAAGGAGGTGAGAAGTTGCAGTCTTTTGATGAGATCTATCAGCAGTACGCGAAGACGGTGTACAAGTATCTGCTGTCGTTGACCTATCAGGCTGACCTGGCAGAGGAACTGACACAGGAGACATTCTACCAGGCGATCCGGACGATTGACCGGTTCGACGGCAAGTGCAGGATCTCTACGTGGCTTTGCGGCATTGCGAAGAATGTACTTCTTACCTACAGGCGAAAGCATCCGCCGCACGAGGATATCGATGATCTGGCCATCCCCGTGCAGTCTGCGGAAAAAGAACTCGTCGAGTCGGCCGATCGGGTCGAACTTCTCAGGAAACTGCATTCGTTAGCGGAACCCTACCGGGAAGTGATGTATCTGCGTATCTTCGGAAATCTTTCTTTCCGTGAGATCGGAACGATACACGAAAAGACTGAAAACTGGGCCAGGGTGACATACTATCGCGGAAAAGAAAAACTGAGAAAGGAGTTGGAAAAATGACAAAACTGCCTTGTGAGATCGTACAGGATCTTCTACCGCTTTATATCGACAAATTAACTTCTGAGGTAACAAATGCCGAGGTCGAGGCACACGTTATCAATTGCCCTGCCTGTCAAAGTGTTCTGGAGACTATGAAAAAAGATGAGGATGGTGCACTTGCCCCCTCAGAAGCCTCCGAGGAGAAAAAGAAGATCGATATTCTGAAGAAATACCGTTCCCGCGTGAGAGTCATTGCTCTGTCTGTGATATTGGCTGTGGTGGCTCTGATACTCGGGGTGCTCGTTACGAGAACATACATGCTCGGAGAAATGAGCGAGTACGGGAAAGTCACGTACAATATCGAAGTCGTCGGAGATAAAGTGCATGTCACCGCAATCCCCGTTGACGGAAAGGCTGCCATTTCAGACCTGAAGTTTGAAGAAAGCGGGGACGGCTTTCTCTGGATCAGAAGCAGGATCGTAAAAGAGAGTCCTCTTCATCAGGGAATGAGGACGGAAACGTACACATATTCGTCTGAAGAACCGCTGACCATGATCCTGGCTGATGAAGAGAGATCTATCGTCTGGGAAGATGGAGTGACGATCCTCGATCAGACATGGCGTGTCTGGGGCACAAAACATATGTATGTCGGAGATATGTCGGCAAATTCTAATACAGCACGGGCTTTAGATCTTCAGGAAATGATCGGTGCTTTTACCAATGAGCTGGAGACGGAAAAAGAACCCTACGGATGGACAATTATATTCAGCGGGCCGCTGGATAAGAAACTCGAGAAATACTATCGTTCCGAGATGAAGAAATCTGCCTACCAGATGATTGCGCTGATCCAGAACCTGGATCACGTCTCTTTCCGGTTCTCAATCGACGGGGAAGAGTATATGGAGACATACTATGCGAAGGATGCGACAGAGCTTTACGGCCGGGATATCAAAGACTGCTGGGGAAGCGTGAAGCAGTTCCAGGAGTTTGTGCGGTGGCTCGACACGCTGGGCTGAAATCTTCACGGATAATCAAAAAGAACCGGATCTGACTCCGGTTCTTTTTCTTTTGCGTATGGTTGTTTGGGAAAAGCACTCAGGCTTCTTCGTCAGACATGCGTTTCGGGGAGGAGGCAAGATTCTTGCTCTTGGCTTCCTCGAGAAGACGTGCAAGTTCTTCCTCTGTGTGCTCGACAGGAAGGGAGGCACCCTGCTTCGTCTTCGCATCCTTCGGGAAAGCCTTGTGGAAATAGTCTTTCCTGTATTCTTCCGGTGTCAGTCCTGTCTGTTTCTTAAAGGCCTGGATAAAGTGGCTCTGTGTGGAGAAGGACAGGAACTGCGAGATGCTCAGGCAGGAATAGTCCGAGTGCTTGAGCATGTGCTTGGCGGCGTCGATCTTCTTCAGACGGATAAAGTCGCTGACGGAAACACCGGTCTCTTTCTTAAAGAGCTTGGAAAAATAAGCGTCATTCAACCCGAGATACTCGGACAGATCCGGTACGAGTATGCGGTCCTGCAGATGGCTGTAGATGTACTCGATGGCACGAACGACATGCTTACTGAAGATGTTATCGAGACGGAGCGCTCTCATTCTTGTGCAGTAATCCTCGATGCATTTCTGCTGGATAGAATCGAGCTGTGAGGTAGACGTTGCGGCATCACACTGCTGGATATAGATATCCGAAAGAGAATACGATGTCTCGACATCCATGCCGTAGTTGATACAGTAACGGGCGATCATAGCGATCGAGATGATGAGATGGTACCGTACATTGCGAAGTCTGTCAGGTGATAGCTGGCCTACGCCGCGAAGCTCGGAAATATGATATTCCCTGACCTGTCTCATAACTTCTTCAAGCTGTCCTGTTGCGACGAGATCGTAAAAGTCGAATTCATGCTCATATGAAGAACGAACCATCAGGCGCTCACGCTGCATGAAAAGAAGACGCTGCAATTCCTTATTAACATCCTGATCCATATCTGCCTCCCGAAAAACCGCGATTTTACCGCATTTGACAGCGGCAACCCCTTACCGCTGCGGCAAAATGCCATGTAATAAACTTACGCCATTATTATGACATAAAGTGCAAAAATATGGTATTGTTTTTGAAGAAAAAGGATAAAATATAATTAAGTAGGGGGCGGTGTGAACAGACAACCCCAATGCCTCCGTTAGAGAAAGTTTGCCATCTTTCTGACGCACACGACTCTAGCCCCCCACGCTTGTTGACAACTTCTTGCATTATTATCGACACACTTTTGATGCAGGAAAC
>CAMYWO010000114.1:0-4963 GCA_947302815.1 uncultured Clostridia bacterium | reverse complement strand
CTTTTTTTCGTTTACTTACGCTTCCGAATTACTTCTGCTCAGCGATTGCAGCCTGTGCTATTCTTCGCTACAAGGGTAGTTTATCTGTCCATATCCCATTTATGAAAAATCTCTCTATCATTGCAAGCCTTCCAAGCATTCAAGTATTCTTTCAAATGCCACTGAAGCTTTTATTCTCAGCCAGTTATCCTTGCCGCTGTTTTCAACAGCTTTTGAGAAGTCACGGTCTGTAAATATCTTTTGGATCCTTCTTCTTACATCGACCATTGTGTTTTCAAACATTCCTTTATCATCAAGGATATATGTTTTTAAACACTTCATAAGTCTTTCTTTATCTACATAATCGGATAAATAGCAAAGGTCGAATATATCTTTAACTCTTCCGGAAAAAGTACCGAATTTCACTAGAGCACGAAGCTTTTCGGCAAATATCTGCTCCTTGGAATTCATGAGCAGACTGACACCCTCATCGTCATGACAGACATCAAAACAGTATTCGTCCTGTTCAATCTGAATATTCTTATGCACACCAAGATCCATTTTTGTCTTAAAGGAATGACCATTGTCATCTTTTATAACAACCCATACACGCTTGCCGCGATATTCCTGTTGTGACAGTTCCTCAATCGGTCCGGATATCTCAAGCGTAATTCCTTCCAGACAATTCAGTTTCTGAATAAACTGACGAATGGCGTCCTCTTCAATCGAATACTTTATGAAGTCGAAATCGATATCTCTCGTAGCCCGTCGTACATCTCCCGTTATACTGCGCATCACAACGCCGCCTTTTATCGTAACATTCCGGTCGAACGAGCTCTCTGAAATTGCCTTCAGTACAATATCCTGACACACCCTTGACTCTGCCAACAGTTCATTATATCCCTCAGCAACATACCGGGAAGCCATTGTAGCTAGGTTGACCATTAGTATACCTCCGTTCGAAGAATCTTTATTACTGTGTCTTTCTTGGGAACTGCTTCAGCATAATCCCGGATCTTCTCTGGATTTAACTGAGGGAGAAGTCTCCGATAGTTATTCAGTATTTCCTTATAGTAATTAAATGGTAGTTTGCTTTTATACCTGAGCAGTTCTATCAACATTCTTTCCCGATCAAAAATGGGAAGCGAATATCCTTTGTAGTCCGTAGTCGTCTTTCCCAGGTTTAGCAACTCCTTTGGAATAAACACCTGCTTTACTCTGGGATCAGTAATTGGCGTTGCCTCCCTCTTGGTAGCCAATGTATATTGATCCGGAATCTCATCTGTCAGTCCATACAAGTAAAAGGCCGTGTCCATTGTTATCACGGAAGACGGGTATTTGAAGCATACAACAGCTAGTTCAGGAACATTTTCCGTTTCGGAAAAGATTCCCTTGTCTATCCGAAACAGTCTTCCTGCACTTACCATCTGGTTAATATAGTAATCAGATCCGTATTCTTTTATACATTCCGCACGAGTTTTCAACTTAACACCTCATTTATATAATTCTATGCATTTCTTATTGTTTTGCATAGGTTTATACAAATTGTAACACCACTAATACCTGCCGTCAACGACAATTTGCTGTTTTACTGCGCTTGTGTACCATACTGCTCCTTCATGTATGTATTGACTCGGTTCTGGATAATCTGACACACATCTTCCACACTCTTCTGTCCTTTGAAATACGCCATTCCTTCTTCCAGGATGATCTCTTTGATGCGATAATTCGACATTCTCGAGATGTATGCCTTTTCGAGCATTGGATCTGCTGCTCTTTCTCAAACAAGAAACGGATGAAATCCCAGCACTCCTCCGGGAACTTCGTATTCTTCGATATTCCTAAGGTAAAATCCGAGCCTACGGAGTATCCGCCTTCCATACCATATACGCCGGCATTTTCATTTAGCATTTTCAAATAATCGGCATACATCTCGGGCGCAGAAACAGGAAACAATCGGGTCGTTGCATCGTTCCAGGACTTTAAGAAAGCTATAGATAAATATATAGACTATTACAACAACAGAAGAATTCAAGCCAAAACAAGATGGATGCCTCCTGCTGTTTACAGGAAGACATCCATCTGTTAAAACAAATTCATTAATCTATGTGTCCAGTTTCCTGGGTACATATCATATTCTGAGACACCCTGTTTTGTTTTTCGAATTAAATCACACGCTCAGCCGCGCTCCTGAACGATGATCTTGCATCTGTTCTGGATAATATCCGCCACATCGTCAACGCTTTTCTGGTTGAGAAAATATGCAGGTGCTTCCTCATAGATAATAAGTAGTACCGCCGGGTCAGAATTCCGCACGGCTGTCACGCTCTCCACGATGGAGACAAATGCTTTTGCCATTTCGGGAGTTAACTTGTCCGGATACTGCATACCCGGATTTGCCTGACCTTCATTCCAGTTCTTCAGTTTCTCTTCACTATCGGCGATCAGCGCCTGGTTGAGCTGGTCGAGCCCCGAACGCGAAAGCGGGATCCTCAATGCTCCGTAAAGGTTATCTGTCATCGTATTTGCGAGGATATACCGGATGAATTCCCACGCCTCTTTGCTGTTCTTGGTATAAGCAGAGATCCCGATGGATGTGTCAACATTCGCGACTACTCCGTTTCCGTTATTTCCCGGGAAGCCAGAGAAAGTGATATTATCTCCAAACCTCGCCAGATAACTAGCATAATCACGGAGACAGTACATATACATGCTATACCATGCGAGCTTATCATCCATAAAGAGGGCCATATCATCCCGATAGTCCTCCATGCGATTCAGGTTCCGGATTCCATACTTCTTTACGATCTCCAGAACCTTCTTGAATTCATCGCTGTCAAAGTTCACGGTCTGTTTGGAATAGTCGATGAAGTTTTCTCCGCACTCACCGATAAACATCTGGAGGAATTCTTTATCATCGGTCTGATACATCACGCTTACGTCAGAAGGCAGCGCATCCATCTGCTGCATGAATTCATCGTAAGAACGCGGTCTCGCTTCACCGACCAGATTTTTATTTCCCAGAAGACCATATAACTCGAACTCTACCGGAAGCTGATAGAGTTTGCCTCCGACTTCCTGAGCCCTGATGATGTTATCGAAATACTGACTTCGGTCCAGTCCCGTTCCATCTGTAGCATCGATCATGGGATTCAGGTCCAGAAGGACATTGTCCGAGTTGAATTGGGCATACCGCGAAAAACCGACCAGTATGTCCGGGCCGTCTCCTGAGATCATGTCGAGATATACTCTATCTGACAGATCGGCCTCGTTATTCATGGAACCACTGTTTCCCACATCGATAGTATAGTCGTAGAGACTGACTCGGCATGTAGAGGACGGGTCAGTGTTATAGCGAATTACTAATTCGCGGTTGATCGCCTCCAGAAACTCGCCGACAAAGAGGCGTTTCCTGCCGGCATACGGATTCTTCGCGGCACGAACGGCATGAAGAACATGCGGTCGCGCACTGTATGAACCATCCGATGCAACGTCTTCTTTCAGAACGAGAAAACAGAATTCGTTACCAGAGATGACTTTCACCCGTCGCAGCACACTGGTGGGATCATAATCCGTATCACTCCAGGAAAACATCTCAACCGATTTTTCCGGATCGGTCAGATCCATCTTTTTCAAGCCGTTCTGGGAATAAACAAAGGTCCCGTCAGCAGAGTTGATCAGCATTCCACTGGTCTTAATCGGTATCTTATCTCCTACAAATCTGCAACTCTGGATATCGATCTCTTTGAGATAATCTTCTTTGATCTCAAAAACGGAGAAATCATAGGAGATGAATCTGCCATAGCACTTCCCGCCCTGGGAGTAGAGTTCTCCGGAAAACCCTTCTTCCTGAATGAGGCCTTTCTGATTGCCCTGTGCATCAAAAACCGTGACACCTTCAGATGTGGCACATACCAGAGTACCATCCGGCAACATAAGGGCATTCTGGACAAAGCCGGCATTGATGGACCGCACATTCTCCATGCTTCCATCCGGCTGGATCTTCATAAGACAGATCGTATTATTGTCATCTACGATGGCGTAGCTTTCCCCGTTTGGTCCTTCAAAGGAAGTAAGAATATTCTCCTGAAAAACACTCTGCGTATATCGCAGAAGTTTCCCATTTAGGTCAAATAGCGCATTAAAGTGCATGGAATATTCGGATCGAAGCTTCTCAAGCTCATCAGATTCTCCGTTACTCTCGAGAAGTTTCATCTTCTCCCGCACGTCCTTCGGCACCACATATTCGACACCGCACTGCGTCACGGAGATCATATTTCCGACAAAGCGTATATTATCACGGTCGATATCCAAAGAGGCGATCGTCTTTCCTTCCGAACCCGGAAGTTCCAGTTGCGTATCCACAATATCGAAGAACGGATCGTCCTCAAGGATCACTGTTCCGCCGTCCGTCAGACCGTAATTTCTCGCACTGCTAGTGTCCGGGTCACCGTTTACCGGCGTGTCGGAGTTCAGTCCGCTCGAATTCGGAGCATCATTTTTCGAATCCTTATTACAGCTGACACCTATCATCATGGCCGCGCACAGCAGTAGCGCGACTGCACGTTTTCTCTTATACATAACACATTCCCCCCGCAGATGCTTTTCGCTCATGGCACAGACTGGTCATGCCAATCTTCGCATGCAATAAGTATCCATATTCTTATGGTAGTTCCTTTTTGAACAAAGCGCGTGACATTTTCGTCATTCACCATAACGCAAAAAGGCGTTGTCTCAGGATGAAAACAAATCGACCGGAGCATTTTCTGCTCCGGTCGATGCTTTAGATATACACATCCACTCTCATATTCTTGTATCCATTGACCTTCTTAAACTCGGGACAATTCGTGAAATACCGCATCACATCGTCCTTTGTGACCGTCAGGGACATCAAGAAATACGATTCTCGAGGTTTCTTATTTACTCGATTCGTTGATTGCAGCCTGTGCAGCAGCAAGGCGTGCGATCGGTACACGGAACGGCG
>CAMYWO010000113.1:0-5075 GCA_947302815.1 uncultured Clostridia bacterium | reverse complement strand
TGTGCAGACATCTGTGGATCGCACCGCCCTTATCGTTCTCGTCGCAGAAGTCCAGTCGTCCGGGACGTTCCTGGTATTTAGCGACGTGGAGTGCGTGGTTCACGAGCTCATGGATACCTTCGTTCTTCGCGGCAGAGATGGGAACGACCGGCACGCCGAGTTCGTGCTCCATCTGGTTCACGAGGATAGAACCGCCGTTGCCTCTGACCTCATCCATCATGTTCAGCGCGATGACCATCGGTACATTGAGCTCCATGAGCTGCATGGTCAGATAGAGGTTTCGTTCGATATTGGTCGCATCGACGATATTAATGATGCCGTACGGCTTCTCATCGAGGATGAACTGCCGGGAGACGATCTCCTCCGCGGTGTAGGGCGACATGCTGTAGATGCCAGGAAGATCTGTGATCTCAGTATTCGGGTTGTCCTTGATGGCACCGCTCTTTCTGTCTACCGTAACGCCGGGGAAATTGCCGACATGCTGGTTGGATCCGGTCAGCTGATTAAATAGGGTAGTCTTTCCGGAGTTCTGGTTACCGGCGAGCGCAAACGTCAGCTTCGTTCCGTCGGGAAGGGGATTCTCATCTGCCTTAACGTGGTATTTACCGCCTTCACCGAGACCCGGGTGAGCGATGATGATGCGTCGTTCTTTTTTCTTTTTCTCTTCCTTTTCTCCGGGAAAAGCACTTGCCTCAGCAGGTTTTTCTTCAATTTCTTCGATCTCGATGAGTTTGGCATCGTCGATTCTGATCGTCAGCTCATAGCCGTGGATGCGCAGTTCCATCGGGTCACCGAGCGGAGCCAGTTTCTCGAGTTTGAGATCGGCTCCCGGAATGACACCCATGTCCAGGAAATGCTGGCGAAGCGCACCTTCACCGCCTACCTTCAATATTTTGGCGGAATGACCCGTCTTTAATTCGGCAAGATTCATTTGTGTTCCTCTATATCCTCAATTTCTTATTTATGTACGGCATTCCGGCTCCCCTCCGTTTATGCCGTGCATATTATTGTCAGTCGATGACGCGGATCTCCTTGATCACCGGACGGTCTTTCTCTTCGACCGCGCCGTTTTCGCCATAGGGAACTTCCGCGATCTTATCGACAACGTCCATACCCTCGGTGACCTGACCGAAAGGAGCGTACTGTCCGTCAAGATCCGGACGGTCCTCCAGGCAGATGAAGAACTGCGATGTTGCGCTGTTATAGCTTTCGGCGGTTCTGGCCATGGAGATCGTTCCGCGCAGGTGCTTGAGACTGTTTGATGTGTAGTTGTTGGCGGAGAATTCGCCCTTGATCGCACTTGGTGTTTTTCCTTCCCATGTTGCCGGTGCAGCTCCGCCCTGGATCATGAATCCGCGGATGATGCGGTGGAAAGTGGAACCATTATAGAAGTTCTGCTTCGCCAGTCCGATGAAGTTGTCGACAGAAAGCGGAGCATTGGCGCTGTCGAGCTCAACCTTGATGACGCCATAGCCTTCGACCTCGATCTCAACATGGTGTTTCACAGCGGCCTTTTTCTCATAGCGTGTCGACTTGCATGCACAGGCGCAGCCGATCGTTGAGATGAGAAGAGCGCAGGTAGTGATCTTTACAAGCAGTTTCTTAAAACGGTTCATGATTTCTTTTCCTCTTTTCTTTTATCCTAAGATTATTAAAGCTTCACATCATAGAGCGGCTCGATAGAAAAGGAGCGTCCGCTCAATCTGTGGTGGATGTTTTCCTTCGGGATCTTGCCGAAAAGCAGCGTGGAGGCGAAGAGCTGCTGATAGCGCACCTTGCCGCCGCGGAGATTCTTAAAGTGCAGATTGTACTGGTTTCTGCCGTAGTTTCCGTCGCCGATGATCGGGTGACCGAGATGGGCAAATTGCGCGCGGATCTGATGGGTCCTTCCGGTGACGAGCTCTACCTCGATATCGGAGACATCCTCGCCGTCCGGTCCGGCGCCCGCATAAGTCTTCAGGACGCGGTAGCGGGAAGTGATCGGAAGATCACCCTGCTTCGGAACATCGTGGATAAAGACGTTACCCGTCGGCGGCTTCTCGAGATATGCGGATACTTCCTTCATGATCGCTTCATCCTGACAGATGACGTGTGTGCCGACTGTCGGAACTCCTCTTACGAGGCAGCGGTAACGCTTGGTGATCAGGTCGGCCTTAAAAAGCGCGATCGCATCTTCGAGGCTCTTTTTATTCTTCGCAGTAAGAAGGATGCCGCCGGTATTCATGTCGATCCTGTGGCACAGGTCGAGAGAAGGGTTGTGGTAATCCCTGCGGAGGATATCGATCAGACAGTCGCCGCTCATGCCTTTGCCGCCATGGACCGCGAGGCCCTGCCGTTTATTTACCAGAAGAAGGTCATCTGACTCAAAGACGACCTTATAATCGTCGTATTCGGGTTTCTTAGTATCTGTGCTCTGCTCGAAAAGCACATCCGGGATCCACAGCTCTACGCGATCCCCTTCGTTTACAGTCATATCTGAGGAGATACGCTTCCCGTTAATGCGGATATCCTTATGCTTCAGTGCTTTCTGAAGAGCAGAAGGCGTCAGATTCGGGAATTCGAGGATTGCTGCACGAATCACTTTCTTGCCGGCACTTTTGGAAGAAACAGTAAAAGCTTTCATTTATATCACCTTAATAAATTAACCATGCATATTATTCACCATTTTTATATAAATCTCAAGAGATACAGTCTTCCGGAAAAGAATATCTCTCCTGCGGCTCAAACAATATGCTGCCGCATAACCCGCCACCGGAGAGATTTCTTTTCCGGGTGTCTATTTCATAAATGAGATTCATGATAAAATTGGGTGCATGAAAAGTGAGGAGATCTGATATGGACAAAACAGCCTGCCTGGTTAGCATCAAGACAGCTTTTGAGGAAGAAGAGAAGCGTTACGAGGGATCTTTCGAACAGACGGAGGATCGCATCCGTGTGGCCTGGACCCAGCCGGAAGAAAATAAAGGCGAGGGAGAGTCGAAGTTCCTTCTGAGCTACCGTGTAGCTGAAAAACTCCTGAAGATGACCAGAAAAGGATCGACGGAGATGGAGATGACTTTCCTGGAAGGGGAAGTGACGGACGGCGTGATGCATACGAGTCACGGCGATTTTGACCTTCAGATGGAGACTTTCGGGATCCTTTTCTTTCCGGATGCGGCCGATGAAGAAACTGTGATCGACGGCAGGGAATACCTCGTAAAGAAGGCGATGCTCGAGTACGATCTGCGTTTTCCAAACCAGGATCCGATGCGAAATTCCATGTTTTTTAAAGTACATCTTGCCAAATAAGAAATTTATGTATAAAATCTATCGGTAACTCTTTGAAAGTTGCTTGACAAAGGGTTTTCATTAGTGCATAATATCATTCGCGCCTCAGGGATTTAGTGTGGCTGCGAATGAATTAGAGAGATCTAAGATTTGTATTGGAGGTGGATGCGATGGCTCATCCGAAGCGTAAATGGTCGAAAGCTAGAACTTCTCGTCATAGAAGTGCCTGGAAGCTCGTTTTGCCAGGTTTGGTAGAGTGCCCCAATTGCCACACTAAGATGTTGCGCCATAAGGTTTGTAAGACCTGCGGTTATCTTGATGGCAAGGAGATCATCAACAAAGCTGATGAGATTGCTTAATAGCTAATCATAGTACGACTACGAATAATCGGCAGTGATCCTACTCAAAAAGTTGAATCACTGCTTTTTTCTGTCATGAGGAAAGGAGAAAATGCATGAGCAAGCCCGTTGTGGCCATCGTCGGACGCCCGAATGTGGGTAAGTCTTCGCTCTTCAATGCACTTTACGGAGAGCGTATCTCCATCGTGCACGATGAGCCCGGTGTGACCCGTGACCGTATCTATGCCGAGACGGTCTGGCGTGAGCGTGCTTTTGTCATGATCGATACCGGCGGTATCGAGCCCGATTCCGAAGACGTGATCATCAAGGGGATGCGTATGCAGGCGGAGATTGCGATCGAGACCGCTGACGTTATCCTTTTCATGTGTGACCTTCAGTCGGGCTTAACGGCCGCGGATGAGGAGATCGCGACGATGCTTCGTAAAGCGAACCGTCCGGTCGTTCTTGCGGTCAATAAGGTCGACCATGTCGGTGAACCGCCGGCCGAGCTTTATGAATTCTATAATCTCGGCTTGGGTGAGGTGTATCCGATTTCTTCGTCCCACCGTCTGGGACTCGGCGAGATGCTCGATGCGATCTATGAGCAGTTCCCGGAAGAAAAGAGTAATGAAGAGGAGAATGACACGATCCGTGTTGCCCTGATCGGTAAGCCGAACGCAGGTAAATCCTCTCTTTCCAACTATATGACCGGCTCTGAGCGCTCGATCGTCTCGGATATCCCGGGTACTACGAGAGACGCGATCGACTCTCTGGTGGAGAATAAGTACGGTAAGTTTACGATCGTCGATACAGCAGGTCTCCGTAAGAAGGGACGTATCGAGGATGCTGTCGAGAAGTACAGTATGATCCGTTCCCTTTCCGCCATCGAGAAGGCCAATGTCTGTGTCATCCTGATCGATGCGACAGAAGGTGTTACCGAACAGGACACAAAGGTTGCAGGTTATGCCCATAACGCGGGCAAAGCCTGCATTTTTGCTGTAAATAAGTGGGATCTGGTCGATAAGGAGACCGGCACGCTCGAAGCGATGGAGAAGATTCTGAAGGACAGATTCTCTTTCATGAGTTATGCTCCGGTCGTCTTCATTTCCGCGAAGACCGGACAGCGCGTGGACAAGCTTTTCGAGCAGATCAAGCGAGCTTACGAGAATGCCGGAAGACGCCTTAAGACAGGTATGCTCAATGACCTGATCACCGAGTGTGTGGCGATGGTGCCGACACCGCAGGATAAGGGCAAGCACCTCAAGATCTATTACGGCACACAGGTGGCCGTGTATCCGCCGCAGTTCATCCTTTTCGTCAACGACAGCAATCTGATGCACTTTTCATATGAACGGTACTTAGAGAACCAGTTCCGAAAGAATTTCGATTTCGCCGGTACGCCGATACGAATATATATGAGAGAAAAAGATAAGAAGAAAGATCTGAAACCAGAAGGGGAAAAGAAGTATG
>CAMYWO010000112.1:0-5173 GCA_947302815.1 uncultured Clostridia bacterium | reverse complement strand
ACACATCGCAGAATTCAGATAAATAAATCGTTTCCATACTATTCATCTCAATATTCCCTAAGTAAAAACTTTCAAAAACATTATACATCAAGTAAGCTGTTAATATGGCGCTTATACGAGCAGTGAAAACTGGCGTCCATCTTAGTCATGACATATTCCAAGTATTAGTCAATGTTGAAACGTTTTACATTGACCACTACATGGAAAAATGGCAAAAATCAATGTAATGGTCTATGTTGAAACGTTTTACATTGACCATTACATTGACCAGCATATGAAACATATTAAAGTGACGAATGATTACCCCCGTTTCTGAACAGCGATGTCCGGAAACGGGGGTGCTTTTTTGTTAATTCATATTACCCGGAAAGAATCAGGTTCCGGGGCTGGAAGAATAGGAAGATCAGGAAGGATCAGGCGCCGCCTTCACCGCCACCACCTTCCGGCGGATTATCCTGCGGCGGATTCTCTTGTGGCGGATTCTCCTGCGGCGGGTTATCCTGCGGAGGATTATCCTGTGGAGGATTATCCTGCGGAGGATTATCCTTCGGCGTGGTATCCGGTGTCGGAGTAGTATCCTGAGGTGTCGGTGTTGTATCCTGAGGTGTCGGTGTCGTCGGATCCGGTGCCGGTGTTGTATCATCCGGGATGACCTCGCCCGTATTCGGATCGACCTTTCCGCTGCCACCGCCGGTGCCGACATGGATCACGGCTGCCTTAGCAGGATATGTGCTCGGGAAGTATGCGTCTCTCTTTACTTCGTTGCCATCCTTGTCATACCAGACCTTGTAGGACTTGTAGACATAGCCTGTACGTCCGGAAGAAACCTTCTTCTGTGTGCCGGCCGGGAGGCTGGAATCGGATACATAGTTCGTGCCGGGAGAGATCGTGCTGACCTGCTCGCCGACCAGTTCGATCTTCTGGCCGTCCGGAAGCTGACGTCCGTAGATCTCAACCGTTACATGCAGATCCGCGTAGTATGCGTGGATCGCGATCGGGAATTCCGTATTATTTGTAAAGCGGAAGTTCGGGCTGTACCAGGTAACGGTCGCGTCGGTTCCCTTCGGCACGTAGGTGCTCGGGATCGAGTGGTTCTTTCTCTCATCGACCTGAAGGTCTGCCTTCGAAACACTCTGGTAGAGCATGGTGTTGGCCTGGCAGATACCGCCGCCGATCTCGTCTCTCATCAAGCCGTTGTAGATACCGTGCGCCATCTTGAAGCCGCCTTCGCTCGTTCTCTTGCCGATGTAGTCGTTGAAGTTGAACTTCTCGCCCGGCTGGAGCACCAGACCGTCGAGTTTCTCGCAGACCAGACGGATGTTGGTGTTACGGTTATCGTTATCCGTTGTTTCAGAAGTGGTTGTAGAAACCAGACCAAGCTGGCTCTTGAGGAACTCCGTGGAGACCTGCGGCTCCGTGATCTCAGCTCTAACCGGGATCACTACCTGATACTCCGCATTGTCCAGCGCTGCTTTTACATCGGCGATCGCCTTATCAATGTCAATAACGACGCCGTCCTGGGACTCAACATAGATGAAATCGAGTTTCTCCACATCGAAGCCCTCGATGGAAGCCTCTGCGACCTCGGTGTTGTAGGGTTCGAGTGTCTGTCTTACCAGAGAATCGATATCGGTGCCGGACGTGCCGAGTTTATAGGTGCAGCGGAAGTCGACCGGTTCGCTCTTCAGCGCTAAGATCCGCGCATAGCGGTCCTTGATGGCTTCGTCGCCGACAAAACTGCTGGTCCTGCCATAGTCATATGCCATATTAATGACCGATTTGATGTCACTTAAGATCTTCACGTCACCGGTATTCAGCGGGATCTGCTCATCCCTGACCTGAAACTTGATGTCGAGGGTCGCCGCACTGTCCGATGCAAACATCTGCTTTACCTCGTCCTTCGACTTGCCCGCGACACTCACGCCGTTGATCGAGATGCCCTCGTAGAAATTCGGATCCTCAACGACTTTTCTCATCTCTTCCATCTTCGCCGCAGCTTCACTCTCGTTTACGGACGCTTCAGATACAGCCACTGTCGTCGTGTCGCCCGGCGCTTTGTTATCGCTCTTTCTGGCTTTCGAAAGGATCAGAAATCCTGCAACGCCTACGACCAGGACACCTGCTGCAATGCCGATGCCGATCTTCAGAAACTTCTGCAGTCTCTCCTCTTTCATGCCGGTTTCGTTCGCTTCCAATTCTTCATTGTTCTTTTCCGGTTCTTTTGCCATAGATGTCAACGCCCCTGTTTTCCCTGATATATCAACTGGTTTCTTTTCCTGTCGGATGACTCCCGCCTTGCCGTTCCGCAATTTATTAGAGAGTTATCCTAATCTATACCAAAAGATTACTATAGGCAAGGGTGTCTTTCAAGATATGATACGCTTTCAGGATCGTTACGTTTTGATCTCGATTTTGCTCCGGGAACCATCCGAAACACGTTTTTCAGGCGGCCCGAAAAGCACTTTTCAAGCAATTTACAAATTTTTTTCCCAAAATGACAGTATTGTAATACCACGGCTCATTTTTTGTCCTATAATACGCTTTGGATAACTAAGAAGTTAGTGGAGTGGACGTATAAAGTGTTGCGCAATATATTGGAGTATCTCGAGCAGGATGCTTTGTCTTTTTCTGGCAAAACGGCCCTTATTGACGAGACAAAATCATATACTTACGAAGAATTTTTACATATTTCCCGATGCATCGGATCCGCACTGGCCGGAAAGCTCGGCGCGGGAGCGGAAGGCCTTACTGCGCCGGCGCGTTCGCGTCTTCTCAGAAAGCCGGTCGCCGTCCTTCTCGAAAAGGGCTGTGACACACTCTGCACATTCATGGGCATCGTTTATGCCGGCTGCTTCTACGTCCAGCTGAACCCCGAGTTCCCGGAGAGCCGCATGAAGCAGATTCAGGATGTGCTCGATGCTCCGTTTATCGTGACAAATAATGATCATCTTGAAACCGCGGAAAAGATCGCACCGAAGGACAGGATCCTTCTGGTCGACGATCTGATCGCATCTTCGGAGGATGCGGAGCTTCTTTCCGCGATCCGTGAAAGAGCCGTGGACACCGACCCGCTCTACGCAAACTTCACATCCGGTTCGACAGGCGTTCCGAAGGGTGTCGTTGTCGGACACAGAAGCGTTCTCGACTTCATCGAAGTCTTCGCGCCGATGTTCGGTATCACAGAGAGCGACGTCATCGCCAATCAGGCACCCTTCGATTTCGACGTTTCCGTCAAGGATATCTACTCCGCGCTGAAAACAGGCGCTACCCTCGTGATCGTGCCGAAGAGACTCTTCTCCCAGCCGGTCGCGCTTCTCGACTTCCTCTGCGAGCATAACATCACGACCATGATCTGGGCGGTCTCGGCGCTTTGCCTCATCACGACCTGTCACGGTCTCGACTATAAGACGCCCGAAACCGTAAGACGCGTGCTCTTCAGCGGTGAGGTTATGCCGATCAAGCACCTCCGTGACTGGATGGCACATCTTCCGGATGCCGAGTTTGTGAATCTTTACGGTCCTACCGAGATCACCTGCAACTGCACTTATCACCGCATCGACCGTTCCCGCGATTACAGCGACGGTATCCCGATCGGTCTTCCGTTCCCGAACGAGCACGTTTTCCTGCTCGATGCCGAAAACAAAGAGATCACGGAACCCGATGTTACGGGCGAGATCTGCGTACGCGGTTCTGCGCTCGCACTCGGCTACTTCAGAAATCCCGGGCAGACGGCAAGTGCTTTTCCCGATGACCCGCTCAACAACTGCTATCCTGAGAAGATCTACAGAACAGGCGACCTCGGAAGATATGCGGCGGACGGTGAAGAGCTTTACTTCTGCGGCAGAAAAGACTTCCAGATCAAGTACATGGGCCACCGCATCGAGATCGAGGAGATCGAGCGCGCCATCTCCGAAGTTCCGGGGATCAACCGCTGCTGCGTGATCTTTAACGAAGAGAAACAGCGCCTGTACGGCTTCTACGTTGGCGCGATGGATAAGAAGGAGCTTCACGCGGAGCTCAGCAAAACTCTCCCCGTCTACTTTATCCCGGGGATCTTGAAGCAGATCGACGAATTCCCGCTCAACAAGAACGGTAAGATCGATCGAAAAGCACTTTTGGAAAGGAGATCCAGAGCATGACGACGGAACAGATCCTTTCCCTTACTTCCGGCGAAGCCACACCGGCCTACATCTTCGATCTGGGTGAACTCGAAAAGCGTATCTCCTACCTGCGAAGGAGCCTCCCTTCCGAGGTCGAACTGTGCTACGCAGTGAAGGCGAACACCTTCATTATCGAAAAAGCATGCGAGCTCGTTGATTATCTCGAGATCTGCTCGCCCGGCGAATACCGGATCTGCGAGAAACTTTCCTGCCCGCACGGAAAATACGTCATTTCCGGCGTCAACAAGCAGGAAGATTTCATCGGAGAACTCGTTTCCGAAAAGGACCCGATCGCGGTATTTACAGCTGAATCGAAGCACCAGTTTTTCCTTCTGCGCGAAGCGGCAAAGAAACAGATGGTGCTCGCCAATACTTTGGATGCAAAGAATGCGTCTGTGACCGATGCTGATGAGATGGGCGCGTCTGATGCTGATGCTGATGAGATGGGCGCGTCCGGGGCTGAGGGCGCAGAGGGAATCTCCGGCCGGCGGCTGCCCGTTCTGATCCGCCTGACGAGCGGAACACAGTTCGGTCTCGACAAGGCAGATCTTTTCGACGTGATCAGCGAATACAAGGACGATCCGTTCATCGACATTATCGGTATCCAGTATTTCTCGGGCACTCAGAAGAACTCCCTAAAGAAACTGAAAAGAGAGCTCGACTATGTCGATGAAGTGATCAAAGAACTGCGCGACCAGTTCTCTTTCGAGACAAGAAAACTCGAGTACGGTACGGGATTCCCGGTCAGCTACTTCGAGGGGGAGAACTTCGATGAAGATACATTCATGAAGGAATTCTCGGATCTTCTTTCCGGGATGGCTTTCAAGGGAAAGATCACACTTGAGATCGGGCGCAGTATCGCGGCAAGCTGCGGCACATACCTGACGAAAGTGGTCGATACGAAGTTTAACTGCGGCGAGCGCTATGCGATCGTGGACGGCGGCATGCACCAGATCGTTTACTACGGTCAGTTCATGGCCATGAAGCACCCGAAGATCCGACGTCTTCCGGCA
>CAMYWO010000111.1:0-5197 GCA_947302815.1 uncultured Clostridia bacterium | reverse complement strand
ACCGTCGGCGGCATGAAGATGCCGGAGGGCCTGCGCCAGGGAGACAAGCTCCCCGAGCCGCTTTTCACTCCGTCCACAAAGGCGGACGAAGGCCACGACATCAACATCACCTACGAACAGCTTGTCGATCTTCTCGGTGAGGAAGATGCAAAAGCACTGAAGGACGCAGCTCTCGCTCTCTACACCAAGGTTTCCGAGTACGCACTTACCCGCGGCCTGATCCTTGCCGATACCAAGTTCGAGTTCGGTAAGATCGACGGCAAGCTTGTAGTTGCCGACGAGATGTTCACACCTGACTCCTCCCGTTTCTGGGATCTTGCCGATTACGAGCCGGGCCGTGCACAGAAGAGCTTCGACAAGCAGTATCTGCGTGAGTGGCTGGAGACACTGGACTGGGATAAGACCTATCCGGCTCCGACACTTCCGGAGGAGATCATCAACAAGACAGCCGAGAAGTACAGAGAGTGCTATCGCCTGCTGACCGGAAAGGAACTTGCATGATCGCCATTATCGATTATGGAATGGGTAACCTGGGCTCCGTGCAAAAAGCACTTGCCTTCTTAGGTTACGATAGTGAAATCACCAATGACCCCGCCCGCGTCATGGACGCGGACGGTGTCGTTCTTCCGGGCGTCGGCGCGATCGGTGCCGCGATGGAAGCTTTAACTTCAAAGGGTCTCGACAAGGTCGTACACGAATATGTTGCGACCGGGAAGCCTTTTCTCGGTATCTGCCTCGGCATGCAGATGCTCTTCGATACGTCTGAAGAATCTTTCGGCGGCGAGCCGGTCAAGGGACTTTCGGTCCTGCCCGGCAAGGTCGTCCGTTTTCCTTCTGATATGGGGCTTAAGATCCCGCAGATCGGATGGAATGAGCTTTCTTCGAGAAATGAGATCCTTCCGGATAAGGAATATGTCTACTTCGTACACTCCTATTACTGCGTGCCCGAAAGAGAAGAAGACATTGCGGCGACCGTAAACTACGGTATCGACTATTGCTGCAGTGTCAGAAGAGATAACGTCTTTGCCTGCCAGTTCCACCCGGAAAAGAGCGGTGAAGCGGGTCTTGCGATCCTGAACCGCTGGGCGAGACAGACCAGAAAAAATTACGCGGGTTTCCCGCAGGACAGATGAAACATTGTGGCCGGACGGCCACTTAACAGAAAGGATGGCGGCATATGCTCAGTAAAAGAATCATCCCGTGTCTGGACGTTAAAAACGGCCGTGTCGTAAAGGGCACCAACTTTATCGCGCTCCGTGATGCAGGTGATCCGGTCGAGTGTGCGAAGGCCTATAACCAGGCCGGCGCAGACGAACTGGTGTTCCTTGATATTTCTGCAACGGTTGAAGGCAGAGGCACTGTGGTCGATATGGTAAAGAGTGTTGCCGAGCAGGTATTCATCCCGTTTACCGTCGGCGGCGGCATCCGCTCCATTGAAGATATCCGTGAGATCTTAAACGCAGGTGCGGACAAGATCTCCTTGAACTCCGCTGCCGTAAAGGATCCTGAACTGGTACGCCGTGCCAGTGAGAAGTTCGGTTCCCAGTGTGTCGTTGTCGCGATCGATGTCCGTGGCAGGACCGGCGGAAAGATCCGTATCGCCGGCACTGATGCCGACTTTAAGGGCATCGATGAGAACGCCAGTGAAGAAGATAACAGTAAGTTCCCGAGCGGCTACGAAGTCGTCGTTGCAGGCGGTACCAAGGCTACAGGTCTTGACGCTCTGGAATGGGCGAAGAAAGTAGAAGAGCTCGGTGCAGGTGAGATCCTCCTTACGAGCCTTGACAGAGACGGCACGAAGAGCGGTTTTGATAACGTGATCACCCGCATGATCGCGGATGCAGTATCCATTCCGGTCATTGCCAGTGGCGGTGCCGGCAAGATGGAAGACTTCTATGACGGCATTATCGACGGCGGTGCAGATGCAGTCCTCGCAGCAAGCCTTTTCCACTTCGGCGAGATCAAGATCGAAGATCTGAAGGAATACCTTGCGGGACGCGGCATTCCGGTAAGAACACTGACTCCGGCGCTTAAGCTCTGGCAGTCCCTGAAGAAGGATAAGATGGGCCTGGTTCCGGCAATCGTCGTAGAGGACTCCACCAAGGACGTTCTCATGATGGCCTACATGGACTATGAGTCTCTCGAGAAGACGATGGAGACGAAGCTGATGCACTATCACTCCAGATCCAGAAATTCCCTGTGGCTCAAGGGAGAGACATCCGGTCATTTCCAGCATGTGAAGAAAGCTTTTCTTGACTGCGACCGTGATACCCTGTTATTCTACATTGACCAGGACGGTGCCGCCTGCCATACAGGCAACCATACCTGCTTCTTTACTGATTTGGAAATCTGAAATACTGCACGAAGGATGCGCCTGGGGCGCGGACAAGTGCTTTTAGATAAGAAAGGATATGACAGACAATGGATTCAAACAGCACAAACGTAGTTAAAGACCTGTATAACCTGATCCTCGACAGAAAGGCCAACCCGGTAGACGGCTCTTACACCAACTATCTTTTTGATAAGGGTATCGAGAAGATCGGCAAGAAAGTCGGTGAAGAGGCGATCGAGGCGATCATCTCCGCATCCAAGAATGATAAGGAGAACACCGTTCAGGAACTCGCTGACCTGTTCTATCACGCACTCGTCATGATGGCTCAGCTCGGCATCACTCCGGAAGAGGTCGAAGAGGAACTCAAGAAGAGATAATTCCGGAGGTCCGGAAAACGGATCGACGGCTACTGAAAGACTGCCTTGTACGGGCAGTTTTTCGTTTTCTTAATGAAACGGGGAAAAACAGGGTGCGAAATCTGCATTTCTCGTTGACATACTATTGACTCTGTGGTAACATATCCGTTGCTATCGCCGTTTAGGTCTATTTTTTATGCGCGAAAAACCGCGTGAGAAGACGCGGATAAGCACGATATTTTTGGAGGTGTTCGAACATGGCAACCAAAGCAGGAGCACGTGACAAGCTGACACTGGCTTGTGAAGAGTGCAAGCAGAGAAACTATCAGACATATAAGAATAAGAAGAACGATCCTGATCGTTTGGTAATCAAGAAGTACTGCAAGTTCTGCCGTAAGCATACTGTACACAAAGAAACAAAGTAATTTCCGTTTCTCTTAAGGAAACAAGAATGAGGGTATGACCAATGGCTGACAAGAAGAAGAAACCGAACATCTTCAAACGTATAGCTCAGAAGTTCAAGGACGTTCGTCAGGAACTCAAGAGAGTAATCTGGCCGACCAAGGAGAAGCTGATCCAGACTTCTGCTGTGGTTCTGGTCGTGATCGTTGTTTGCACGATCCTTCTGACCGCAATCGGCAAGGGTGCCGGCTGGATCCTGGAAAAGGTCGGATTCTACGACCAGGTAAACGAGACCACCGTTACCGAGACGATCCCGTCTGACAGTTCTGATGCGTCTGCATCAGAGTCTGCTCCGGCTGAGTCCTCTTCCGAGGCTTCCGAGAGCGCATCCACCGAGGCTTCGGCTTCAGAGGAGACGACACCGTCTGAATCTTAATAGTGCAGGGAAGGGGAAGCACGGAAGATCAAGCGGAAGTGCTTTTCCACGATATATACGAGGAGCGAGACATGGCTGAAGAACAGGCATATGAGGCGAAATGGTATGTCGTACATACCTATTCGGGATATGAGAACAAGGTAAAGAGCACTCTGGAAGCAGTGATCGAGAATCGTGGCCTCCAGGAGATGATCCAGGAAGTTTCCATCCCGATGGATGAGAGCGTCGAAGTCAAGGACGGTAAGAAGAAGGTTACGCAGAAGAAGCGTTATCCGGGCTACGTTCTGATCAAGATGGTCTACACCGAAGAGATCTGGTACATCGTTCGTAACACACGTGGTGTCACAGGCTTCGTCGGACCGAATGCCAACAAGCCGCAGCCTCTCTCCGATGAGGAGCTTGCGCTCATGGGACTCGAATCCAGCTGGGTTCCGTCCGTGGACTACGAAGTGGGCGACTCCGTCCGTATCATCTCCGGTCCTTTCCAGGATTGCGTAGGTACGGTAGAGGAGATGAACCTCGAGAAGCACATGGTTCGTGTCCGCATCTCGATGTTCGGCAGAGAGACTCCTGTCGAGATCGAATTCGCACAGGTAGTGCGGGTATAATTGCTTATCACATCTCTCCGGAGATGAAAGAATATTTCGGCACCGGGATAAGACGGGCCGGCAAGAAAATTATTTGGGAGGTGGCCGCATATGGCTAAAAAAGTTGTAGGGTACGTTAAACTTCAGATCCCTGCAGGCAAAGCAACACCAGCGCCGCCGGTAGGACCAGCTCTTGGACAGCACGGACTTAATATTGCCCAGTTTGTTAAAGAGTTTAATGAAAGAACAGCAAAGGATGCAGGTCTGATCATTCCTGTAATCATTACAGTTTATGCTGACCGTTCTTATTCTTTCATTACAAAGACTCCGCCGGTACCGGTACTGCTTAAGAAAGCTTGCAACATTGAGAAGGCTTCGGGTAAGCCGAACAAGGACAAGGTAGCAAAGATTTCTTTCTCGGAGTGCAAGAAGATCGCTGAGATCAAAATCGTTGATACAAATGCCGCAGACATTGACGCTTGTGCACGTATGGTAGCTGGTACTGCCAGAAGCATGGGTATCGTTGTTACTGAGGACTGATTTGAAGGAGAGTTAATATGAAAAGAGGAAAGAGATATACAGAGCTCGCTAAGCTCGTAGACAGATCTGTTTCTTACGATCCTTCCGAAGCAGTTCGTCTGGTTGTAGAAACAGGTAAAGCAAAATTTGATGAGATGGTAGAACTTCACGTTCGTCTGGGTGTTGACTCCCGTCACGCTGACCAGCAGGTTCGTGGTGCTGTAGTTCTCCCTCATGGTACAGGCCGCACAAAGCGCGTACTCGTTATCGCTAAGGGTCCGAAGGCTGATGAAGCTCAGGCTGCAGGCGCAGAGTATGTTGGTGCTGAAGAGTACATCGATAAGATCGCAAACGAGAACTGGTTCGACTTTGACGCTCTCATCGCTACTCCGGACATGATGCCTAAGCTCGGCCGTCTTGGTAAGGTTCTCGGCCCGAAGGGCTTGATGCCTACACCGAAGGCCGGTACAGTTACCATGGATGTAGCAAAAGCTGTTACAGACATCAAAGCCGGTAAGATCGAGTACCGTCTCGATAAGACAAACATCATCCACTGCCCGATCGG
>CAMYWO010000110.1:0-5338 GCA_947302815.1 uncultured Clostridia bacterium | reverse complement strand
AAAGATTCAGCTGCTTCAGGGTACTTGAAAGTCTCGCTTTAGAGATGTACTGAAAATTCCAGGTAAACATAGCAAAAATCCCCCTGCGACAGTACTACTCCTTCATTATACTCCGCCCACCAGGGGATTTCACTAATTAAATTAAAGGAATTTGAGAACATTTCGTAAAGAAAAGAGATTGCCTCAAAATACTTTCCCTGACCATGATCTTGCCCGCCGCCCGGCCGCCGACTGCCGACCGGGTACCTGGGTGACTGGGTATCTGATCGTCCCGAATTGATATAAGATTGCAGAAAACGGTTATCTTATATCAATGTTTTGAAGGGGCGATTGATATAAACTCGAGAAAAACAGTGCTTTTATATCAATTTTCAGAGTCTCTATTGATATAAAAGCACTTTTCTATGAGGTTTTATATCAACGCCTGTCCTCATTCGGCTTCCAAAATTGATATAAAACTGCTGATTTGGGGCTTCTTATATCAATCAGGTACTGAATTCATTGATATAAAACAGCTAAATTTCATGTTGTTATATCAATATGCTCCTCACACTGAAGTGGTAATCTTTTTTGGGGCACGGTTAAGTTTATTTTTCGACAAGCTGCCTGCATATTTTAGACAAAGTATCCTGTATATTCAGAACAAAAAAAGGAGCTGGCTCTTTGGTTTGAGACAGCTCCTTTTCGGAATAGTCAATTTCCTTTATG
Organism: uncultured Clostridia bacterium; assembly: GCA_947302815.1. Taxonomy (GTDB): domain Bacteria; phylum Bacillota; class Clostridia; order Saccharofermentanales; family Saccharofermentanaceae; genus Scatonaster. The sequence goes on along the minus strand of CAMYWO010000110.1, from coordinate 4,630 downwards.
TCATCGGGATATCTTCATCATCTGTCTGCGCATCCGGATCAGAAACAGTAACGATGTCTTCTCCATGGAATTTGATGATCTCGAGGACCAGCTCTTCATACTTTTCCATATCAGTACCTCCTTACTGCGCAGCGGCGTAATCGTATGCTCTAAGCCAGTAATAGAAAAGAGCAGACAATGCGTTAAACTTCTGATTATTAGTTAACTTATTATTCAAACCATAGTACACGTAACCGATCGGCTTGATGACAACGTTTACGTTTTCTTCTGTAGCCTCAGTGCCGGCAATACCCTTGACGGTAAACTCATCATCCATATCCTGGATCCTGATTCCGCTGATTCGGATCACATAGTCCACACCATTATCAGTCTCTTTCTTATATGCCTTATATGTCTTTCCGTTATACTCGCAGGTAACAGAAAGCTTATCCGTAACCGCTGTATCCATATGGAATGTTACGATCAGGGCATTTGTGGACTCCAGTTCAAGTTTGAAGGACACTTTACTAATGCCGTAAGATTTATCTATGACTGCCAGAGCCGAATATTCATCTCGCAGAGCATTACTTATGGCTGTCCGATAGCCTTGGGTATTATTCGTATAAGGATTTGTCCCGTAGATGTTCTCCATCTGGGCATATCCGTCTTCGCCGCCGATCTCCCAGCCATTCAGACTGGAAAGCCACGGTTGCAGGAAATAACCATAGTTAGCCAAAGCTTCCACTAAGTAGGATTCAACCGAATTCTCGCCCATAAAAACACTAGGATCCGGAGCCTCTTCCGGGTGAGTTCTAAAATATTGATATCTTTTGATGTAACCGCTTATTGAGAATGTCTCCTCAATAGAGTCATCTCCGATCATGAACTTAGCATTGACTTCTTCTGCCATCTGTAAAGAAGACAGGTAACAAGTAAACATGTAGTAAGTCTTGCTACCGGCAGTTACTTTGTGATTCGCATCACATTCATCAATCTCGGTCTTCGCGCCTCTTCCGGGTACTGTAAACTCAACCTTTGCTACAGACTCTGCAGTTTCGTTATCCGTTAACGGACCGAAATCAACATACACATTCAGGCCGATCCGTCCGTCATCCAGAGTAAGGCTGGATCCTGCGAAAGAAACGATTTCCTGCTGACCGCCGGTTGATTTAAGAATTGCTTCATTCGTCTCTGTATCCAGAGCGATCTCCTTCTCACTATCATTGGAGAAGAAATAGGTATTCGGATCTATCTGAACGCCTGCATTGCTGAATCCGGTCGTGAAGGTAACCTCAGAGGACGTATCCTCAACAGCTACACCGATTTCCGAACCGGTGAGACCCGATGTCATTACTTCAATTGTTTTCCCGGTCGGAAGGTATACATCCTCGTCAATCGAAGATCCATCAGCGCCGGCTCTATTCGACTTAACGACATTCTTTCCTCTGAGTTCGTAATGTCCATACTGACCAAAATAGACTCCGCCACCGTGGGATGTAGCCAGATTGCTCGTAACTGAAAGCTTTTCTGCACTTACGCGTCCGGCAATATACATACCGCCGCCCAGCGCAGCTCTATTTCCGGTAATAGTAGCGCCATTGGTTTGTCCATTCTTGAAATACACAGTGTCTGCTCCAACGCCGACAAAGATACCGCCACCGTTTGTGGCCATATTATTGTTGATCGTTCCACCAAAAAACTCATTGACGTTTATTTTTCCATCAGCACCGGCTGGGTTTTCTTCAAAATAGATGCCGCCACCATTTTGGGAAGCACGATTCGCAGTAATAGTACTGTCATTCATTTTCAAGGCTCCGCCGAACTCAACATAGATGCCACCACCATTTACTGCATATCCGCCAGTGATTATTCCTGTACCGCCGTTCGGATTAATATAAAGTGTTCCACCATTTTCAACCTTGATGACATGACCATCTGCACTAGGGCCATCCGCGTAGGTCAGACCTCTATCGATCGTATGTCCATTAAGGAAAATCGCGACGGTCTTTCCAGATGGAATCACGATACATGTGTCATCCTCGCCGGCGACACAGTCGGCTGCAATCTGCACAGCAACCGGAGTGCCTACCGCGGCCTCATCGATCGCAGCCTGGATCGCAGCAAACGAATTGATCTCGTCATCCGCCGACACGATCGCCGGGAACATCGCCACGATCATGACCATGCTCACGAGCAGTGATATTAATCTTTTCTTACCCATTTATCTCCCTCCATTGTTGCATCCCCCAAGGGTCTGCGGGCAATAAAATGTCAGGGGATATGTGTGTACCAAAAACCACCGCGGCTGCCTGCATTTCTTCGCAAAACACCCGTGATGTACCGGAAAGACCATTATCCCCTTTATATGGTCTTTGCCACATTCTATCATCTTTTTGTGAAGGGTATGTTACACAGCTGTTTCTAATGTCGTTTTTATGTGCCATTTTGGTTTCGCGGGTTTTGCATTTTTGTCCTGTATCTCAAAAATCCTTTCTGGTTCGTTTCCGTACAGGTTCTTTTACGTCTTCCCGCGTATTACTATTATTGAATTGTTTTTCAATGGGGCGGGGTATAGAATACGATGTGGATTTTCACGGGGATCCTTCTTCGTGAAAAGCACTTTTCTTTACGACAGGAGACATTCTTATGCAGGATGAAAAGAAGTTCAAATTGCTGATCATTAACCCGGGCTCGACCTCGACGAAGGTGAGTCTTTTCGAGAACGAGGAATCCGTTTTCGAGAAAAGCCTTTTTCATGATGCGGATGTTCTCCTATCTTTTCCGCACGTAAATGACCAGATGCCTTTCCGTTACGGCGTCATCCTCGACATGCTGAAGGATGAGGGATATAAGCCGGAAGAGATCGACGTATTCGTCGGCCGCGGCGGTTCTGCACACACGCAGCCGGGCGGTATCACGAAGATCGACCAGAAGCTCTACGACGATACAGTTGCTGCCGTCGGCGGCAGTGAGCACCCGGCCAAGCTCGGTGTCATGCTCGCCTGGAAGTTCGCGCAGGAATTTAATAAGCCGGCATTCACACTGAACCCGACCAACGTAGATGAGTACGGTGACTATGCCCGTCTTACCGGCATCAAGGGCATCTACCGTGTATCCCACTCCCACGTGCTGAACCAGAAGGCCGTTGCCGAATACCATGCGGAAAAAGTCATGGGTAAGAAGTACGAAGACTGCAATTTCGTTGTCGCTCATATCGATGGCGGTATCACCGTCAGCGCGCACGACCACGGTAAGATGGTCGACGGAAACATGGGTGCCGACGGCGAAGGTGCTTTTACACCGACAAGAATCGGATCTGTGCCGGTACTGGCCCTTCTCGACTATATTGAAGAACACTCTGTCGCGGACGTACGTCTCCGCTGCTCCCGTGCCGGCGGTTTTGTCGATCTGTTCGGAACCGCGAATGCCGACACGATCCACGATCTGCTCGAAAAGGGCGATAAGAAGGCTGACCTCGTCTGGAACACCATGCTCTACCAGATCTGCAAGATGATCGGCGAGATGAGCTGCGTGCTCTGCGGCAAGGTCGACGGCATCCTTCTTACCGGCGGACTCCTCCGCTTCTCCGACGTTAAGGAAACGATCGAAAAGCGCTGCGGATGGATCGCACCGATCAGCGTTTATCCGGGCGAGATGGAGCAGGAGGCTCTGGCGCTTCCGGCACTGAAGGTCATGCAGGGCAAGCTTACCGCACGCACATACTCCGGTGAAGATGTATGGCAGGGATTTGAAGGATTCGAGATTTAAGAAAGCGAGGATTTTCGTATGAGTTTAATTGATAGGATCAGAGCAAAAGCACAGTCTGATGTTAAGAAGATCGTTCTTCCGGAAGGTGACGAAAAGCGTACCGTAAAGGCGGCGGAGATCATTAAGAAGGAAGGGCTCGCGGAGCCGATCCTCATCGGAGATCCGGACGCCGTTGCCAAGGTTGCCTCTGAGCAGGGCGCGGACATCACGGGCATCGAGGTCATCTCTCCCGCAAAGAGCGCAAAGTTTGATGAATATGCACAGGCTCTCTATGAGCTGAGAAAAGCAAAGGGCGTTACCGAAGAGGACGCAAAGAAGCTGGTTTCCGACCCGATGTACTTTGCCGTCATGATGGTCAAGCTCGGTGACGCGGACGGCCTCGTTTCCGGCGCCGTTCACACCACGGGCGACATGCTCCGTCCGGCACTTCAGATCATCAAGGCAAAGCCCGGTATGTCCATCGTATCGAGTTCTTTCCTGATGGAGTGCCCGAACAAGAGCCTCGGCGAAGACGGACTTCTCGTCTATGCCGACTGTGTTGTTAACCCGTGCCCGACTGCGGAAGAGACCGCGCAGATCGCTGTTTCCGCTGCAGAGACCGCACGTGTTCTCTGCGGCATCGAAGAGCCGAGAGTCGCGCTTCTTTCCTTCTCCACGAAGGGCAGCGCAAAGCATGACCTCGTTACCAAGATGCAGGAAGCAACTCGTATCGCTCATGAACTCGCACCGGATCTTCTCCTTGACGGCGAGATGCAGTTTGACGCAGCTCTCGTTCCGGAAGTAGGCGCTTCAAAAGCACCGGGATCCCCGGTTGCCGGCCGTGCCAACGTCCTGATCTTCCCGGATCTTCAGGCGGGTAACATCGGATATAAGATCACACAGC
>CAMYWO010000109.1:0-5433 GCA_947302815.1 uncultured Clostridia bacterium | reverse complement strand
GAGCAAATTACTACAACCATTACACGAATCAGAAATGGGGATCGAGCGCGACATATCATCTGTGCGTTCACTCGGATCTGGTAGATGTAGACGGCGCCGTGGAGACGATCCTGGCATATCTGAACAGCGTAAAGTGAGGAAAGAATTATGAGTACAAAAGTTTTTATCGACGGAAGTGAAGGAACCACCGGTCTTCGGATCTTCGAGAGATTCCAGGGCAGAGACGATATTGAGATCTTAAAGATCGATTCAGAGCTGAGAAAGGATCCGGAAGAGAGAAGAAAGTTCATCAATTCTTCGGACATCACATTCCTGTGCCTGCCGGATGTGGCCTCAAGAGAAGCAGTCAGCCTGATCGATCCCGAGAACGATCATACGGTCATTATTGATGCATCGACTGCGCACAGGACCGAAGAGGGCTGGGCATATGGTTTCCCGGAACTCTCCGATGCACATCTTGAAGCCATTAAGACGGGGAACCGTATTGCCGTTCCGGGCTGTTATGCATCCGGGTTTATCGGACTGGTATATCCGCTGATCGCAGGCGGCATCATCTCCAAGGATTACCCGGTATCTGCCTTTGCGCTTTCCGGTTATTCCGGAGCAGGTAAGAAGACGATCGCTGTCTATGAGAGTTCTGACCGTCCGGTGGAGTTTGCGTCCGGAAGAGAGTACGCACTTACCCAGCAGCATAAGCACCTTAAGGAAATGAAAGCCATCACGGGTCTTTCCAGAGCTCCGCTGTTCTCGCCGATCATCGATGATTACTATAGCGGCATGGTCGTTTCCGTTCCGTTCTTTGCGGACATGCTCAGTAAGAAGATGACTCCTTCGGAGCTCCTTGAGTATTTCCGTGAGTATTATGCAGGTAAAGATTTCATCAAGGTCGCTGCTGCAGACGATGAGACAGCTGCCAGCGGATTCCTCGCAGGTAACCAGCTTTCCGGCTGGGACGGCATGAAGATCTATGTTACCGGTAACGAAGAACGCATCGTGGTATCTTCGCAGTTCGACAACCTCGGCAAGGGCGCGTCCGGTGCGGCGATCCAGTGCATGAATATTCGTCTCGGATGTGATCCGGCCAAAGGACTGAATCTTTGATGAGTAATGATTCCTTAAAGACGCAAGCACAGAAGCGCAGGCAAAGCACGCTCTTTGTCTGCCAGGCAGGTATCATCGCGGCACTTTATGTCGCACTGACATTTGTGTTCGCGCCGATCTCCTTTGGTGCTGTGCAGGTGCGTATTGCAGAAGCGCTTACGATTCTTCCGCTCTTTACTCCTGCGGCGATCCCGGGTCTCTTTGTCGGATGCCTGATCGGAAACTTCCTCGGCGGCGGAATCGTCGTTGATGTTATTTTCGGGAGTATTGCCACACTTCTCGGCGCGATCGGCACAAGACTTCTTAAGAACAGAAACCCGATCTTCGGCACGATCCCTCCGATCGTAGCCAACACCCTGATCGTACCTTTTGTTATTAAGTACGCATATGCAGATGAGATGTCACTTCCTATGATCATGCTCATGATCCTCGGCGGAGAAGTCCTTTCCTGTGGTGTTCTCGGTGGCATGCTGGGATTGTCCCTGAAAAAGACGAAGCTTGCTTTCTCAAAGGAGAAAAAGGAAAAGTAAGGAGACTTCTGGACGATGGATTTTGAAGCATTTGTATCCGATATAACGACGAACGGCTGGCGGGTCCATGGTGTGGAAGTCTATGAGAACTGTGTGCTTACACATAGCTTTGGGGACACGGAAAACATCCATGAGCTCTACTCGATAACAAAGGCTGTACTCTCGGCCGCAGTAGGTATCGCCTATGATGAAGGGAAGATCGATCTTGAACGCTGTGTGCTCGACTACCTTCCGAAAGAGAATGTTGAGAAGATGTCTGCATCACAGAAGGCGGATTTCAGTCATATCACGATCCGAAGACTTCTGACGATGTCGGTCGGCGGATTTCCTTTCGCAGCGGAGGGGGACAACTGGATCGACTTCGCCCTGTCATGCAAACTCGAAAATCCGGAAGAGAAGCCCTTTAACTACAGCAATATCAACGCATATCTTGTCGGTGTCGCCCTGACCGAAGCTGTCGGACAGGATGCCGGTGCTTTTATCGAGGAACGACTGTTAAAGCCGCTCGGCATAAATGAGTTCGACTATGGCAGATCTCCGGAGGGATACTTCTATGGCGCGTCGCGTATGAAACTGAGCGTATCCGGACTCAGTAAGTTCGGTATGCTCTTTTATAACGGCGGAACATATGACGGGAAGAGGATCATTTCGGAAGAGTATGTAAAGATGGCTTCTTCAATCCAGCAGATGAACAGAGAAGGCGGGTACGGTTTCTTTCTGTGGAAGTACAGATCCGGCTTCAGCCTGAACGGGAAATGGAAGCAGAAGTGCTATGTTCTTCCGAAGGAAAATCTGATGATCAGTTATTTAAGCGACATCCGGGATGACTCTCACGATCTTCTGGAATCCATGGAAAAGCATATCCTGGGAATCTGATTATTTACGAATAAGTAGATGCCGATAAGCTGACCCGAGGTCGTATCAACAGCGATTTGCTTGACTTTTCCAGATGGCAAGCGTACAATTTCCCCATGCAATGAAGGTGCGTAAGTAGTTTTCGCTTAGAACCTGTGAGAAGAGATTCGTGTCACCGGCTGAGAGCACGATCACAGAGAGCGCAAGATGAATTTCAACACCGGAGCATTCTTTCGAAAACGGCCATGCCGGCTGAGTAAGGGAGATGCACGCGCAGCATTACGGCGCAAATGAGTGCGGAAAGACAAGTGCTTTTCGAACATGGGTGGTACCGCGAAGGTGCGAAATGAAAGCGAATTCGTCCCATGGCAATGAACAGTTGCCATGGGATTTTTGTTTCCCGGGCATAGATGAAGTGAAGAACTGCGAAAGCGTGAGTAATAGGAGGAAAACATGGCAGAGTTAAGTGAACTGAATGAGAAACTGTCAGGAATCCGAAGTGAGATCGAGAACGATCTGTCCTCGATCACGAGCTCGAAGGGCGTCTATGAATACAGAAAGAGTGTTATGGATGCCAAGGAGGGCAAGATCGGATCGCTCATGAAGGAGATGGGCAAGATCCCGAAGGAGCAGAAGGCCGACTACGGCAAGATGGTCAACGAGATCAAGAACTGGGCACAGGAGAAGTTTGATGCTCTTGATGCACAGTTTAAGGAGCAGGAGAGAAAGGCAAGATATGCTGCCGAGGCCATCGATATTACGCTCCCTGAGAAGAAGCAGAAGAAGGGCAAGCTCCATCCGAATACCCAGGTTAGAAACCAGATCGTCGAGATCTTCGGTTCTATGGGCTTCTCGATCTACGAAGGAAATGAGATCGAGACAGACTACTATAACTTTACCGCGCTGAATATCCCGCAGGATCATCCGGCGAGAGACATGCAGGATACATTCTATCTGAGCCCGGAGTTCCTGCTCCGTACACAGACATCCGCAGGTCAGATCCACGTCATGGAGGCTCAGAAGCCGCCGATCAAGATCATCTCCCCCGGTAAGGTATTCCGTTCGGACGATGACGCGACGCACTCTCCGATGTTCTCCCAGATGGAAGGACTCGTAGTCGATAAGGGTATCACACTCTGCGACCTTCAGGGCATGCTCGATGTATTCGTTAAGAAGATCTTCGGTGAAGAGACAAGAACACGTCTGCGTCCTTCGTACTTCCCGTTCACAGAACCTTCCGTTGAGGTTGACGTCAGCTGCTTCCAGTGCGGCGGCAAGGGATGCAAGCTCTGCAAGGGTACCGGCTGGATCGAAGTCCTCGGCGCAGGTGTCGTAAATAAGAAAGTTCTCGAAGGCTGCGGAATCGACAGCAACGTTTACAGTGGCCTCGCATTCGGTATCGGTATTGACCGTATCGCGATGCTCAAGTACGGCATCAACAACATCAAGATGCTGTTTGAGTCAGATCTGCGCGTGCTCGATCAGATCGATGACTAAGGGAAAAGGAGGCAAGTAATATGTTAGTACCACTTAGCTGGCTGAAAGATTACGTCGATATCGACGTTACCCCGGATGAACTCGAGGACAAGCTGTTCTCCTGCGGTTTCGAGGTAGAAGAAAAATATGAAGTCGGCCACGACATCAGCAATGTCGTAGTCGGTGAAGTGAAGACCTGTGAAGCAATCGAGGGTACACACCTTCATCTGTGTCAGGTAGACGCAGGTGAGCACGGGACCCTTCAGATCTGCTGCGGTGCAGATAATGTTGCCGCAGGCGGCAAGTATCCGCTCGCTCTGATCGGCGCGCAGGTATATGCGACAGCAAAAGACCATGTCACCGTAGAGGGTGTCATGACCATCGGTCAGGGTAAACTCAGAGGATACGATTCCTACGGCATGCTCTGCTCCGGTGTGGAAATCGGTGTTACTGAGGACATGTTCCCGGGTGCCGGTTACAACGGACTTCTGGTGCTTCCGGCTGACAGTGTTCCGGGTGCGGATGTAAAGCCGATCCTCGGTCTCGATGACTACATCTTTGATGTATCTATCACAGCCAACCGTCCGGACTGCCAGAGCATTTTCGGTATTGCCCGTGAGGTTGCTGCCGTTCTCGGAAAGCCAATTAAGGAGCCGGCTCTCGATTACACAGAGTCTGAAGTAACAGTTCCTTTCAATATCCGTGTTTCCGCGCCGGATCTGTGCCCGAGATATATCGGCCACTATGTTTCCGATGTCAAGATCGAAGAGTCCCCGCTTTGGATGAAACGCCGTCTGGCTCTCGTCGGATGCTCCGCGATCTCTAACGTGGTTGATATCACGAACTATGTTTTAAAAGAACTCGGCCAGCCGATGCATGCTTTCGATTTCTCCTATCTCGAGGGCGGTGAGATCCATGTCCGCCGTGCCGAAGAAGGCGAGAAGATCGTCACTCTCGATGAGAAGGAGTTCGCTCTGACCACAGAGAACCTCGTTATCTGTGACGGAAAGAAGCCGGTTGCACTGGCAGGTATCATGGGCGGTCTGAATTCCGAGATCCTCGATACCACGAATGCAGTCATGTTCGAGGCGGCTAAGTTCGCTCACGACAACATCCGTAAGAGTAGTAAAGCTCTCGGCCAGGTCTCTGATTCGAGCATGCGCTTCTCTAAGGGTGTCGATGAGTACACGACCGTTATGGCTATGAAGCGTGCCCTGCACCTGATCGAAGAACTGAACTGCGGTAAGGTAAGTGCTACGAAGTTTGACATCAACACTGGAAATTCTGTTGAGCCGCGTAAGATGACCGTCAGTGTGAAGCAGGTCAATGGTGTGCTCGGTATTACAGTACCGGATGAAGACATCGTACGTATTCTTTCCAATCTGCAGTTTGCACCGGAACTGAACGGCGATGAGCTGACGATCGCGATCCCGGGCTATCGTGTCGACATGGAGTCCTATCAGGATGTTGC
>CAMYWO010000108.1:0-5512 GCA_947302815.1 uncultured Clostridia bacterium | reverse complement strand
GGCTGTGGCTGCGGTGCCTGAGGCTGGGGCTTCGGAGCCTGCGCCTGGGCATTCTGATTCATCATCAAGGGAGATACGGCCTGGGTGACATCGCCTAAAGACGTGCCGCACTGGGAGCAGATATAGATCCCGTCAGGAACCGGCATCCCGCATTTCGGACAGAAAGTAGACATGATTCGTTCCTCCTGTAAGTGTTTTCGAAAAGTACTGATAAATCCACTATACCCTATTTTGGAGTAAAGAAAAACCCCGAACAGGATTTTCTGTCCGGGGTCGTGATTTATAATCAGTTAAAGATTAGAAACCATACATTCTCATGAGATCTTCATAAGATCCGTTGTCATATACAGCATTCTTGAGATCGAAGATCTTGAAGAACATCCAATCGAAGAACTTCGCTGCGATAAGATAGAGAGCTACGCAAACGATTGCGAAGATCAGAGCCTTGCCCTTGGAGATCGCACCCGGATTTGCATTCATCGCGAAATCATAGAGCATGATTACGATGAAGTAGATAGCAATTGCAGAGATGATGGAAGAGATCGAGAAGAAGTCACCCTTCTTATCAACGTTGGACATGATCTTTGTGTTGAGGAACTCAACGAGACGGCAAGCGAACATCAGAGCGAACGGCAGGCCGACGAGGGACAGAGAGGACAGGAAGTCCATCTTCTTAATCTTAAATACTGATGTGAACAGCATTACGATTACAACGAAAGTAGCGATAGCGAAGATATCTGTCAGCAAGGTATAGAAACCAAACTGTGCAGCCTTGTGCTTATGGTCGATAAGGGAGAGAATGAACTCCAGGATCGCGTAAGCACCGCCAAAGATAAGAGCCATGAGCCAGAACTTCTGAGTTGCTCTGGATGTAACGGCATCAATCGGATTCTTGAAGAAATCGCCGAAGAAACCACCGACGTTGAGGTCGAAGTTTGCCGGCTGCTTCGGAGCTACCGGAGCTGCACCATACGGAGCCTGCGGATAACCCTGCTGCGGGTAACCCTGCTGCGGATAGGGCTGCTGTGCATACTGAGCGTTCGGATCATAAGCCTGCGGAGCCTGCTGCGGAGCTACAGGAGCTGCACCGATCGGTGTGCCGCAGTTGGAGCAGACATTTGCACCGTCAGGAAGCTGTGTGCCGCATTTCGGACAGAAAAAAGACATAATACATTCCTCCTATTTCATATATCTAAAACCCAGGATGTTTATAAAACATACTACAATCATTGTTACACTAAGTTTTTAAAAATGCAATAGAAACGGGAAATTCTATTTAGTGGGAAAAGCACTGTTGTCCGTGCCTATTTTGCGCATCTTGCGATGGTTATTTCAAGTCGGAATCTGTCACTCGAGAAGGGAGATCTTTAACTTCTGCGGCTGCTTGAAAAGCTCGTATTCTACGATGAGGTGGTGGTCCTTGGTGTAGATGTCCTTGATCTCCGCCTGGCGCAGCTGGTGGATGGTGTTCCACGCGACGGTGTCCTCGGCTTCGTAGGCGCTGAAGTCGTCCGAGGTAAGGATCATGCCGCGGGACATGCCCATGGTACGGCCGAGCAGGAAGCGCTTGTCCTTCGAGAAGAAGAACAGCGGGTTGTTGATCGGGAGGACATTCGTAAAGATCGAGAATGCTCTTCCGGCGAGCTGTCTGTGGTTGATCATGTCCATGAGCGCGCGGTAGGTCGAGTTCTGCTCGCGGCCGGACTGCGCGAGGGTCGGGAACCAGTCCGGAGACAGGTCGCAGCTGACCTGGCAGTAATCCATGACGCCGGCCGCGGCCATCAGCGGAACGCCGCATGCGATCGTGACGGAGTCGCCGACGCAGTCTTTCAGGAAATGAATGCAGTCATACATTTTCTCCGCGCGTGTCTGTGTGGTCGACGGGATCATGCAGGCCGCATAAAGGAAGTCGAATTTGAAAACCGAGACGCCCCAGTCATCGCGCATGGTCAGAAGTACGTTTTTCAGGTGACGTCTGAACATCGGATTCGAGGTATCGAGGCAGTAGCAGGTGTTCCAGGAAGTGCAGGCCTTTACGTAGTTGCCGTCCTTGTCCCGGAGCAGCCAGTCGTTGTGCTTCTTATAGATGCGCGAGTGCTTTTCACAGATGAATGGCGCGATCCAGATTCCGGCCTTGAGTCCCGCGCCCTGGATCTTCTTCGTGATCGGATAGATGCCGTGCGGGAAAGATGCCTTCTTCGGAGTAAGCCAGTCACCGAGTGCGTTTTCGTAGCCTTCGTCGATGCAGAAGATGTCGCACGGGAAACGCGATGCGTTGTCGCTGACGTCCTGAAGATCGGCGAGAAGCTTCTTCTCGGAGATGTCCTGCTGATGGCGGTACCATGTGGTGTAACCGGTCATCGGCGGCGCGTCCGTCGAGGTGATATCGAGCGCCTTAAAGTAGCCGTCGAAGACTTCTTCCTCGCTGCCGATCAGGAAGATAATATCGAGTGCCGTAAACTTGGCGTCAAAAAGACGCGTCGAGAGTTCTTTTCGCACGGTAAGCGTGCCGACCTTCGTGTCGATGTCGAAAAAAGTGAAGCCCTGCTGCTCGTTGAGCGAGCCGAAGAAGCGGAAGTCGGCCTTGTTGCGGATGTAGCCGTAACTGACGCCGTGGAGCCAGCGGTTCTCCTTCGGATACTTCGTAAACTCACGGTCGCCCGTGTTGTCCTTCTTCTTGTGACGGAGAAACTTCGCCATCTGCTCGGCCATCTCGTTTCTCGTGTCGATGCCGTACTCTTTGCAGACGGTCCAGGACTGGTATCCGTTCATGAAGATGTGGTCCTTCGGCTCGAAAGTGTAAGGGTAAACGACCTTCAGCTCGAGGATCTCCGTGGACTTCTCGGGCGTCAGGACGATGGTCAGACGGTCGTCGCCGATCTTCGTATCTGCGCGCAGGTGCGGATTGCCTTCTTTGGAAAGAAGGTCCAGCTCCAGACGTTCGTCGTTCTGTTGAAAAGCAACTGTCGCACTTGTCGGCTTCATGTATCGCACACCCGGTTTCTCTTGATTAGTAAGTGCGGATCCGAAGTGCCTTTATCGGACCGCGATATTACTATAAACAGTATATGTAGTTTTGCTGATTTTGCAAATCGTGCGCGCGATGTGCAAAATAGAGAAAGTGTTCACAAAGAAGTGCTTTTCGAGTACAATAGCGGGGAAATTGGCGAGCCTGCGCGGGATATGGGAGATCCGGAGATTTCCGGTTTCTGCCGGAAGAAGGGAACTGAGGTTTCGGGCCCGGCGCAGGGAAGAAGGAGAATTGAAATGGCCAGAATGCGTAAAAAGAAGAATCTCGTTTCACGGACCGAGGCGTGCGCGGAGCACTTTTTCGAGGAGCCCAAGGACAACCGCGGAAAGTGGAGAGAAGCGTGCGGCATGCCTTCTGACTGCCGGATGTTCGTCGAGATCGGCTGCGGCAAAGGTTCTTTTTCCGAACAGATGGCCAGGAAATATCCGGATGTGTGCTATGTCGCGATCGAGCGTGAGCCGTCGTGCTGCCTTCTCGCGATGGAAAAAGCACAGCGCGAGGGCCTGAAGAATCTTTTCTTTATCCGTGGTGACGCACAGGGACTTCTCGAGTTTTTCGCCGAGGGCGAGGTCGACCGGATCTTCATTAATTTCTGCGACCCGTGGACGCGCCAGAATAAGCCGAAGCGCCGCCTTACCTACCGCGCGTTCCTCGACATGTACCGCCGGGTGATGGTGCCGGGCGGCGTGATCGAGTTTAAGACCGATAACGATCCGCTCTTCGACTTTACGCTCGAGGAGATGGAGGCCGCGGGCTGGGAGACGACCTGCGTGACGCGCGATCTTCACCACAGTGAATGGGACGCGGAGAATCTTAGGACAGAGTTTGAGACGAAGTACGCGGAGCAGGGCATCCCGATCAAGCGCGTCGTCGGTGTGATGAAAGAAAAGCCGGCGGAACCTGAAGCGACGGACAGCGAAGAGTAACCGGTGCGGGGACAGGTGCTTTTGCCGAAGAATGCGTCGCTTTATGCTTGAGAAAAGCACCGCCGCGGTTATATAATAGATGCATCCCGCGATGGATTATCGCGCAGGCGTTTGAGGATTCGGGAGGATGCAGGTATGGCTTTATTTGATCAGAAGAAGAATCAGAATAACAATCCGGTTTCGATGTACCAGCAAACGATTGCGGAAAGAGATCAGGAGATCAATTTCCTTTACGATGAGCTCGGAAAACTGTATTTCCGTCAGTACCGCGACCCGAGTGTCGACGTTTCCCGTGACCTCGAGGTGCGCTGCGAGAAGATCGCGACGGGTTATTACGCGATCGAGAACTGCCGCCTGAGGATCCTTTACGATAAAGGATATAAGGAGTGCAAAAACTGCAAGAAGCCGAACCTTCTCGAGCATGCGTTCTGCTGTGCGTGCGGTTCGAAGTTCCCCGACACGAATGATATCAATGTGGTGACGGCGGTCGATCCTGATAATTTTGTGATCAATATTCCGAAGGTCACGCGTATTCCGTATGGTAATGAGAATCAGAATCCGGCACAGACCGTGCCGCCGATCGATTCGATTCCGCAGACGGATTCTGCAGTTTCGGCTCCGGATGCTTCCGAACAGGGCGGCCCGACACTTCCGGATCCGTTTGCCATGGCGCAGTCGGTGGCACCGACCGTGGCGGCAGAAGTTCCTGTCCGCGCTGCGGAGGCACCGACCGAGGATTCGATCTATACCACGCAGACCGTGCAGCTTGACGGAGGCAGCTTTGGTGCTGCTGTAGCTAATGAGGTGACTGAAGTTGTGGCCAGCGGCGAGGACATCATTTCCGCTGGATCGAGAGAAGCCGAGGATCTGGCAGAGCTCGCTGATGCGAATGTGATCGATCCGGAAGACGCGGGGCTCGACCCGGCTGCGGATTGAGCGTCATCATACTAAATCAAGTTTTTTACAGGTTTAGTACCATCATTTTGTAGTGGCAATAGTACTAAAGGGTGCTTTTTTGCTAGTTTAGTACCATGAGATTGAGATGCCAGTAGTACTAACAGATAAAGAATTGGCAGTTTAGTGCCATCTGATTGCTTGAGTGATGGTACTAAATGCAGAATATTCTTACTTTAGTACCATCGTGTTGTGAAAACTATGGTACTAAACAGTACAGTTTTGGTGGTTTAGTACTACAGGTCCTGAATGAGATGGTACTAAAATGTGTGAATTGAGTAGTTTAGTACTATCGGAAGGATAATGATGCAAGTACGGGTGCTTTTCACGCAGAAAAAGTGTGATATTATTGAGACGAAAAAGAGGGCTCGGAAGATGTGATTTTCTTCCGAGCCCCAACATTATTATTCTAGCATATTTTCCGAAATCTTTCCGACACGTATGTTACCATTTTGTGAAGATTAGTTCGTTATAATGGACTTGTAGACAGAACAAGGGTCTACGAAATTGAACAATCGGAAGGATGTGATTATATGAAGATCACGACACAGGGAAACGGAATCAAGATCGGCAAGCGTCTGGAGGAAAAAATCGCCGGCAA
>CAMYWO010000107.1:0-5547 GCA_947302815.1 uncultured Clostridia bacterium | reverse complement strand
TCGTAGGGGAGAAGTACCGGGAGCTGATCGTCCGGTACCGGAACGACACCGCACTTCTCGCAGTGAACGACCGGGATCGGAGTGCCCCAGTAACGCTGACGGGAGATCAGCCAGTCACGGAGACGGTAGTTGATCTTTCTCTCAGCCATGCCCTGCGGAGCAAGCTTCTCGATAATCGCATCGATCGCGGTCTTGAAGTTCAGGCCGTCGAATTCGCCGGAGTTTACGAGCACGCCTTTTTCAATGAACGGAAGTTCATCCTCAGCATCTGCGGAAGAAGCGATTACTCTCTGGATCGGAAGATCGAACTTCTTGGCGAACTCATAGTCTCTTTCATCGTGTGCCGGAACGGCCATAACCACACCGGTGCCGTATGTTGCGATAACGTAGTCGGAAGCCCAGATCGGAACTTTCTTTCCGGTGATCGGATGGATCGCATAAGATCCTGTAAATACACCGGTCTTCTCACGTGTGGTGGACATTCTGTCGATGTCGGAAGCCTTCTTTGTGAAAGCCTGATACTCTTCAACCTTTTCTCTGCACTCATCTGTTGTAAGCAGTGTGCACAGCGGGGACTCCGGTGCAACTACAACATAGGAAACACCCATCAGGGTATCTGCACGAGTGGTAAATACGGAAAGCTTCAGATCGGAACCGTCTTCGTCCTTGAGGCGCTCTCCGTTCTTCTCGCAGAGGAAGGAGATCTGTGTACCCTCGGATCTGCCGATCCAGTTGGTCTGGATCTTCTTGGTCTTTTCCGGCCAGTCGAGCTGCGGCAGGCAATCGAGAAGTTCCTGAGCATAAGCGGTGATCTTGAAGAACCACTGTGTCATGTTCTTATGCTCGACCTCAGTGTGGCAGCGCTCACATGCGCCGTCGATGACCTGCTCGTTGGCAAGTACGGTATTGCACTGCGGGCACCAGTTTACCGGTGCGTTCTTTCTATAAGCAAGACCCTTTTCGAGGAGTCTTAAGAAGATCCACTGGTTCCACTTATAGTATTCCGGCTTACATGTCGCGATCTCATAATCCCAGTCATAAGTAGCGCCCATGTTCTTGAGCTGCTGCTCCATGATCTCGATATTATGAAGTGTGGAATCCTTCGGATGGATACCTGTCTTGATTGCGTAGTTCTCTGCCGGCAGACCGAAGGAGTCAAATCCCATCGGGTGGAATACGTTATATCCCTGCATGCGCTTCATACGGGACCAGGAGTCTGTCAGTGAATAGTTATACCAGTGACCGAGGTGAAGGTTCGCAGCGGACGGATAGGAGAACATCTCCAGAACGTACAGCTTCTCGCCCTTCTTGTTCGGGTCGAATTTGTAGAGTTTGGTGTCTTCCCATTTCTTTTGCCATTTACGATCGACATCAGTTGAATAGGCCATGTTGTTACCTCTCTTTATATAGAAACTTACGAAACAACATTATAGCAGATTTTTCCGCGCGCGCGATATTTATTTAGGAACTCGTCACGAAATAGCGCTTCTTATGTAAAAGCACTCTCCCTTGATATGCATTTTTCTTTCCAGTATAGTCAGAATATAACGTGTTTTATGCACTTTGAAGGTTAGTGTTAAGGAATGGAGGACTGGGAATATGACATTGATTAAGAGCCATACATGCACCAGATGCGGCGGAACGCTGGTCGTCCATAACGACCGCAAGCAGTACGAATGCCCGTATTGCAGTGTCTTTTATGACTACGAGTATTTCAGGTCCCGGGATATCCTTGATCAGGCAGATTCTTCTCTGAAGATGCTCCAGTATGCGTCAGCGAAAGAGAAGTACGATTTTCTCCTTACGAAAGATCCCCATAGTTTCCGTGCGCTCCGCGGAATCCTTCTTTGTGATGCGAAGATCAACCGGCCGTCCGAGTTATCGAAGCCGGAGAACGTTTTAAGGATCACGCCGGCCTCTCTTAGTGAAGCCGAAGAAGATGCAAGAGAGGAAGAGAAAGCGTATTTTTCCAAGATCCGTCTTATGTATGAGATCGCAAAGTATTCCCGCGCCAACCAGCAGGAAAAAGAGCGGATCGAGAAGGGCCGCGAGCAGTTATTTGAAACTCAGGCGGAGCGCTCCGAAGCACTCGCCAAAAACAGAGAAAGAAGCAAGAGATTTTCAGAAGAGTTCGCCAAGCTTTATAAGCAGCTTTCGGAACTTGAGCCTGAAGAGGTTAAAGTAAGAAGCGATGAGCAGAAAGAATCCGGCCTTATTCAGGTGAACTTAAAGGTGTCAAAGTCCTGTGCTTCCTGCGGCGGCGAGCTGATCGTCAATCTCGACAGGCAGGTGTACGAATGTCCGTTCTGCGGTGTGACCTACGACTTCGATTTTATCCGCGATGAGACAGCGATGGACGAGGCGCAGGAAGCACTTGCGAAGTCCCAGTTCCTCAAGGCGGATGCGATCTATGCCTATATCCTTACGGTCGATCCGAAGAACTTCACCGCACTTCGCGGACGTATCCTCTGCGCGGCGAAATGGACAGGCATAAAGATCGCTTCGAAGAACGCGGAGATCTACATGCGGAAAGCACATATCCCGACCATGAAGGAGCGTGTCGAAGAAGCCATCTCCGTCTGCGACAGTGCGGACAGACCGTACTTTGAAGAATTCGGGAAGATCTTCCCGGAATATGAAAACTACATTAACAACAGCAGTCCGACGAACCGCTTCAGAAAAGACAGTCACCGCCTGACAAAGACAAGAGGTGAACTCGAAGATGAGATGGATGTCCTGAGAGATGAGAGGGATAAGTATCTCGATGAGCGTGACAAGCGCAGAAAAGACGGCATTTTCTTACTTGAGGAAATCTACTATAGTGCGAAAGCGAATGCGGTGCAAAAAGAGATAAATGAAGTGTACGACAGCAGATCGATCGTGGATGAACAGTTAAGTGAGACCGTCGAGGAGATCTCCAAGCTGAGTACGGAAGCGCAGCACTCCATCAAGGTGATCGAAAAGCACCTGAGAGATATACTGAAGATCGAAACAGACAGGGAACTGTCACAGAAGGCTACCGGAGGTCCGAGTGAGACATGACACTGATAAAGAGCCACAGTTGCACCAAGTGCGGCGGTGCACTTATCGTCCATAACGACCGTCAGCAGTATGAATGTCCATACTGCAGTGTTTTCTACGATTACGAGTATTTCCGATCCCGTGATATCCTCGAACAGGCAGCAGCGTCCCAGAAGATGCTGCAATATGATTCGGCTATCGAAAAGTATGAATTTATCCTGAAAAAGGATCCGCAGAATTTTACGGCGATCCGCGGAAAACTTCTCTGTGAGAGTAAGATAAACCGTCCGGAGGAATTACGTAAAGCAGAGAAAATGATGCAGATCTCTTTAGATTCGCTGAGGCAGGCGGAGAAAGCCGTCGAGCCGGATGGAAAACCGTATTTTTCCCAGCTCCTTCGTTTACGGATGCTGGCCAGGTCCCAGGCGGCGCTTCATGACAGTGAGAAACGGAAAAAGTTCGACAGGAGCTTTGCCGGGATTTATGATCATCTGAAAATGACGGATCCGAAGAGGATCGCTTTTCAGAAGAATGAGGAAGTGCTTTCTGAAGAAACTCAGGCCTTGGCCTCAATGATATCTTCCATGTCATGTACCTCCTGCGGCGGAGAATTGATCATTAACCTGGACCGTCAGTTATATGAATGCCCGTTTTGCGGAGTGACATTCGATTTTGATTTTGTGCGGGATGAGACCGCTTTTTCAGAAGCGGCGGAAGCTCTCTCAAAGAAGCAGTTCATTAAAGCTGATGGTATCTATGCCTATATCCTGAAGTCAGACCCGAAATGCTATGCTGCACATCGCGGTCGTGTCCTTTGTGCAGCAAAGTGGACGTGTATTCCAAGTGAAATGGCTTCGAAAGTCATGCCCCAGGTACATATCCCGACGTTGAAGGCGCGTGTTGAGGAAGCCATTGCATCATCCGAACCGGAGGACCGCCCGTACTTTGAGCTTTTCCTTTACATGCTCCCTGTATATGAACGCCTTTTTCAGGCTGCCAGTCCAAGAAAACGGGCACGGCAGAAGCTTCTTTCCCAAAGGAAGGACATGGAGAGAGAGTACGATGTCACTTTGAAAAAATATGAGAACTACAAACTGAAAGATACCGAAGACTGCGGTTGCCTCATGTATACGGAAATAGAGGAAATGGAGAGACTTAAGGGAAGATTGACCGGCCTTAGTGCGGGCCTTCAACACATTGATAATCAGCTTTGTGAACTCGAAGAAAGTGAATTATGTTCGAATGAGCAGCTCTGGGAGTCGAAGATCAATATGGAAAAAGCACTGGCGGATATCCGGCAATGGGAAGTGCAAAAAGCAGTAAACACAGGGACGGCAAAGTAACGCCGTCCTTTTTCTTTTGATTCAATTAAGAAGCGAAGATGCCAGAGCGCATAGGAGTATGACGGCCGGATAGAAAAGATAGAGAGCGCGGTAGAAGATCTTCGGCTTCTTTCTCTTCCTGCTCGGGAGAAGAAGGCAGAGAAGGAAGCCGACCAGTGATACCGCTTCCCAGGTGATTATACCGGTCATACGGAAGTAAAGGTAGGTGTAGCATGCGGCAAAAGCACTGTAGAAGATCGTCGCGACGAACACTCTGTTATCGATCTTCCAGCGGTGCAGAAAATAGAAGATCAGCACACACATGACCGACATGATGGACATCGTAAGCGGGAGAAATGTGATCAGGAGCATACAGATCGCAAACAGTACGATCGCAAGGCCGTGAAGAGTCGTTCTGGGCCACTTCGGCACCTTCATGCCGCGGGGGAGATTATTGGCTTCCGTGCTGGGGATGATGACACCATACCTCGTGCTGTGCGAAGTGCTGTTCGGTTCGATCAGATTCATCGAAGCGACACGGTCCCTGGGAAGCGAGACAAGAAGCTCCACACCGTACAGGACGATAAAGGCGATCAGAAAAGAAAAGACGACATTGAAACGCTCGGGTTTAGGTGCTTTTGCAAAGAATAGATAAGAAAGAAGAAACGCCGCCTGGGACGCATATGCGGAAAATGCGATACGCAAACAATATTTATATGAGTTCGAAGTGAGGAAAAAGCCTTCTACCAAGGCCTGAGCGAAGAATGGCATGGAGAAATAACCGACGGCAGTCAGAGCGAAAATGACACAGGATGGCAGGATCCCGTCAAAAAACACCGCCGCTGTTCCAACGATCATGAACAGATATGCCAATATCTTCTTCACATTTTACCCCCAAATTGTAAAATGAATGCAATTTCGCGACGTTGAAAGATAAGCACATTTATTGTATCATTAACGTGTTTATTTGTGCATAACAATACGCGATGGCGTATTTTTCTATATACGAGGTGAAAAATCATGGGTTTAGGACTTGATATCGGAATCGATTTGGGCACAAGCAGTGTCCTTATTTATGTTCGCGGCAAGGGCGTAGTTCTCAAGGAGCCGTCCGTTGTTGCGGTAAATACGAAGACAGGAACCGTTCTGGCGGTAGGTGAGAGTGCTTCCCTGATGCTCGGTAGAACTCCGGGTGTCGTTGAGG
>CAMYWO010000106.1:0-5654 GCA_947302815.1 uncultured Clostridia bacterium | reverse complement strand
TCGACCATCACGGAAGATGTTCCGGAACTGGGTCTTGCGATCGCCAGATCCCAGCAGGTCGTCAAGGAGAACTGGGTCGCCAAGAAGAACCGTTCCCGTGCTTCGACGGTCATCCAGCCGGATAAGAAGCGTACCAGCGGTATGTGATCCGATGTGGTTCCGAAAAAAGCAAAAAGACGACTGGACGGCTTTAGGTGAAAATATGTGGCTGATCGTAGGCCTGGGAAATCCGGGAAAAGAATATACATCCACCTTCCATAACTGCGGCTTTATGACGCTGGAAGTTCTTGCACAGAAGAACAATATCAAGGTTGATAAGCTGAAGTGGAAAGGCGAATACGGAAGAGGAACGATCCAGGGGGAAGACTGTATCCTCCTGCGTCCGCATACCTTCATGAATCTTTCCGGACAGAGTGTGATCGAGGTCATGCGTTTCTTTAAGATCCCCCTCGATCACCTGATCGTGATCTACGATGATATCGATATTCAAAGAGGAAAGATCCGTGTCAGATCCAGCGGGTCGGCCGGCACGCATAACGGCATGAAGTCCGTGATCTACTGTGTCGAGTCCCAGGATTTTGCGAGAGTCCGGATCGGCTGCGGTCCGGTCCCCGAGCACTGGGATCTCGCGGATTTTGTTCTCTCTACGATTCCGAAGGACGAACAGGAAACGATGCTGAAGTCCTTCGAAGAAGGCGCTCAGGCAGTTGAAGATATCCTCTCGGGCAAACCAATCCCGGGTGGAAGAAACAGAGGAGGATCCCATCATTCATGATCTTTCTTCCTTCGATAAAAGAGATGCTGAAAGAAGCCTTCGTCGACCCTGCCTTTATGGAGCTGGTCGATTCTTTTTCTGCGCAAAAAGGACACATTAACCTGACCGGAATGACCGAGACACAGAAGGCTTTCCTGATTGCGGCGGCTGTGCTCTATCAAAGTGAGAACAGCAAGGATGAGAACGCGCCGATCCCGGTGATCCTGGTTTCGGATGAACTTTCCGCAAGAAGAATGAAGTCCCACCTCGATGCTTTTTTCGAAAAGGAAAGCGTGATCCTTCGCGGCAGGGAAACGCATATGTCCGCGGTCTCCGCATCCAGCCGTGAGATCGAGCAGGGCCGTGTACGTGCCCTCGTAAAATACGTCACCAGAGACTGCGGATGCCTGATCGTTACTGCCGGTGCTCTTCTTACGAAGATGCTGCCGATGAGCCGCTTCATCAGCACGACGGTAACTGTCCGCCTCGGCAAAAGACTTCCGCCGGAAGACCTCGCTCAGACCCTGATCTCTATGGGCTATGTCCGCACAAGAGAGGTCGAGGGTGTCGGCGAATTCAGCAAGCGCGGAGATGTTTTCGATCTGTTCCCGAGCGGATCCGATATGGGTGTCCGACTCTCGTTTTTCGACGATGAGGTCGACCAGATCAAGCTCTTTAATCTCAATACCCAGAGATCCGAAGAGCAGCTGAAAGAATACACGATTCTTCCTGCGTCCGAGCTTCTCCTTCCGAGAAAAGAATGGGATAAACTGGCGGACAAAATGGTTGCACTCGGTGATGCTGCCGCGACAAAAGCCGCTGCGATCGGCGCAGAGAGAAATAATATCGACACGCTTCTCCGCATGGTCGGAAAAGAAAGCGAAGCACTTCGAAGCGGCGGTTCTTTTTCCGGATGGGAAAAGTGGGCGGCTGTATTAGAAGAAAACACCGAGTCGATCCTCTCCTTCGTAAGAGGCATGGGCGACACGGTCTATGTGGATGAGATCGCGCAGGTGCGCTCGCGTATGGACGGTGTGGCCGCGGACTTTGAAGCGCGTTTCCGGAATGCTTTTGAAAAAGGACTTGTCCCGGCAGAGTGCTCGACGGCACTTGCCAAGATCCCGGATGTATTCCGTGAGCTCGATAAGAAACAGGTGGTCGCGATGGCCATCCTGCCGAGCAGTAATAACGGCCTTCCCGGCGGGGTCCACATCAAGATCCAGGGTACGGCATGCAACAGTTACCGCGGTCATGAGGATGCGCTCGCCGAGCTGATCTCCGGCAGGAATAAAGAAGGGAAGACCACATATATCATGAGCGGTACGGGAAGCCGTGCCGAAAAACTCAGAACGTTCCTTTTCGAGAAGAACAGTATGCCGGTGCTTCTTCCCAAGCCGCTTCCGAATGGTTTTGTATATCCCGCGATCAACCTGATCCTCATCGGTACGCAGGATATCTTCGGTGTGGACAGAGGCATCAAGAAGAAGAAAAAAGGCGGCATGACGATCGACCTTTTCTCAGATCTCGTTCCGGGTGAACTGGTCGTTGATGATGAGAACGGTGTCGGAAGATACGATGGTCTTGTGAATCTCGAAGTCGAGGGAACGAAGAGAGACTATCTGCAGATCACTTATGCAAATGACGACCATCTTTATATCCCGATGGACCGTCTCGACCATATCCAGAAATATGTCGCATCAGACGGGAGAACACCGAAGCTTGCGCGACTCGGATCTGCCGAATGGAGCAAGTCGGTAAGCCGTGCGAAAAACTCCATCAAGCAGCTCGCGTTTGACCTCGTCGAACTCTATGCGAAGAGACAGGCCGTCGACGGATATGCGTTCGCTCCGGATACTGTCTGGCAGGCACAGTTTGAGGACGATTTCCCGTATCAGGAAACAGAGGATCAGCTCAATGCAATCAAGGACATAAAGAAAGATATGGAGTCGAAAAAGTCTATGGACAGACTCCTCTGCGGCGATGTCGGCTTCGGTAAGACCGAGGTTGCTTTCCGCGCGATCTTTAAGTGTGTCATGGACGGAAAACAGGCAGTGCTTCTTGCGCCGACCACGGTACTTGTCCAGCAGCACTACGACAACTTAAAAGAGCGTCTGCGCGGCTATCCGATCCGTATCGCGATGCTCAGCCGCTTTGCCACTCCGAAGGAGATCAAGCGTGCCGTGCAGGGTATCAACGACGGCTCCGTTGATGTCGTTGTCGGTACGCACCGTGTCCTGAGTAAGGATGTCCAGCCGAGAAATCTCGGACTGATGGTCATCGACGAAGAGCAGAGATTCGGTGTTAATCACAAAGAGAAAATGAAAACTTTGCGTAACACGGTAGATGTGCTGACATTAACTGCGACGCCGATTCCGAGAACGCTCCACATGTCGCTGTCGGGTATCCGTGATATCTCCGTTCTCGAAGAACCGCCGCAGGACAGACGTCCCGTGCAGACGTATGTTATCGAGTACGATCCGCAGATCATCGCAGAAGCGTGCCTGCGTGAGATCGAACGTCACGGTCAGGTCTTCTATCTGTTCAACAATACACACCTTATCCAGGAGAAAGCCGAGATGCTTTCCGATATGCTTCCCGGCGCGAGGATCGTATACGCGCACGGCAAAATGAGTGAAAGAGAACTCGAGAGCATCATCGAGGCATTCATCCGGAAAGAGGCGGATATCCTCGTCTGCACGACGATCATCGAATCGGGTGTGGATATGCCGAACGTTAATACCATCATCGTCGAGAACAGCGACCGCTTCGGTCTTTCCCAGCTCTACCAGCTGAAAGGACGTGTCGGAAGATCCGACCGCCAGGCGTATGCGTACATCACGTATCAGCCGGAAAAGGTCCTGAACGAAGATGCGGAAAAAAGACTCGCTGCGATCCGTGATTTTACCGAACTCGGATCCGGTATCAAGATCGCGCTTAAGGACCTTGAGGTACGTGGTGCCGGAAATCTTCTCGGTGCAGAGCAGCACGGACAGATGGATGTCATCGGTTATGAACTGTACTGCCGTATGCTTGACGAAGAGATCAAGAAACTGTCCGGCACATGGGAGCCGGAGGTCGAAGATACCGTCATCAAGATGAGCGAAGACGCATACATTTCTCCTGCGTATATTCCGGATGACGGACAGCGTATGGATGTATACAGACATATCCAGAGCATCGCGTCGAGAAAAGAAAGAGAAGACCTGGAGGATGAACTGATCGACCGTTTCGGCGATGTGCCGAAGGAGGTCACGATCCTTGCGAATATTGCCATCATCCGCCATCAGGCGGCCAAGCTCGGATTTGAAAAAGTCGAGATCGAAAAGGATACGGCGAAACTGTATTTCCGTCCGGGAGTTTCCGGCGCAGCGGCCGCGATCCTCATGGCGAGCGGAGACAAGCGCTTCGACGGTCACATCATGGTGTACTCGCTGAAGCATCCTTTCCTGCAGTATAAACCAATGCCGAAGGATCAGCCGGAGATCGTCGCGAATGTGGCGGATCTTCTTGATCTGATGAGTGTGGGAATGAAGGAACAATCCGTCGGGAATGAGGCCGCTCCGGCAAAGTAAAGGAGAGCGAAGATGATCGTTTTCGAGGTACTGTATTTTCTGATATGCACAGCATGTGTTTTTGTATTGGGAAATATCGTGATGCTCCCCATACCGAAGCTGTGGCTGCTACTTCTGATCCCTGCTTTTATCGTGATCACTCTGCTTCCCGTGCTTCCCTCAGCGTCAAAAAAGATCCACTCGAAAAGGCTTCGTATCGCTAATAGAGGATCGAGACTTCTGAAGATTTTTCTTGCCTCGATGGTCGTCGTATTAGGGTTCAATATTCCGGCCATGACAGGTGCTTTTTCCGCGGAAGGAATACCTGCGGTCGGTGATGCCGGATGGAGATGGACAGGACATATCCTTCTGGTGGTTCTGATTGAAGCGGCCGTGTTCTGGAGCGGTATCCTCCGCATCTACCTGACGGCAAATCAGCTCGGGATGAAGTACCGCCTGATCGGTATCCTCTGCGGATGGATCCCGATAGTCAATATCATCTGCCTCGGCATTCTCCTTCGCATCACTGATAAAGAGATCAAGGTCGAAAATGATAAGATCATCCTGAATGAATCCCGCGCATCGCAGAAGATCTGCGAAACGAAATATCCGATCCTCATGGTGCACGGCGTATTCTTCAGAGACTTCCGTTTCTTCAATTACTGGGGACGTATCCCGGGCGAACTTGAGACAAATGGCGCGAAGGTTTTCTACGGCAATCAACAGTCGGCAGCATCGGTCGAATCTTCGGGCAGGGAACTCGCCGAGAGGATCCGGAAAGTGTGTGAAGAAACAGGATCGGAGAAGGTCAATATCATCGCGCATAGTAAGGGGGGACTTGATTGCAGAATGGCGATCGCGAAGTACGGCGCGGGCCCTTATGTCGCCAGCCTTACAACGATCAATACTCCACACAGAGGGTGTGAATTTGCCGATTATCTTCTAAGCAAAATAGGACAGTCCCATCAGCAGCGCGTCGCGAAAATGTACGAGGCGGCGCTTCGCAGAATGGGTGATCCTGATCCGGATTTCATCGCGGCGGTCACGGATCTTACTCACTCCGCATGCGAAAAACTGAATGCCGAAATGCCGGATCCGGAAGGCATCTTCTGTCAAAGTTTCGGATCGAAATTAAACCGTCCGGGTTCAGGCAGATTTCCACTCAATTTCTCCACACTTCTCGTCGGACATTTCGATGGACCGAACGATGGTCTGGTCGGCGAAAAATCCTTCAGCTGGGGATCGGAATATCAGTTCCTGACCACGACCGGAAAGCGCGGTATTTCTCACGGAGATGTCATCGATCTCAACCGAGAAAACATCGATGGATTTGATGTCAGAGAATTCTT
>CAMYWO010000105.1:0-6135 GCA_947302815.1 uncultured Clostridia bacterium | reverse complement strand
GTCGGAACCGGTGTAGCTGTCGGTGTAGGTGTAGGTGTATTGAAGTTGAACTTTACACTGTTGGAAACAATGTGGAACTCAGAAGTTGTGAACATGGAAGCGCAGATGATCGAACCGTTGGAGTTACCGCCGAGCTTCTGGATATAAGCGTTCGGAGCAAGAACCGCTCCATGCAGAGCAAGGTTATCCGGAACGTAGATGCTCTTTGCTTCAGCAAAGTTCCATACAACGTGTCTGTCACGATCGTCACCACCATCATTCGGTGTGCTGGCGCTGTTGAAAGAACCATATCTGAGCTGCGGGAAATAGTTAACGGAATCGCCGCGTACGTTAACGATAACATTTACGCCTTCCGGTAAGTAAAGCATATTTGTGCCAGCCGGAAGATTGAAGATCAGGACATCTGTCTCAGCGTTGAAGTCAGCAGGTGTCTTAGCCTCGACCTCGAGCCATCCGCCGCCGCCTCTCTGATTGAGAATAGCATTGGAAGAAGACTGTGCCTGAGCATTTGCGCTGTTAGCACGGGATACCATAGCAGCCTTTCTTTCACCAAAGCTGATCGAAATTCCTTCTACGATATGATAAGCATCGGAACTGAAGGAGTAGTTTGTGCCGTGGATGTTGGAAACGGAAGATACTTCGAGGTTACCACGCATGGTGTTGATAGCATCGAAGTTCAGCTGTCCGGCAACGATCAACTGAGAGAGTCCTCTCTCACCCGGTGCCGTATTACTTGCTGCAAAAGAGAAATCACTAAGTGTAGCGTCTCCACCAATTGCAAAAGCACCTGTAGAGTGATGGCCCTGACCGCCACCTACTTCAAGGTTGCCAAAGCAAAATACTGCGTAATTAAAAGGATTCTGTGGGTTTAAACCGGATCCACCTTCACTTGAAAGATGGTTGTTAGCCGCTCCGGATGGAAGTGCCGCGATACCCTGTGCTCCTAAAAAGGCGACTACTAAGGTGCAGGACAACATTCTGATCCAGCGGCCGAAACGATTGCCGGCCGTGCTCTGATGCGTTCTTTCTTCTGTCATGTTAACCCTCCAACTGTTACCAATTGATGATATTTTCTGTATTACACAGACCCAACCAAAATCATATTAAACTATCAAAGTTATTTGCTCAACCGTTTTCGATTGTGCAAATTGTACAAATTTCACATTTTGTACACAATTATCGAAAAAGTTCGTAACAATTGTTACGAACTTTTTCATCACTTTTGATTTTTAAGTTTAAGATCAATGAGTAAGCGAGTAGAAAAGAATGAACAGTAAAAGACCGATTCCGATCGCTGCAAGGACACGCAGAACAGATACCGGAGCATGACCTCCTACCTTACCTGTCTGGCCATTAACTACAAACTGATAGACTTTCTCATTGAACTTGAAGGAAGAGATCCATACAGGAACGAGAATGTACTTATAAGTAATATTACTATATAACGTAGAGAAGCGGAGCGAATCAACACGGTCACATCTCCAGTTCTTTCGGATATAAGAATTGATCTGGCTTCTGAGATGCTTCTTAATGGATTCCTGAGCGATTCCCCAACCTTCTTTCAGTCCGATTGAATAACGCTCGGCAATAAAACCGGCAACTACCTGCGGAGAATACGGAACGAGTTTAGAGAAATCAAACGGTTCACATTTTGATACTACTGAATTGTCACTTCTCTTCGAAGCCATAACAGTCTCATCATCAATAAATTCCTGATATACACCGCTGACCGGTCTCCAGGTAACCTCTGTGACGTAATTATCGCCTCTCTTTACACGGCGCTCATAACCGGCTCTGGCTGTAAAGTTAGAAGTTGTCTGGGAATCATATGTCCAGTAAGGAAGATATACACCCTGGAAAGATTCCGGACGGGCGCTCTTCTTTGCCTTAGAAGGAGTAAACAGTTTTCCCTTGATCCAGGAAGTAAATCTCTCGCCGGCTTTCTCTTTGGTAATTGCAAACGGGCAAACCGCTCCCGGAGACATTGAATCGCTGCTGGCAGCAGGCATAACGCTTGTAGATCCGCAGAAGGGACATACAGCAGCTGTCTCAAGAGCATCGTAGATCGTCTCTGCGCCACACTGCTTACATACGACTGACTTCTTCTGCGCACCCCACTCAAAGCTCGCGGTCTTCTCTGCAGACTCAAAGTCCAGTTCGACGATCGCATTCTCAGAATCGGCTTTCGGCAATTCGCACTTATATCCGCAGAATTCACAGAGCATGCCGCCGGATTCAGGATCGAAAACAACTGTCGCACCACAATTCGGGCACTTCTTATTTGTTTCGTCCACAGTTATTTCTGTCTGGATCTGCTGCTGATTCTCGTCGTACTCTGCCATAGAAACCTCCCAATTTCCTCTTTCGAGCAATATATCTAAAGAAATTATGCTAATACATATATCATCGCAGAAAGCGGCCGTACTTCCACTTTCCCGATTATCTGCCCCGATGGAATGACCACACAGTCAGTCTCTCCGTTTCCCGTGAAGATCTCAGGTATATGATCGATCGATACCCCACTGAAATCATCACTAAATCGGACCAGCAATCTCATTTTATCACTACGGTTAATGATACACAAAATCTTTTTCGGACCGCCGCATACCTTGCCGAAATGGTCTTTTCCCTGACTGTCCAGCGTTCTCGAGAAGATAAGATCATCCCCTTCTGCAAGAAGCATATTCACCTCTCCGCAGCGCAGGACTTCGTATTCAGACCGAAGAGCGCTCAGTTTCCGGAATACTTCAAGCATGTCCTTCTGCCAGGAACTGAGATTATCCCATGGATAGGTTCTGCGGTTAAACGGATCCCGATAACCGTCCATACCGATCTCATCGCCATAGTATGTGCAAGGGCATCCGGGATACATCATCTGGATAGCAAACGCCATCTTCATGAGCGCGGCTCCCCTGCTCTTCATATTCCTGGTAAGAGATAACTTCTTCTGTTCTTCTCTCGATCCCGGATCCGGCGCGCCAACAAGCATCGTGATTGCACGCGGCACATCATGACTGGAGATCAGGTTCATCATGCAGTAGAACATCTGGTCAGGAAGATTCTCTCTGTACTTCTCCATCGTCAGGCACCATGTCCGGGCATTTGTATCTCCTCGGAGAAATGCGATCAGTGCCTCACGGAACGGATATCCCATAACAGTATCGTGCGTCCGTCCGAACGCAAAATCACGATAACTTCCGTAACTGATCTTCGTAGTGACTTCTTCCCAGACTTCACCGAGAACCAGAGCATCTCCGTCCGAAGCCTTCTTCACACAGGATCTCATCTCGCGCAGGAAAGAATCAGGCAGTTCATCGGATACATCCAGACGGACTCCGCTTGCCCCTCCACGGATCCAGGAGGCAACAACCCCATCCGGTCCGAGGATATAGTCCCTGTAACTCAGGTCATTCTCTTTAGTGTTCGGAAGCTCCGGAAATCCCCACCAGGAATCGTACGCCGGCTCACCGTTCTCATTTCTATAGAAAGAGTACCAGGAAGAATACCGGCTGCTTTTTCCTTCGGTAAAAGCACTGTAGGCTCCGGGAGCATCATATCTTCCGTATTTATTGAAATAACGGCTGTCTGCGCCGGTATGGCTGAATACACCGTCTACAATATAGCGGATTCCGTTTTCTCTCATTACTGAAGAAAAAGCCTTATATCCCTTTTTACCGCCGAGGATCGGATCCACATTCAGATAATCAGCCGTATCATAACGGTGATTCGATCTCGCCTCACAGATCGGGTTAAGATAAAGGACATCGACATGAAGTGCTTTTAGATAATCGGCTTTCTCCGCAATACCCAGAAGTGTGCCTCCATAGAAGTCGCAGGCCAGATATCCGGTCTCCGGCTTTCCGTCAATATCCACTTCTTCCTCCCAGGCTTCGTGAAAGATACGTTCGGGACGGGTCTTCCCTGTCTCTTCCATTGCCTCGAAAGAATAGTCACTTCCCCGACGGAAACGGTCCGGGAAGATCTGGTACATCACAGCACCTTTCATCCAGTCCGGCGTGACGAATCCGTCTTCATATACCGTAATCTGGAAAGCATGAGGATACTTCTCTTCCTCCACTCCGACGCGGGGCGCGCTAAAAGCAAACTTACCCTTTCCGTCCTCGCCTTCCCAGCAGGCTACATAATACAGATAGGTGCGGTTCTCGTCATATTTCCGGTACAGGAGATCGTGATACTCAGGATCGACAATGGCCTCAATATCTTCATGACGGCTTCTCAGACAGAACCAGTAAAAAAGCAGTCCCGGCTCAGCGGGCATGCGCAGACGGCAATGCCAGCGGTCCGGGACCGATTCATCTTTATTGCAGCGAAGTTCGCTGTATGAAAGGCCGTAAAGGCCATACGCATAGCAAAGAACGATCTCATCTACATCAACAGATACATCAATATAAAGATCAACATATCCGCCCGTCTTCTGAGCGCCGAACGGAGAGCGATATTCCGCAAGTCTCGAACAATGCACTACACAGTCCGAATTCTTCGCAATGCGAGAGGTCATACCTTCTTGTTCTCCGTTTCACCTGTAGATTTCTTTGCAGGTTTCTCAGCAGAAGCTTTTGCCGTCTTCTTCGCGGAAGAAGCAGACTTAGCCGCAGGCTTAGCAGGAGACTTGGCTGTCTTTGCAGCCGGTTTTGCCGCCTTGGCAGCAGGCTTCTTCTCAGCAGCTGCTTCAGACTTAGCAGCAGGTTTCTTCACAGAAGGCTTCTTGGCCTTTTTCGGCTCCTTTTCTTTCTTCTCCTTGCCGATATCAAGGATCTCCTCAGTCAGAGGCTTCTTCGGAGCCTCATCTTCATCCGCAATAGAAATACCTGTGATGAAAGAATAGAGACCGGCATATTCTTCTGCAGAATGCTTCCAGGAATAATCCGCCTTCATGCCCTCTTCAATCAATTTATTCCATACCGGCTTGTTATGACGGTACAGATCACACGCATACTTAGTCACGAACAGGAACTCATGTGCATTGATATTGGCAAAGGAGAAACCATTACCCTCTCCAGTGAACTCGTTGTAAGGAACAACCGTATCACGGAGTCCGCCGGTCTCACGTACGATCGGGATCGTACCATAAGTCATTGCGATGAGCTGGGACAGACCACAAGGCTCAAAGAGTGACGGCATCAGGAAGATATCCGAGCCGGCATAAAGCGTATGAGCCAATCCGTTATCAAAGGAGATGCAGGCACACATCTTACCCGGGTTTCTTGCGGCAATATCTGCCAGAGAACGCTCATAATATGCATCGCCTGTTCCGAGGATAACGATCTGCATACCATCATAGAGCATCTCCTCTACGACACGAAGCAGAAGATCGAGACCCTTCTGGTCAACCAGACGGGAGATCATCGTGCAGAGAGGTGCACCCGGATTGACTTCCAATCCAAGCTGTTCCTGAACGGACTTCTTATTGGCAGCCTTACCCTCTTCGTATGTCTTGATCGAATACTTTTTCGGGATCATGGAATCCTTCGAAGGATTGTACTCCTCGGCATTGATACCGTTTAGAATACCGGAGACCTTGTACGCATAGCGCTGGAGCGTATGGTTCAGACCTTCACCGTAGTAATCTGTCATGATCTCATAAGCATAAGTCGGAGATACTGTTGTTACAGAGTTACTGTAAACAATACCGGCCTTCATGAAGTTGACCGCGCCATCCTTAATCGAAAGTTCGTCAGTCAGATATTCGCTCGGCAGATCCAAAAGATCCTGGATCACTTCGATACCGTGGATACCCTGATATTTCAGGTTATGGATCGTATAGACGGTCTTCATGTTCGTATGGTAGCCGTACTTCTTATAATGAGCATCCAGAAGCAGCGGCATCATGCCGGCCTGCCAGTCGTTACAGTGGAGAACATCCGGTTCAAATCCCATGAAGTCACCCATGAAGTCCAGAACCGCTCTCTGGAAGAAGCAGAAACGCTCGATATCGAAGACATACTCGACATAGACCTGATCGAAATTGAAGTAATACTCGTTATCGACGAAATAGAACTGCACTCCGTTCATAGTCAGAGTATAAAGACCGGCATAGAGAGATCTCCAGCCCATCTTGATCATCTTCCATCCGATGAAGTCGAGATTATGCTCATGTTTCTGTTTTACACTCTT
>CAMYWO010000104.1:0-6140 GCA_947302815.1 uncultured Clostridia bacterium | reverse complement strand
GTCCTGATCTTCCCGGATCTTCAGGCGGGTAACATCGGATATAAGATCACACAGCGTATCGGCGGCGCAGACTGCTTCGCAGTACTTCAGGGTCTCGCAAAGCCCTGTAACGATCTGTCCCGCGGCTGCTCTGTCGAGGATATCGTAAACACTGTAGCAATGACGGCCGTTCAGGCACAGTAATTAAAGGATCTCCCTGTTTTATAAGGAGCTCCCTGCTTTTCAGAAGGATCAGATGGACCGGAAAGGAACAGGCTCATGACGAAGTATTTTGTCTGCTCGGATATTCACGGGTCGGAATCCCGGCTCGAGTCGGCGCTGTCGCGCCACAAGGATATCGATACCGTGATCGTCTGCGGTGACCTGGAGATGGAGTCTTATGATCTGGAAGAGATCGTAAGACGATGCACCTCGCGCTCGATGGACATCCGCATGGTCCGTGGAAACTGCGACTACTACTTCTCCTCTTCCTCCGGAATTCCCGACCGCATCACGGTGCCGCTGAGCAAGACGCAGCGCGCACTGGTCACACATGGCCACCTTTACCGCGCAAGTATGGAGCTGATGGCCTATGCGGCGAAGGAAAGCGGGTGCAATGTGGTGGTCTACGGGCACACGCACAGGCAGCAGGATAAGGAGACATACGGTATCCGTTTTCTGAATCCGGGCGCCATGAAAAACGGCAATTACATGACCATCGAATCAGACGAATCGGGAGCACTTCATGTAGAACTGTTCGGATAACCCCGATAAAGTCTTAAAAAGTATCCTCCGCTCCGTGTTTTTCCTGTAATTTGGGAATTGCACGGAGCGTTTCTTTTGCTATACAATAGGTACAATAGGCTAAAGGTTTTTTAAGGAGGATCTAAACTATGAAATGTACGAACTGCAATGCAGAAAACATGGAAGGCGCTTTATTCTGTTCTGAATGCGGAACCAGATTTGCACCGCCGGAGAATATTGATACACCTTCTGCCGAGGCTGCAGATACACCTGCTGCAGATACACCTGCCGCAGATGCCGTCGAACTGCCTTCTCCTGATGATGCGCAGATCCCGGCAGCAGATCCTCTTGAGGAAACGATCGCGGAAGATTTCCAGGTTCCGGAAAACGCTGCATCTCCGTTCGCTCCTGCCCCGGCAGCTGAGCCGGAAGCAGTTTCCGAGTTAGATCAGACAGTAGCTATGGGCTTCCAGGAGAATGCCGATTCTATCGCACCGACCACACCGATTTTCCAGCCTGCCCAGGAAGCACCGGTCCAGCCGGAATTCCCGCAGGCACCTGCACCGGCATTCCAGAGCGCACCGGAGTTCCAGAGCGCACCGCAGCCGGCAGCTCCGATGAACTATGTCGATCCGTCTGCACCGTCTGAGAAGAAGCAGAAGAAATTCCTCGTACCGATGGTCATCTTCGCAGTGCTTTTCGCGCTGGCCGCGGCTGCCATTGGTGTCGGCACATACCTCTTCCTGAAGGAGAAGAAGGATAACAAGGATCTGAAGGCTCAGGTCGAGAACTGCGAAGCGGAAATCGACGAGAAGGATGATCAGATCTCCAATCTCGAAGACGACGTAAAGGATTATGTTCAGAAGCAGAATAATCTTCAGAACGAGATCGTCGAGCTGACCAACGAGAAGGATCAGCTGGCAAATGATCTGGCAACCGCTCAGAATGACAGCAGCGCTGCCCAGAAGGAAATCGCCGAGTATAAGAAGCAGGCAGAAGATAATGCAAAAGAACTGCAGGGCATTTACTCTGATATCGACAAGCTGCAGGATCCGAACAGAACATTCTACGCCAACAGAAACGTAATCGTTCTTCAGAAGGGCGCGAATGATAATATTCCTGTCACCCTCAGCGGCGCTTCCGGCAACTTCACATTCAACTGCAACAGCAATAACAAGAACGTTGATGTAAAGTGGGAGAATGACTGGCTCAACGAAGGCAAGAACGCTATCTGCTCCCTCACGATCACAGCCGGCAACGCTACCGGAAAGACCGTACTCACTTTCACAAATACCATGAACAGTGATTCTTTCCAGGTCATCGTATTCGTAATCTGATTTTATCCTTCGCGATTTGACGCGAACCCAAAGGGGGAATGCTGTTTATGATTTGTCCGAACTGCAATTCACAAAATGATGATCAAGCCATGTTCTGTTCCGAATGCGGCACTGCGCTGCATTCTCTGGGTCAGACTGTACCGGTCCCCATGAGTCCTTCTGATTTTCAGAATATCGGACAGACCATGTCTCCGCAGGCCCCTGCGATGAATTATGAGCCACAGGCTCCGGCGATGGGTATTGAGCCGCAGGCCCCTGCGATGAATATCGAACCGCAGGAGCAGCTGCATGCTCCTCTCCCGTCATATCAGCCTGCTTTCCAGTCTTCCTGGGAGGAAGAGAAAACCGCTCCGGTTCCGATCAGCGCGCCCGTTTATCTCGGTGCCGAGACTGAGTCGGCGCAGGTGCCGGAGAAGAAGCAGAAGAAATTCCTCGTACCCATGGTCATTTTCGCAGTGCTTTTCGGACTGGCGGCGGCCGGACTGGGCGTAGGTTCATACTTCTTCTTCAAGCAGAAGGGCGATCATGAGCGTGCGACCGCGCAACTCGAGGACCGTCTGGAAGAGCGCGCGAACAAGCTTGAAGAACAGCAGGGCGAGATCGAGGAGCTGCAGAGCAAGAATAAGACTCTCGAGCAGTCCAACAGCGACCTTAAGGGAAGCCTCACAACGGCTCTCCAGCAGCGTGATGAGTATCAGAAGCAGGCAGAGGATGCCGCCAAGAACGTAGGCGATCTGACCAATCAGACGATCCTTGGCGAGATCGCTACGTATCCTGCCGGAAACGAGAAGTTCTTCGCAACCAAGAACGTAGTCGTACTTCATAAGGGCGAATCCGAGACTATCAAGGTCGGCTTCCTCTCCAGCGGCCAGTTCACCGTGTACTGGAATTCCGATAACAGACTGGTAACTCCTACCTGGCAGCAGGACTGGGCATATGAGGGCAATCTCGGTATATGCTCCATAACTTTCCTGGCCGGAAATACCACCGGAAAGACGATGATCACGTTTACCAACAACGTAAACAGCGAGACTTTCAAGCTTGTCGTATACGTCATTGACTGATGCAGTATCCTGCTGAAAACTTGCGGTTTTTTGCTCATGTTTCGCGCTATTGTTGAAAAAGCACTTCGGGGGAAAGTATAATCTCCTTACAAAGTTCATATAAATGGAGGTACTTGTATGGCTTGTTTTTTAGTTCCTACCGCAGAAGCAATCGTAACAACGATTGCACAGAAAGTCCTTGCTTCTAAGGAAAAAAATATGGAGATCCACCACAAGAGCGGATCTGATAAGGTCGTTGAGAAATCTCATTTCTCCAGAAAACTGGGCTGGCTCAATAACATGCTCTGGGGCGGTTCCGCACTTCTGGCACTCGAGCACGTATGGCACGGCGAAGTAGTTCCGTGGTTCCCGTTCCTGACGGCAGCTACTGATTCTGCTGACCGCGCGGAGATGCTCCACGAGATGTCCACCGTCGGTGTAACCATGGCTCTTCTCGTAACCGCAGTATGGGTCGGTATGGTCGTCGTATCTTCCCGTCTCGAGAAGCGTGCCGGCAAGACCACTAAGGTTCTCGTAGAAGAAACAATTGAAGAGAATAAATGAGGTGATCGCATGACTTTACTGATTTCTGTATTTGCTGCGATCATCGCAACAATCGTATGGTACAAGAACGCTCCGAAGGACGAATGGAAAGTCGGAACTCTGGCACTGATGTACTGGGGCGCTTCCCTCATGTGGATGGTTGACGCCATCTTCGAGTACGCGGAGCTGAAAGAAGCTTTCTTCCAGCCGGAAACAGCTGACATGATCAATGACTCTTTCCTCGGCCTGACCGTTGTAGCTCTGGGTCTGATTATCTGGCTCGTAGTTCTTCTGGTCAAGGATCCTAAGGGCGTCCTCAAGAATGCTTTGAGAAAGAATGAAAACAAGAATTAAAGATATTCTGGAATCATTAGAGCGCGGTGACATCACTTCGGAAGAAGCACTTCTGAAGCTGAAGGCCGCGCCTTTTGATGATCTCGGATATGCCAAGGTCGACCACCACAGAGGGATCCGTCAGGGTGTCTCCGAGGTAATTTACGGTGCGGGAAAAACACCTGAGCAGATCATCGGCATCATGAAATCCATGATTGAAAACGGCCAGGAACGTATCCTGATCACCCGCCTCTCCGAGGAAGCGGCTGAGCTTGTGAAAGCCGCACACGATATCACGTATTACAAAGACGCACGCATCGGATTCTACGGTGCTTTTCCTGCGTCAGACGGCATCGGCAGGATCGTCGTCGCGACCGGCGGTACCAGCGACATCCCTGTCGCGGAAGAAGCCGCGATCACCGCAGAGAGCATGGGCAACGAGGTTCTCCGCCTCTACGACGTGGGAGTTGCCGGTCTGCACCGTCTTCTCGCGCACAAGGAAGAGATCATGTCCGCGAGCGTCATCATCGCGATCGCCGGTATGGAGGGCGCGCTCGCCAGTGTCATTGGCGGGCTTGCCGACTGCCCGGTCATCGCCGTCCCTACTTCCGTCGGATACGGCGCTTCCTTTGAAGGCCTGTCCGCACTTCTCTCGATGCTCAATTCCTGCGCCAGCGGCGTATCCGTCGTCAACATCGACAACGGCTTCGGCGCCGGTTATCTGGCCGGCATGATCAACCATATGGAGGCAAAGAAATGAAGGTTCTCTACATCGACTGTTCCATGGGCGCTGCGGGCGACATGCTGAGCGCAGCCCTTCTCGAGCTTCTTCCCAAGGAAGAGCGCGAAGCCTTTATCGCGAAGCTGAATTCGCGCGGCATCCCCGGAGTTGAGTACTCCGCAGAGCCCTCCGTCAAGTGCGGCATCACCGGCACACACATGACCGTGACCGTCAACGGCGAAGAAGAAGGCTGCGGCTGCGAGGACCACGACCACCACCATCATCACGATCATGACCACGAGCATGATCATCATCATGAACCCGAACACTCGCACGATGAGGCGCATGAGCACCATCACGAGCACGAGCATGAGCATGGTCATTCCCATCACCACAGCAGCATGCACGACATCGAGCATATCGTCGGCGATCACATGAAGCTCCCGACTTCAGTCGCACTGGATGTTCTGGCAGTCTATCAGGAGATCGCTGAGGCAGAGAGCCACGTACACGGCCAGCCCGTCGATCAGATCCACTTCCACGAAGTCGGTTCAATGGACGCTGTCGCCGACATCACGGCAGTATGTCTCCTCATGAAAAAACTCGCTCCGGACGAAGTGATCGTTTCTCCGATCCATGTTGGATCCGGCACAGTGAAGTGCGCACACGGCATCCTTCCTGTCCCCGCTCCGGCAACGGCGCAGATCCTTCAGGGCATCCCGACTTACAGCGCCGATATCAGCGGCGAACTCTGCACACCGACTGGCGCTGCGCTTCTTAAGCACTTTGCGACTGGTTTCGGAAAGCAGCCTATGATGAAGACTTCCGCCATCGGCTACGGCATGGGTAAAAAAGACTTCCCGAGGGCCAACTGCGTACGCGTGATGATCGGCGAATCCTGCGAGGAAACCGGCAAATCCGTCACATCTTCCGCGTATTCTGTTGCAGATTCATCTGCGGCTGCAGAAAGCGCGCCGGCATCAGCCAAGGCTAGTGCTTTTTCATCCAACGGCGACATCATCGAGCTCTCCTGCAATGTGGATGACATGACCGGCGAAGCGGTCGGCTTTGCGATGGAGCGGCTTTTCGAAGCAGGCGCCAACGAAGTATTCACCGTTCCCTGCGGCATGAAGAAATCCCGTCCTGGCATCCTTCTGCGCGTTCTCTGCAAGCCCGAAGACAAGGAGATTTTCGTAACGCTTCTTTTCAAGTACACGACCACGATCGGGGTCCGCGAGACGCTCATGCAGCGCTACACGCTCGACAGACGCATCTATGAAGTGGACACCTCACTCGGCCGCGTCCGCGTGAAAGTCTCCTCCGGGTATGGCGTGACCAGAAAGAAAGCCGAGTACGAAGATCTCGCGCGCATCGCAAAAGAAAACAACCTCAGCATCGCCGAGGTTGAAAAGAAGCTTTCTGATGAACTGAAAGACTAAG
>CAMYWO010000103.1:0-6147 GCA_947302815.1 uncultured Clostridia bacterium | reverse complement strand
TTTGTCCTCGCATTTCGAAAAGAAGGACTTGCAAACGAGTGAAAATATCGATCAACATCAACCCGGATAATCCCGAGACTGAGATCAGCGTGACATGTCCCGCGCTGACACCGGAAGTCGAGAAACTGATCTCCATGGTTCGTGTCATGGACAGTAAACTCACGGTCAAAAAAGACGGTGAAGTCTTCCTTCTGGATATCCCTGAGATCCTCTATCTCGAGACGATGGAAAGAAAATGCTTCGTATATACTGAGAATGCTGTATACGAGACGGATGCGAAAATGTATGAGCTCGAGCAGCAGCTTGCTGCCTCGGGCTTTTTCCGTGTAAGTAAATCTACGCTTCTTCAGCTGAAGCATATTAAGTCCCTGCGCGCGGATCTCAATCACCGCATCCGCATTACGATGGATAACGGCGAGCAGGTCGTCGCCTCGCGCATGTACGCGGACGAACTTAGAGAGCGCCTGGGATTGAAGTAGACGGACATGAGGTAAGACAAAATGGATAAAAGAAGAAAGATCATAGATAAGAAAAGCTTACATGACTTTGTGTACTGTACGTGTCTGGCATTCACGATGCAGGCAGTCGTTGCGACACTGGTCATGTTTATCACCTCATCGGATACCGCCACGGAACAGAGCCGGATCAGCTCGATCTACGAGACCCCCGGCTTCCTCTCCAAAAGCACCCTTCTCCAGTTCTTTATTGTTGCTGTTTTTACCGGGATCATCCGTCATATTTTCATGTCCGACCTGGTCCTGAAGATCAAGTCGATCGTCCTTCGTATCGCACTGATGTTTACCTTCGAGCTCATCATGGTCGCGATCGTCGTATGGAAGTGCCGGTGGTTCCACTCCGTTCACGCCGGCCACTGGATCGGCTTTGTGATCGGTGCGCTTCCGTGCATGATCGCCGGATTCATCATGGCGTATAAATCCGAGTGCAAAGAAAACGAAGAAATGAACGAAGCTCTTAGAAGGAAGCAAAACGAAGAAAAATAACGCGGATTTTTCTATTGTTTTGCGAGGAGCAAATAAAGGAGCGATTCCGCAGACGCGGAGCGGCGAGGACCAGCGACGTATTTGACTCCTCGCAAAAGGACAATAAAAAATCCTCACGTTGATCTACCATTGGGGATGATATGGCCAAAGCGTGAGGATGAGGATAATAGTATTGCCATCGATATTGAAGCTACGGTGACAAGTTGATTGTAGTGTACAAACGGGTTCTTTTCAATTAGAATAGTCCTTGATACTATAACAATATTTCGCGAAGGGGCAGTATCGATAAATGTTAAATTCTCTTGAAAATTCACTGGGAATAGAATTTTCCGATGTAGAGTATCCTGTGAAAATCCGCCGTGACCGCATTTCGAGGTTTCCGAACTATGAGATGGAGAGCCACTGGCATGACGATGTAGAATTCCTGATCGTGCAGAGCGGCAAGCTGATCGCATGCATTAACGGAGAGTCGGTCGAGGTCCATCCGGACGAGGGGCTTTTTATTAATTCCAGGCAGATGCACTATGTGCATTCCGGCGGCAAGTTCGAGAGTGAATTTATCATCGTGCGCTTTCATCCCGTACTCCTTTGTTCCACCAATGAGATCGAGAATCATTTTGTGCTTCCGGTCATTGAGAACGAGAACTTCCCGTACCAGGTCTTATCGCCGGAAGTCGCGTGGGAACGTAGTGTTCTTGACTCCCTTCTTCGTATATACTATATGAGATATGAGACGACGATGATGCTCGGCGCGCAGGGCCAGTTTTTCAGCATCTGGGAGCAGATCTTCCTTCATCTGGGAAAAGCACCTGCCAAGAACAGAGAGAGCACCCCTCAGCTGACTCAGCTGAAGAACATGATCTCTTATATTGCCGCCAACTATCACGGCAAGATAACGCTGGACGATATCCGTCTGTCGGGCAATGTCGGAAAGACGAGCTGCTGCCAGATATTCCAGAAATATCTTAACCAGACGCCGATCAACTATCTGACGGTGTTCCGTCTGAGAAAGGGCGCGGAACTTCTGACGAAGACCGATATGCCGATCGTGGA
This sequence comes from uncultured Clostridia bacterium, assembly GCA_947302815.1. Taxonomy (GTDB): domain Bacteria; phylum Bacillota; class Clostridia; order Saccharofermentanales; family Saccharofermentanaceae; genus Scatonaster. Next base: position 4,093 of record CAMYWO010000103.1, on the reverse strand, counting down.
TATCGCGTACGAAGTCGGATTCTCGGGGGCAAGTTATTTTGCCGAGGCATTTAAGAAACACATGGGAGAGATGCCCAGTGAGTACAGAAAGAAGCGCCGGGCGATGCTCGAGTGAGGAGAAGATATGAGTGATTGCGAAAGATGTTCGAACTACGTATATGACGATATCGAGGACGGTTATTTCTGCGAGGCGCCGATCGATCAGGATGCCTGGGAGCGCCTGATGGAAGGGTCGCAGAAAGCGTGTCCGTACTACATCGAAGACGGAGAGTATAAGACAGTAAATAAGCAGATCTAGTAAGCCGGATCCCCGGCGGGACGTAAGTTTGACATAAGGAAGACAGACATACGAGGGGTTATTATGAGGGTATATGAGAAAGAAGTACAGAGAACTGTTTCATGAGATGAAACCATACCGGCTGGAGTTTATCCTGGGTCCGGCAGCGAAGCTTTTCGAGGCGATCCTCGAGCTGTTCCTGCCGATCCTGATGGGTAAGATCGTAGATACCGGCTTCTCGTCGGAGAGCAAAGGATTCATCGTCCGTACCGCGCTTCTGATGTTCGGTATGGCGGCGATGGGACTTGCGGCTGCGGCAGTCTGCCAGTACTGCGCGGCGCGTGCCTGCTCGGGCGTCGGCGCGCGACTTCGTGACCGGCTTCTGACCAAGGTCAATTCGCTTTCCGTGGCACAGCAGGAAAAGTGCGGCGTATCTTTTCTGAACGTTGCGATGACCTCGGATGTCAACCAGGTCTGCACGGGTGTGTCAATGTTTATCCGACTGGTATTCCGTGCACCGTTTATCACGATCGGCGGTATCGTCGCGGCGATCATTCTGGATGCGCCGATGTCGATCGTTATCGGATTCGGATCGTTCCTGTTCCTGATCACACTTCTGTCGATCATCCGCGTGACATTTGTGCGCTACAAGATCGTTCAGAAAAAACTCGATAATATCAGCGGCGTTGTCAATGAGCGTCTCGCAGGCATCCGTGTTGTACGTGCTTTTTCGCGTGAAAAGCACCATCAGGACCTGACTGATGAGGCCAGCTCGATCTATGCAGATGAGACGATCTCGGTTGCGAAGTACTCTGCGCTTCTCCGCCCGATCACGATCCTCATCATGAACGCATCCGTCGTCTTCATTCTCTGGATCGGCGGTTACCGCATCGATAGCGGTGTCATTACGGCCGGCATGCTCCTTACTTTCATCAACTATATTTTCAGCATCTTCGACGAGCTTAATAAAGTCGGAAACCTCGTAGTTATTTTCTCGCGTTCTTTCGTCTCGGCGGAGCGTATCGAGGGAGTCCTTGAGATGGTGCCCGAGAAGCGTGAACCGGAGACCGGAGCGGATGCCGAGGACCACGATGACAAGGCGATCGTGAAGTGGAAGAATGTTTCCTTCTCGTACCTTTCCGGAAAGGAAGACTCGGAAGAATATTACGCACTGAAGGATGTTTCCTTCGAACTCCGAAAAGGGGAGAAGCTCGGTATCATCGGCACGACCGGTTCCGGTAAGTCGACGATCATCGCGCTGCTTCTTCGACTCTATGAGATCGAGAAAGGTCATATCTATGTCGGCGGCAAGTCCATCGCGGCGCTCTCGGACAGCGAACTCCGAAGCAAGATGGCGCCGGTGTTCCAGACGACCGCACTCTTCGAGGGAACGATCCGCGACAACCTGAATCTCGGCCGTAAGGAGCCTCTCTCTGACGAAGAGTTCAAAGCCCGCTGCGAGGTTGCTCAGGCATGGGATTTCATCTGCGAGAAGGGCGGTCCCGACGCGCGTGTCGAGCCGAAGGGCAAGAACTTCTCCGGCGGCCAGCGCCAGCGTCTGTCGATCGCGCGTGCGCTCTGCACGGACAGTGAGATCCTGCTTCTCGATGACGCGACGGCAGCACTCGATAAGGACACTTCCGCGAAGTTCTCGGCCGCTCTTGCCGAGCATGCGAAGACACATAACCGGACGGTCGTCGAGATCTCTTCGAAGATCAACGAGATCGCCGATTCCGACTGGATCATCGTTCTTGATAACGGATCCGTAGTCGGTCAGGGAAAGCACGACGCACTTCTTAAAGAGTGCGAGGCATACGCGCGCATTGCCGCATCTCAGGAGATGGGAGGTGTGGAATAATGGCTAAGGATTCAATGCTCAGCGGAATGGGTAACCTCTCACCGGATGCGGCGAAGATGTCGGACGCCAAGAGCCGCGTCTCCATGAAGGATCTTGCTGCGCTTCTGCGCTTTACCGGCACATCGAAGTTCTCGATCGTGCTCCTGATCCTCGCGGCCATCTTCAGCGGCGGACTTCAGGTCGTTGCTCCTGCATTCCTCGGTAATACGATCGATAACATGGGCGAGGCCGGAAACGTCGATCTGAAGTATCTCGGCATTCACGCCCTGATCCTTCTCGGCATGTATCTTGTCGCGGCGCTCTTTACGTGGGTCGTCAGTTATTTTGCCAACGTCGTTGCCGCGAAGACCGCGCTCGAAGTCCGAAAAGCACTGTCACTGAAACTTACGAAACTTCCCGTATCCTTCTACGATACACATCTGCAGGGTGATACGGCGACACACTTCATCAACGACGCAGATGCCATTTCCGAAGGTATGCTGCAGGGCCTTCTGAACTTCTTTACCGTCATCGTAACGATCCTCGGAACGGTCGGATTCATGGTATTCATCAGCTGGAAGATGACACTGATCATTCTCCCGATGGCGGTCCTCATGATCTGGTCGGCAACCACGATCGCGAAGAAGACGACGAAGTACTTCAAGTCCCAGCAGAACCTCGTGGGCAGCATCTCCGGAGACGTGGAGGAGAACCTTTACGGCAGACGCGAGATCAAGGCATTCGGATGCGAGGAGAAGTTCCTCGATTCCTTCCGCGAAAAGAACGAACAGCTCAACAAGTCGTCCGTTACGGCGCAGTTTGCTTCGTCCCTTCCGAACCCGGTAACACGCTTTGTTGACAGTACAGCCTATATTCTCATCGGTGCACTCGGTGTGTGGTTCGGCGGACTTACCGCAGGTAACATCACCACGTTCATCCTCTACTGGAAGAACTTCAGTAAGCCGATCAACGACCTGACGAATATCACGACACAGATCATGGCGGCGTTCGCATCACTGGGCCGTGTATTTGCGATCCTCGACCTTCCGGAGGAAACTCCCGATGCGGAAATCGAAGCGGAAACAGCTTCCGGGGAAAAATCAGCAAGTGAACTGAACGAAAAGAAATCAAGTGAGGGAGAAGTGCTTTTCGAGCACGTGACTTTCGGGTATACTTCCGACAAGAAGATCTTTGACGACTTCAGTCTCGCTGTCGAACCCGGCCAGAAGATCGCGATCATCGGCCCGACAGGATGCGGGAAGACGACGCTCATGAACCTGCTGATGCGGTTCTACGAGCCGGATTCCGGACGGATCCTGATCGACGGGAAAGACATTAAGGATATGCCCAGATCGGAGCTTCGCAGAAGGTTCGGTATGGTACTCCAGGAGACGTGGCTGCTCGAGCGGTCCATCCGCGACAACATCGCGTACGGACGTCCGGATGCCACAGACGAGGAAGTGATCGCGGCGGCCAAAGCGGCACGTGCGCACGGCTTCATCAAGCGACTGCCGGACGGCTACGATACGATCCCCGGAAAGGAGATCTCGCTGTCGGAAGGACAGAAGCAGCTTCTGTGTATCGCGAGAGTGCTCCTGATGGATCCGGATCTCCTCATTCTCGATGAGGCGACATCCGCGGTCGATACCCTGACGGAGAAGCGTATCGTCGAAGCCTTCGATAATATGACAAGCGGGCGTACGGGATTCATCATCGCCCACAGACTTTCAACCATTGCGGGTGCCGATCAGGTCATCACGCTGGGAAAGAAAAAGTAAATAAGCAAACCCAATGGCGGGCCGGATTAACGGCCCGCTTTTTGTTTGAAAGGAGGGGTAATCTTTACGAGGGAAGGTTCAGCTCGAAACGTTACGTGCAAGCGCTTTTCGGGCAATTGAAAATCAGTGATTTTTTAATGGATTTTTCCTTGTGTTGACATAGTATTTCCTATATACTGATATACGGAAAAAGTTGGGTTT
>CAMYWO010000102.1:0-6160 GCA_947302815.1 uncultured Clostridia bacterium | reverse complement strand
TTGAAGAAGATGCTGTAGGCAACGCCGGCGTAAAGCGTCCAGGTGATGGCTTCATCGATTTCTTTCCATGCGAAGAGAATGAGTAAGACGGCTAATGCAGCGTCGAATGCAACCAGTAACCACATGTTATTGCCGATGGATTTGTAGTTGCGCATACTCTTCGAACTGATGCGGCCGTTGTTGAACTCTTTTTTGGAAAGATTGTCGAGGATTCTGATATATTCTTTATATGAATACTTCTCAGTGCCGTAGAAGTCCCGAAGATCCTCTTCTTCGATATTCAGTCTGGATATAGGGAAATTCTCGATAACCTTGTCTCCGTAGAGGACTGTGCAGAAAGCCCCGTTGGGATCATAGGCATAGACCGCCGCATTGGACGAAGACATCAGAACGTTTTTTGAATCGGAATAATCCCGTGCCTGTGCTTCCGGTGTCCACCAGTCATCCTGACTGGTAGGTACGGTTGTTGCTCTTGCGCGGAAGAAATAATCTCCGTTTTTGTACTTGTTATATGACATGCGCTTCGCGAGGAAGTAATCGCCGATCGTAAATACGAGGCTTACCGCGATGAACGCGATGAGAAATTTCCTTTTTCTGTCCATAACTAATCTCCTTCTCCTATATGAATGATACCACTATGTGGGTGCGAAGGCGAAGAGAGGGAAATCGGGAATGGGGCGGGTGCTTTTGGCGCAGAGGCTGAAATAGCGGGGGATAATATGCAAAAAAATCGGGTGGAGTTGAAAGCCAAATAGATGGATGATAGACTTGATTTAGGGTTTTATGGTTGGGGAGGTATATTATCATGGCAAATTCAATTCGCAGAGTGTTGGCGGCGCTTCTGTGTGCGGTGATGGCCGTGTCTGTGTGCGGATGCGGCGGGAAGGACAGTAAGTCGAAGGTTGCCGGGAAGGATAAGTCCGGGTATTCTGAAACAGATCCATCGAAGCTGGTCACTGAGATCGTGACCGAAATCGAAGATGAGTCGTCCGAAGAACCCACGGCACCAGACGATGTGGATTCGGAAAAAGTGGAGATCACGTTCGGAACGTTTAACGGAGAGCCGATCGAATGGATCGTTCTTCATGATGCATACGAACGGAAATTAATCATTTCTAAATACGTCCTCTGCGATATGGCAATGGATCCGGATCCGAATAACGGCGAATGGAGAAATTGCTCGCTGAGAAATTGGCTGAACGGGGAATTCCTGAAAAACTCATTTTCCAGTGAAGAGAGGGAAAAGATCAAGAACATCAAGACGGTTTACTATGAAGATGGAACGACAAATAGTCAGATAATGTTCTCATCAGTGGATTACGTGTTCCTGATGATTCCCGGAGAACTGGAAGATTACTTCTCGTCTGAAAAAGAGCAGATCGCTTACACGAGAGATGGAATCCCTGAGAAGTGGTGGCTCGGTTCCGCGGTCAATGACCAGACATTCTTCGTTACGGAAAAAGGAGTGTGGGAGAATTCAACGGATGTTCTCTGCTCGGAGAAACAAGGCGTACGTCCGATGATGTACGTGGAAAACGTTCAAGCGGGACCGATCGAACAGGGTACCGGTGTCTTCTCGGACAGCGACGCGGGACGGGTCCTGAAAGTCATGTACGATGCGACCGGAATGAAGTACACAGAGGCAAAGGAAATGGTGGAAGACCACTTCGGAAAGAAGCTTAAGAATTTGACGGTTCTCGCGGAGACGCTCGGTAACGATAAGCAAACGGACAATTACAGCTTCTATACACAGATCAGCGACGGAACAGCGAAGTTTAACGATATCTCGTTCGTGTGCAACCAGGATGACGGAATTGTCTGCAGAGTCTACTTCGATAAGACCAACTCGGATTTCCTGCCTGAAGCATATGAATCTTCCGATACGTACCTGAAGGAAACGGAGCAGTTCTATAATGACCTCGTCGAGGAACTGAATATGGCCTGCGGTACTCCTGTCAGGGATGGCGCGAACAACGACAGGACAGAACTATGGGCTGAATATAACTTTAACGAGAGCTGCGTGATCTGGATCGAGTTCAAGAACCTGGATAACGGCTACATAGGAATGGAGATCCACTTTACCAATAATGCGGTGAGAACGTAATTCCCGGATAAGACGGAGCGATGCCCGGGTCCTGCTTTCGTGGCGGGGCCCGGGTTTTTGCGTGGACGGGTGCTTTTCGGGCGGAGGCGGGCGCGAGGACGAAACGGGAATGGTATAATGGACACATCTCCTGACCGTGTCGAGAAAAGAGAGATTAAAATGAAAAAGATTTTGGAAACGGAAAGACTATTTCTCCGTGAAATGACGATGGATGATTTTGAGTCGCTGTACAATGTACTGGCGGATACGAACATCATGCAGCACTATCCGTATGTTTTTGATGATGCGCGCGTGGTGAGCTGGATCGAGCGGAACATGAAGCGCTATTCGGAAGACGGGTTCGGCCTGTGGGCGGTGTGCCTGAAGGATTCCGGTGAGATGATCGGTGACTGCGGATTGACTTTGCAGAATATCGACGGGCAGATGCTGCCGGAGATCGGATATCACATCCGTGCGGACCAGCAGAAAAAGGGGTATGCTAAAGAGGCGGCTGCGGCTGTCCGTGACTGGGCTTTTCAGAACACGGAGTACCCGGCGCTTTATTCGTACTGCAAGTACACGAATGTCGGATCGTATAAGACGGCGGAGGCCATCGGCATGCACTTCCTGAAAGAGTATCCGGAAGAGGCAAACAAGATCACGCATGTGTCGGTGATCTACAGGGAGGATCTTGGTCTATGAAACAGGTGATCCATATCTACGGGGCGAAGCATGTCGTGGTGGAACCGTATAACGAAGCGTGGAAGCAGGACTTTATCGCGATCCGCGATGAACTTGCACCGGCTTTGGGATCGCTGGCGCTGGCGATCGAACACGTCGGAAGTACTTCGGTGGAAGGACTTTCGGCGAAGCCGATCATTGATATCGATGTAGTGATCGAAGACCGATCTAAATTGGACGAGGTGATCAAGGCGCTGGGAACGATCGGATATACCCATGAAGGTGATCAGGGGATCCCGGGAAGAGAGGCTTTCAAGTTTAAAGGAAAAGAGCATTTGCGTAATCATCATCTTTATGTCTGTGATAAGGATGCGTCTGAACTGAGACGGCACATTTCTTTCCGCGATTATCTTCGTGCGCACCCGGAAGCGGTGGCAGAATATAGTAGAATCAAAGAAGAAGGAGCAGTGCTTTTCCCGTATGATATCGACGGATACATCGAGCACAAGGGGCCCTTCATTCAGGGAATCTACAAGGAGATCGGACTATGATGGTGCGTGCGTACGAGGCGGCGGATCTGCCGGCGATGATCAGGATCTGGAATGAGATCGTGGACGAGGGGATCGCGTTCCCTCAGGAGGAACTGCTGGACGAAGTAAGCGGCGCGGAATTCTTCGCCGGCCAGAGCTATACGGGCGTGGCCGAAGAGGACGGAAAGATCCTCGGACTTTATATCCTTCACCCGAACAATGTCGGAAGATGCGGACATATCTGCAATGCCAGCTACGCGGTGGCGTCGGAAGCCAGAGGACAGCACATCGGCGAGAAGCTGGTGCTGGACTGCCTTTCGATGGGAAAAGCACTGGGGTTTAGGGTGCTGCAGTTTAATGCGGTCGTCGAGACAAATACGCATGCCAGACACCTCTACGAGAGACTCGGGTTTACACAGCTGGGAACGATCACAGGCGGTTTCCGCATGAAGGATGGACATTACGAGAATATCTGTCCGTACTTTAAAGAGTTATAATGCTACTGGGGTATATAGATTTCTATCTAAAGATTATCGGAGGTGCTGATTATGAGTAACGAGAGAAAAGGATTAATGACACTGATCAAAGCGGCTCCGGTCGTTGTGCTTACGTACATAATAACGATATTCGTTCTTCGGGGAACCTCTTCGCATGGTGCACATGTGGTGGCCTTCTTCATGGGATGCGCTTTTGCTCTGTGGTTTATCGCACTGGCAGTGATTTTGGCAGTCGTTTATAACAAGCAGAAGGCGGGATTGAATGAGCAGACGAAGAAAGTGATACGGATCGTTCTGATTGCAATGCCATTCACGATACTGGCAGATTGCGTCTTGACGTATTTCCTGCTTTATCCCTGGTAAGTGCTTTTCGAAAAAAAGAAATCTCCCTGCGATCGATAAAGGATCACGGGGAGTTCTTTTATGCCCGCTTATAAGGTTGGTTGTGTTTTAGGTGATAGTTTTGATTGGAAGTTTGTTGAAGGTGGTATGAGTATAAAGCGGGTAGGAAAAGTGGTCTCATAATATTGTCTCCTTATCTCTTGCGAGTGATGTTGTCCTGATGTCGTTACCTGCTGTCGTGTTTGTGTCGTTCCTTTGTTGTGGCTTCAATTTACCATGACGCCCGGTATGGCTCAATATTCAGATATGACCATACTTGTAGTGTATTCAGCATTTCGGAAAGGTCGTGTATAATAGACTACAGATTCGGGTGAATCTGTAAACAATCGTGACGCGACTGATGAAGGAGTAAGGTATGGACAGCAAGAAACCGGACAGAAGAACAATGAAGACAAGACGTGCTCTGGCAGAGGCGCTGGCCGAACTTCTTGCTGCAAAAGAACTGCACCGTATTACGGTTCAGGAGATTGCAGATAAGGCGGACGTGAACCGCGTGACGTTCTACCATCACTATCAGGATGTCTACGATCTTTACGAGAAACTTGAGAACGAGGTCGTCTCAGTGATGGAGGACCTGATCCGCGACTGCAAGGGCAATCCGGATTATGTGAAGAATCTCATTAATTATATCGATGAAAACCGCGTATACTTCTCTATGATGATCAGTCCCTACAGCACGGCAACGCTGGGCTACAAGATCGGAACGATGTTTGACAGCACGTATCTGGCGATCTGTCTCGAGCGATATAACATCACGGAGAACAACACGGAGTTCGAGTATCTCTGTCACTACCATGTGGTCGGCAGTCTGTCGATCATCGAGAAGTGGGCACGTGGCGGCTATAAAGAGCCGAAGGATCTGATCGTGCAGGGGATCTCCGATCTGGAGAAAGGATTCCGTACGTTCTGTGACCAGAAGTTCGGCAAATAAAACGTGGCCACACTGTTAATCACAATCATCTATGCGGCGTTTATCGGGCTGGGTCTTCCGGACTCGCTTTTTGGTGCATCCTGGCCGTCGATCTATACGGAGTTTGATCTGCCGATCTCACTCGGCGGACTTGTGACATCGATCTGCTGCGGCGCAACTCTTATATCGAGCCTGATGAGTTCCCGGCTGATCAAGCGTCTGGGAACGAATAAACTCACTGCGGCGTGTACTCTTCTTACGGCAGTATCTCTGCTCGGATACAGTTTCGCACCGCACTTCGTGTTTATCTGTCTGCTCGCGGTGCCGCTCGGACTCGGCGCAGGATCGATCGATACCGCACTGAATAACTACGTGGCGCTCCACTACAGCGCATCGAGGATGAGCTTCCTGCACTGCTGTTACGGAGTGGGCGTGACGATCAGTCCGTTTGTTCTGTCGCAGGTGTTCCGAAGCGGGATGACATGGCGGACGGGATACCGCATCATGGCACTCGTGCAGTTTGCACTGGCGATGCTTCTGGTGTTTACGCTTCCTATATGGAAGAAGGTGCACGGCGGCGAAGAATCGTCGGAAGAAGACTTCGAGACGTTATCGCTGCGGCAGGCGGCGTCTATCAGGGGCGTAAAAGTAATGTGGCTCCTGTTCATGTGTTCGTGCACGATCGAGTGCTCGGTCGGAAACTGGGGCAGTACTTTTCTCGTCGAGCATAAACACTTGAGCAACGAGATCGCTGCGGCATCGGTGACGTTCTACTACCTCGGCATGACGATGGGCAGGTTCCTGTCGGGATTGCTTGCGAAGAAACTGCACAGCTGGCAGATCATCAAGATCGGATTCATCCTTCTCGGCGCGGCGCTCGTGCTGCTGGTGCTTGTTCCGGTCAATGCGGTGACGGTCGTGGCACTGATGCTGATCGGACTTGGAAACGGACCGATGTTTCCGAACTTTAATTATCTCGCGCCGGAGAACTTCGGGGAGAAAAGATCGCCTGCGATCATCGGCACACAGATGGCGGTATCGAGTTTTGCGATCCTGG
>CAMYWO010000101.1:0-6255 GCA_947302815.1 uncultured Clostridia bacterium | reverse complement strand
AAAGCAAAATATCGACAGTAGTAAACAATATCGCTCCATCCGCGATCCGTCGTTTTTTCGATCTGGCCAATGAGATGAAAGGAGAGGTGATCTCTCTTTCCATCGGAGAGCCGGACTTTGTAACACCATGGAATATCCGTGAGGCCGGTATTTTCTCTCTGGAAGACGGATATACCCACTATTCTCCGAATCAGGGCTATATGGAAGTCCGTAAGGCGATCTCCGAGTATCTGGAGAGACGATTCGATCTGAAATATGATCCGAAGACCCAGCTTCTGGTAACTGTCGGCGGAAGTGAAGCTTTAGATCTTATCGCCAGAGCCTTGATCGATCCGGGCGATGAAGTCGTTATTCTGGAACCATGCTTTGTAGCATATAAAGCAACAGTTACGCTAGCTCATGGTGTTCCGGTTGTAATTGAAACAAAGGAAGAGGATGAGTATAAGCTGACTCCGGAAGCGCTGGAAGCAGCGATCACTGATAAAACAAAATATATCATCCTCGGTTACCCGGGAAATCCTACCGGTGCAACCATGACATACGATGATCTTGCCAAGATCAAGGATGTTCTTCTGCGTCATCCGGATGTGTTCATCGTATCGGATGAACTCTATTCTGAACTGAATTACACCGGATCGAAGCCGGCATCCATTGCTAACTTCCCGGAGCTTTACGACAGAACGATCGTAGTTAACGGTTTTTCCAAGTCCTTCGCGATGACCGGCTGGCGTATCGGCTATATGGCCGGTCCGGCTCCTCTGGTCGCTGCCATGAACAAGGTGCATCAGTACTGCATCATGAGTTCTCCGACGACTGCGCAGTATGCGGTCATTGAGGCCTGCAGAAACGGGGATAAAGAAGTAGAAGAGATGCGTAACGAGTATAACCGAAGAAGAAGAGTGATCGTCAACGGTTTGAGAGAAGCGGGATTGACCTGCTTTGAACCGACCGGCGCATTTTACGCATTCCCGAGTATCGCGGGCCTGGGACTTACTTCCGAGCAGTTCTGCGAACGATTCCTGATGGAAAAGAAAGTCGCGATCGTTCCCGGTAATGCATTCGGAAAATGCGGTGAAGGCCATGTAAGAATCAGTTATGCCGCTTCGCTGGAGAATATCCAGGAGGCTATGATAAGATTAAAAGAGTTTGTTACCGAGTTAAAGAATGGGAGTAAAGAGTAATGCTTGAATTCGACAATTTACGTCTGGAACTGGAAGGATACGAGGAGAAGATCGATCTTCTCCGTGATGCTCTGCATATCAAGCAGGTAAGTGATCAGGTATCTGAGCTTGAGGCTAGATCTCAGGAACCTGACTACTGGAATGATGTTGAGCGCGCACAGAAAGAACAGACGAAGATGAAAAGACTTCAGAAGCGTATTAAATCTTTCGAGGATCTGGCCGCTTCCCGTGAAGATCTTCTGGTCCTCTGTGAATTAGGAAACGAAGCAGAAGATACGGACGTTCTTGAGGAAGCCACAGAAGGCGTTAAGAAGTTTACTGCGGAATACGAGAAGATGCGTCTTGAGACTCTTCTTACCGGTGAATATGATAAGAACAACGCGATCCTGACACTTCATGCAGGTGCCGGCGGAACAGAAGCACAGGACTGGGTAAGTATGCTTTACCGTATGTATACCCACTGGGCGCTGGATCATGAATTTGAGATCAAGGAACTCGAATATCTTGATGGCGATGAAGCCGGTATCAAGAGTGTTTCCATGATGATCATCGGTGAAAACGCTTATGGCTTCCTTCGTTCTGAGATTGGTGTTCACCGCCTTGTACGTATTTCTCCTTTCGATTCGTCTGCGAGAAGACATACTTCATTTGCTTCCTGCGAAGTAATGCCGGAGCTCGATGATACGATCGATATTAAGATCGATATGTCGGATGTCCGTGTAGATACCTATCGTGCTACAGGTAAAGGTGGTCAGCACGTTAACCGTACAGACTCTGCCGTACGACTGACACATATTCCGACCGGATGTGTTGTAGCCTGCCAGGCTGAGCGTTCACAGATCCAGAACAAAGAAACTGCGATGAACATGCTCAAAGCTAAGCTCTATGCGCTTGCTATGGCGGCACATATGGAGAAGATCGAAGACCTGAAAGGTGTCCAGATGGATATCGCCTGGGGCAGCCAGATCCGTTCCTATGTATTCTGTCCGTACACGCTGGTCAAGGATCACCGTACAGGTTATGAAGAAGTAAATGTAGATGCCGTAATGAATGGTAATCTCGATGGCTTCATCAATGCGTTCCTTTCCGGAATGACAATCGAAAAGTAATCTCCGGGATTATCCGAAATAAAAAGAGAAGAGAAGCGGCCGCCTCGTAAATCGGGACGGCCGCTTTTGTGACTTGATTGATCAGATTCAGATCACTTGTTGTATTCGATATAGACACCGGTGATCGTGAATGTGGAGATATGGGCAGAACCTGCACCTTCAATGGATGCGGTTATGGATCCCTTCTTGGCAACTTCCTCATTACTGTTCGGAGTCAGGATGAAGGTGTTCTTCTTGCCTTCCTTCGGAGTAACTGTGAAGTTCGTGCAGGTAACTTCATTGATCGTTACGCTGGTGTTGAACTTGATCGTAATTGATTTGATCGATGCGTTCAGTGTAGAAGTCTTCGAACCGCTGTTGGTAAGCTTCAGATCAAAGGAGCAATTATTGCCGTTAACCTTCGCATTCGTGATCTTGTAAGAGAAGGATGTCACCGGATAATCAGAAGGTGCAACAGTTACTGGAGGCTCTGTTGTTGTCGGCTTTTCCGTAGTGGTCGTTGTCGGCTCCTCAGTGGTTGTTGTCGTCGGTTCCTCAGTAGTCGTAGTGGTCGGCTCTTCGGTAGTGGTCGTCGTCGGCTCCTCTGTGGTTGTTGTAGGTTCCTCAGTGGTTGTAGTAGTCGGTTCTTCTGTAGTCGTAGTGGTCGGCTCTTCAGAAGTATCCGAAGATACTTCGATCACTTTGGTTCCCTTAGTACCCTCAGTTTCCTTCTCGGTATATGTTGTTGCCGGAGACTTCTTATCCTTGGAAGATAAGGACTTGCCGAGATCGAAGTGGAACCAGCAAAATACAAGACCGCCCAGGCAGAGCAGGCCAAGGCAGATGAAGATGATCGGCTTGGCAACACTGCGCTTGTGTTCGATGACATGTTCCTGCTGCTCGACAGGAGTAATTGAACCTCTCTGTGAAGCTGCAGTATAAGAATGATGCTGTGTCTTTGCAACCTGAGCGCTGGTACTCATGCCGGAAACGGCACCCGGACGGGACATGCCGGCACCCGGACGCTGTGTACTTGCAGGTGTGGATACAGGCTTAGCAGGAGACTGGGATGCGGCTTCAGCTGCAGGACGTCCTTCCGGCTTGTTTCCTAAGGATGATCCCGGACGCAGGTTGGAAGTTTCATTGCCTGTGGGCTTGATAGTAACCTCAGTCGCGTTGGCAGAAGCAACCGCAGCAGCAGCGGCCGCAGCATCTTTGGCTCTCTTATTCTGTTCAATTCTCTCGTTGGCTGCCTTGTGGAAAGTCTCCTCGTCCTCGTCACCAAAGAGAAGATGGTTCTGCGTTACCTTACCGGAATCCTCTTCAGGAGTCTTCTTAGCAGGTCTTCTCGGCTGATTGTATACGCGATCGATCGGTACAAGATTGGTGGATGCGATCGAAACGTTCGGATGTACCTGCGGAGCAGCATATGTCGGAGTTTCTTCTACAGCTTTATCACTTTCGCGGTAGATCGATTCATATCCTTCGGAGTTATCATCCATAGAAGGCTCTTCGATAGGCGCCGTGTCGTAAAGAGAAGAAGTATCTTCGGCAGGTGTTTCTGCCTTAGCCGGTTCGACCTCGGATGCTTCCGCGGAGGACTGTTCTTCCTTAGCCGGTTCGGCCTCGGATGTTTCCGCAGAGGACTCTTCTGGCTTCAGAGGAAGCAGAGGAGATTCGGCTGGCTCATCAGAGGAGGATTCGTTCTCAGATGACTCGGAAACAGAAGCAGATTCCGGTTCGGAAGTCGCTTCTATATTGTCGGATGCAGTCTCTTCGTTTGTCTGTGAAGATTCATCAGATGTTTCGGAAACTGTCTCGGATTCTGTCTCAGTCTCTTCTTCGGGCTCTTCCATTGATGAGACATTGATTATCGGAGATTCTTCATCTGCAAGAATATCCTCATAAACGGGGGCCTTTGTCTGGGTGTTCTCTCTGGCGAAAGCCGGAGTTTCATCAATAAGCACGGCAGCACCGAAAACAGGAGAAGGAGCGATCGATTCTGCGTCCTCTTCGTTGTTCGTATTCTCGGTTGATTCCCCGGTAGAAGACTGAGCGGGTGCTTCCTCTTCGGTTACATCTGATTTTTCAGCTTCCTGTTCCGAAGACTCGGATACTAACGGTTCAGCATCGGACTTGGAAGACTCCTCAACAGGATTCTGCTCTTCCGGGGCTGTTTCCGGCTTAGCTTTTTCGGTGTCTTCCTGTGAAACTGCAAAAGGAGCAACTGGTTCAGTAGGCGCTTCTACAGCAAAAGGTGCAACTGGTTCGACCGGTGCGACAGGCTCAAGAACCGGTTCCGGAGCAGGGCGGAAAGCGGCAAAAGGCTGGAAAGGAGAGAAGGACTCGCTTCCCAGACTGGCATTGATCTCATCTTCAAGAGAGTTATCTACTTCATATTTCGGAATGTTGCTCAGATAGTCTTCCTTCGCATACATGGTCTCCATAATAGACGGTCTGGCCGGAGCAGAGGGTGCCGGCTGAACCGGAGCTTCAGGTTTACTTGCCATGTAAGGATCATTATCCTGGAAGTCATCGAAAAACTCGGCTTCTGAAGCGACCGGATCAAATATCTGTTCGTCAGAGAGTGTAGGATCTTCCAGCGGTTCTGTATCCTCAATAGGAAGAGAGTCGATATTGTTCTGTTCGCGAAGTGCTTCAGACACATCCTGAGCAGGATCATTTGCTTTAAAAGAAAGGAAAAGGGGGCGCTTGACCTCGTCGTCAGAAGATTCGGGTGAATCCGGATCCTCCATGTTTGAGTAGAGTCGCTCCTGTGGAGCGGGCTGCTGTCCGTTATTCCGGTAAAATGTTCCGAATACGGATGGTTCCTGTGAGTCTTCAAAGTCCTCCTGCGGCGCATGAATCAGACGTTCTTTTTCTTTACCGTCGTTTCCTGGATCACGAAGCATTTGCAATTCCTCCGAAGTTGTATTCGAGTACACTCTTTTATATCTTATTTCAAATACCTCAAATCCGCAACCAAAAACAACAAAAGGAAATGGATTTTTCTTGCCCTTTTTCGTCAAAACGTTGAAGGATGCTAGATAATGTCGAATCCATCAATGAATTCTTGCCATATACTAGTGAAAAACCATGGAAAGCAGGTGAAGGACAGTGTATAAACGGAGGATCGTAATTGCCGTGTTTCTAGTTGTTGCGGGTATTGCCGTATGTGCCTGGACATCTCTGACTTCTCAAAAGAAATCTGTTGTCGTGGAATCTTCCGTAAGCATTAGTGATAGTGCTTTCGAAGCAGAGAATACCGATCTGCAGGTGACTGCTTTCCCAGTATATATCTGTGGAGCAGTAAATACTCCCGGGATATATGAGATCGAATCTCCGTTGTATCTCTATCAGCTGATAGAGCTGGCAGGAGGCTTTTCGGAAACAGCAGATGCGGATCATATTGACCGTGTTTATCTTATTGATCATGCACAGAGCATTTATATTCCCTCGATAGAGGATACCATGGTTTCTGAGACGGAACATGAGTTTTATTCGCCTTCCGGTGAAAGAAATATGGAAGCCGGCCGAAGTGGTGAGGGGAAGGTAAATATAAATACTGCCTGTAAAGAAGAACTGATGACTCTTCCGGGTATCGGTGAGGCGACTGCGCAGAAGATTATTATTTATCGTGAAACAAATGGGAGATTTACCTCGGAGGAAGAAATCATGAAGGTTTCGGGAATAGGTGAGAGTAAGTATGCGCAGATCAAAGATCTTATATTTACAGGCTAAAAAAAGGGTTTGACAAACACTGGTATCAATGGTAATCTCTATAAGCACTATGAAATGACTTGCTCGTGTGGCGGAATAGGCAGACGCAACGGACTTAAAATCCGTCGGGGTAAAACCCGTACCGGTTCAAGTCCGGTCACGAGCACCACATTACTTAGTATCATATATCGCGGAGTGGAGCAGTTGGTAGCTTGTCGGGCTCATAACCCGAAGGTCGCGAGGTTCGAGTCCCGCCTCCGCAACCA
>CAMYWO010000100.1:0-6332 GCA_947302815.1 uncultured Clostridia bacterium | reverse complement strand
CTTGTCGGGCTCATAACCCGAAGGTCGCGAGGTTCGAGTCCCGCCTCCGCAACCAGATCAGGAGTTGTCGTAAGACAGCTCCTTTTATTTTGCATTTGCAAAACATTGCGTTATAATTAATATGTATTTTTATGCGCGAGGTGACAGGATGCCTGTTTCAGATAAGAATTCATCTGCTTCTAATGCAGCCGGAAAGGCCGCGAAAATCGTGTTTCTTTCCCTTTTTGCATTAGTTCTCGTAGTTGTCTCGGTATCTTTTGCCGTCCATCATATGCGTATCGGTTTTGAAAGAGAGTTTCAGAGTACTCTGATCCAGCGTATCCAGACAGATGCCGGTAACGCGGCTCAGGCTGTTTCAGGGGATGAGATCAAGAATGATTCTTCGAAAGCTGCCCAGAAGTACAGTGCAGTTCTTCCGTATATGATGATGGATGTTAATGAGGACGACTATACTACACAGGTCTTCGGACTTTATGAATATACGAACGGTTCCCTTGGTATGCTTACCGGTAATGACTCGGATCTTTTGATCGCGAACACGATCCCGGTTTCCGAATGGCTTACTTCAGAGGGAACGCCTTATGAGGTAAAGGGGACTAATGTCTACCACTATCTCGTACCGATCAAGGATTCTGAAGGAAAGGTTTCCGCACTTTTGGAACTTTCTGCGCAGTACAGACCTATGGATCAGATGGGTGACCAGTTTGAATCCAAAATCCTTAAGACGGTTATTGTAGCTGTTATCGTGGCACTTGCCGGATTCTCGCTCCAGTTTATCGTTCCGCCGATTATCCGCCTTGTTTCTAAGAAGAATACGGAGGCGACGCTATGAATGATTTCCTGATTGAGAATTTTACGAAAGCTCCTAAGGGGAAAAAGTCGATTGCCAGCCAGATCGGTTTTTGTTTGGTAACGACTTTGGTTATCCTGTTTGTTGTCTCTTCCGTTGTAACGAATGTTTACCGTTCGGCCCTTCAGTCTCAGAGAAAGACTGCATTGTCCTCGTTTGCATCTAGTGCCTCTGTTGCGCTGTCTTGTCAGGATCTTTCCGACGGAATGTCTTTCCCGCTCGAGTGCCCGAAGTACGATGGTCAGCATGCCTATACCGTTAATGTCTATGTGAAGGCAGGAAACTCCTTCCTCCGCGTTTATACATCAGACAGGACATACGATGAAGGAAAGCAGTATGTTCTTTCCGGTGCCGGCGAAGAATATATGGAATCATTCGAGCAGCAGCAGCTGGTCGTCAGCCACAGAAGATATGAGAATGTGATGTATGTAACTTCTGTTGCACCTGTTCTCGGACAGGACGGCACGGCTTCCGGTATTGTTGAAGTTATGCTGCCGCAGTCTGATTTCGTGGCTACAGAGAATGGTATGTCCCTTTCGTGGATCTTCACAATGATCTCTATTGCAGTTGCGATCTCAATTATTTACGGAGAGATGAGAAGACTGTTCGATACCCTGATCACTCCTCCCGACAAGTCTGTGCCCCGTGCGGTGATGTACGGTATGTCCACATTCCGTCTGATCGCTTTCTTCTCGAGCGTGGGATGCTCGATTCCGTTGATCGTACTCCCGTCTTATCTCAAGGATTCTTTTGAGGGACAGTTCGATAATGCACTGATGCTCCAGATGTGGATCATTCTGGCCTGCCTGCTTTTCCTGGCAGGTTTCTGGAGATTCGTTCATATGCGCGATATGCTGATCCGTAAACTGACGTCCCGTCTTGCAGTGATTGTATGTGTGGTTATCGCATTTGTACTGCTCCTGCTCTGCGGTCTCATTGATAATCCGTATCTGACTGTGTTTATGCAGCTGCCGATCGGATTCCTCCTGGGTATGACATTCCAGTTCCAGAGAGAATACAGACTTCAGGCTTCCAGAACCGGTCTGAATGAGTTCTCTGAGAGAAAAGTCCATCAGTGCCAGTACACGGGTAATGTTTTGGGCATGTCGATTGGTGCGGTCATCTGCGGCATCCTCTATGAGAGATTCGGATTGTTTACAGTCCTGATGGTATCTGCATTCTTCCTGTTTGTTGACGCGATCCAGGTCCTTTACTTCGTTCGTCACTGTCCGCCGTCCAATGAACCGGTGGTCCGTCTGCCGAATTACTTCTATGCGCTGAAGAATACCAAGTCGGGAACCTTTGCATGGAGTGCGGTTTTCCCGCTCGGCCTGCAGCTGGCTTTCTTCCTGGTATTTATTCCGGATTACCTTGAGAAGGTACGTATCTCTCTTGCGACCTGCGCATTCTACTATATGGTTGCCGTTGTTTGTGGAGAACTGATTATGAAGATCCTGATTGTCTGGTTCGAGGATTTCTTCTCGCATAAGGCCCGTATTACGCTTTCCGCGATCCTGAGCTCTGTCGGTTATCTGACATTTGCTCTGGTTCCTTCGGCAAAAGTACTGGTCATCGGCGTGACCTTCCTCGGTTTCTCACAGGGACTGCACCAGTTCGGTTATCTTGATTACTACAAGTCTCTTATCCGTCAGGATAAGCATCCGATCGCCAGAGTGATCCTTATGCGTGCTTTTACAGGCGGTACAATGATCGGCGCGGTTGTATTCGGACTTGCCAATGCTTTCACAAGTGTTCGCGTTCCCATGATCGCGATTTCACTGATTGTATTTGTTATTTCGTCTTCCTATCCGCTCCTGATGCTGATGGATAATTCCTCCTCGCAGAAGCCTGCAGGGAAACGTCCTTCACGTCCGGACTATTCCGGAAGAAACGGGGAGGTGTGATGGCTATGGAAATGTGGAATGAAAAACTGACCCGTGAGAATATTGAGAGCTTCTATGATATGTATGCCGCATTCGCTTACCGCTGCGCATACAAGAACCTTCGTGATACCACACGTGCCGAGATGTGCGTGATGGATGCCTTTATCGATACGTATCACAAGCGTGCCAAGCTTTCGGAAGACAAGGTCATTTACTATTTCTCAGATGCGCTTCAGTATCATGTCAATGAACTTGCAGGACGTTATCCTGTGATCAATGATTCCGCGCCGGTAGAAAAGAACCTTGATGAATATACTGCATCCACGATGAAGCACTCGATCCTGGAGAAGATCGATTCTCCGAGATTCCGTATCGCGGAGTTTATGGCATCTTCTTCGGATAACAAGATCCGGAGAAATACACCGCTTGCTGATTTCTTCCAGAACTCCGGAATTACGGTTATGCTTCTGATCAAACTGGTGATCCTTGCAATCGTAATTGCAATCACAACATATTTCGGTGCCGTAACCTTCTTCCATGCGAATGATTTCATTCAGACAAGAACTCAGAAGGGGACATATAAACTGGAAGAATATATTGTAAGTATTCTTGATTATCTGCCGGTCTCTATAAACGGTAATGGTGCTCCGGCGCCGACCGCTCCACCGGAATCCCAGCCGTCTGATTCTGAAAGTTCAGAGACGACATCTCCGCCGGAAGGGTCATCAGAGCCATCTGCGACGCAAGGTTAATGATTTCAGTAATTCTGACAAAAATGTAATGCATATTCTTGGGGAAGAGGATTATAATTCCATCGTGCTAGATAAGCACGGGAATTCAATAGTAAGGACGTAGAAATGAGCGAGGAGCATAAGAATTCAAAAGGAGTCCGCAAGCCGGTTTCAAAAGAACCGGAACAGATACATGTACAGCACGTAAATGCGAAGGGAAAAGTGCTTTCAGATAAGAAAGTGAAGAAGGGTAAAAAAGTAAAGAAGCCCTGGACCTTCAAGCGTGTCTGCCTTCGTATCCTTTTACCGATCGTTCTGGTGCTGGCGATCATTGCCGGCGGCCTTTATATTGCTTTCCAGATGTATAAAGAGCATCTTCTGAATCAGATCGAATATATTCCGAGAGATACGAATCCTACATTTATCAACGAAGAGAGTTCTTTTGTTGAATTATCGTCATATACTACGCAGACTTCAAATGCGATCATCGAAGAGGAAGGAATCCATAATTTCCTTCTGATCGGTATCGACAGCCGCTCTAAGAAGTATACTGAAAACGGTACGGGAAGTCTTGCCGACGTTATCATGGTCATGAGCGTTGACGATAATGCCGGTACGATCAAGCTTCTTACGATCCAGAGAGACTGTTATGTGTATATTCCCGGTCACTCTAAACCGCAGAAGATCAATGCGGCCATGAACTACGGCGGTCCGGAACTTCTTTCCAAGGTGGTTGAGAATCATCTCCGACTCGAGCTTGAAGGATATGCCTATGTTAATTTCTATAATATGGAGAAGGTAATCGATGCAGTAGACGGTATCGATCTTGAGGTGACAAAATCAGAGGTCAACCATGTTCCCGGCGGTCTCAATGAGAATCTTGCCGAGCAGAATCGGATCTTAGGTGTTCCCGAAGACACTTACAAGGTTTACGATTCGGGTATGATCCATCTCAATGGCCGTCAGGCAGTAGCCTACAGCCGTATCCGTGAGGTCGGAAACGGCGTTTACGGCAGATCCGAACGTCAGGTAAAGGTACTGAATGCGCTTCTTTCAAAGTTTGCCGATCTCGGTACTATTAAGAAACTCAAAGCGCTGGATGATATCCTCCAAATGATTGCTACGGATGTTCCCAAGGAGGATGTTGAGGATTATGCTTTCGATTTCCTTCCGAAAGTAAGAAAAATGGAAATTGAATCGATGGGTATCCCGATCGACGGATATTCTCGACAGGGTATGTTCTCCGATGTCCGTGAAAATGAGTGGAGTATCCGTCCCGACTGGAATGGTATGATTCCTCTTGTACAGGATTTCCTGTATGGTGAACGTACGGAATTCGACCGTGTAGATGAGATCCCGAAGGCTCCGAAGCATGAGGAAGAGGATATTCCGAAGACATCTTCTACAGAAGAACCGAACGAATAGTTCTTTTCACTTTTTGTCTTTCTTTGATATTGACATTCGCTGACTAAATGGTATAGTAGTATTTGATTTAGCACTCGTGATAATCGAGTGCTAATAAATTTACTGGAGGTGATTCACTATGACCATTAAGCCACTGGGTGACAGAGTAGTTATTAAGATGACAGAGGCTGAGGAAACAACACACAGCGGAATCGTGTTGGCAGGATCTGCAAAGGAGAAGCCTCAGATTGCTGAGATCGTCGCGGTCGGACCGGGCGGAATCGTTGATGGAAAAGAAGTAAAGATGGAGCTTTCCGTTGGAGAGAAAGTCCTTGTTTCCAAGTATGCAGGTACACAGGTTAAGATTGACGGCGTTGAGTATACGATCCTCAGTCAGTCCGATGTACTGGCTATCGTTGAGTAATCCGAATTCTAGGAGGTTTTTCATATGGCAAAGGAACTGAAGTATTCCGAAGACGCTAGACGTGCTTTGGAAAGTGGTGTTAATAAAGTAGCGGATACTGTAAAGATCACGCTTGGACCGAAGGGCAGAAATGTCGTTCTTGATAAGAAGTACGGCGCTCCGCTGATCACAAATGATGGTGTAACGATTGCAAAAGAGATCGAGCTCGAGGACCGTTTTGAGAATGCCGGTGCCCAGCTTGTAAAGGAAGTTGCTTCCAAGACCAACGATGTTGCCGGTGACGGTACAACAACAGCTACACTGCTTGCACAGGCAATCATCCGTGAAGGCCTGAAGAATGTTGCTGCAGGTGCTAACCCGATTATCCTCAGAAAAGGTATCCAGATCGCAGTTGATGAGGCTGTAAAGTCTCTCGAGTCTGCTGCTAAGAAGGTTGATGGTTCTAAGGATATCGCCCGTGTTGCTTCTATCTCCGCAGGTGATGATCTGATCGGTGATCTGATCTCCCAGGCAATGGAGAAGGTTTCCTCCGATGGTGTTATTACTGTAGAAGAGTCCAAGACCATGGGTACTGAGCTCGAGGTCGTTGAAGGTATGCAGTTTGACCGCGGTTATCTTTCTTCTTATATGTGCACAGATATGGATAAGATGGAAGCTGTCCTCGATGATCCGTATATCCTGATCACAGATAAGAAGATCTCCAATATCCAGGATGTTCTGCCGCTCCTCGAGCAGGTCGTTCAGCAGGGCAAGAAGCTCCTGATCATTGCCGAGGATGTTGATGGTGAGGCACTTGCTACACTTATCGTAAACAAACTCCGTGGTACATTCACATGTGTTGCCGTTAAGGCTCCGGGCTTCGGTGACAGAAGAAAGGCTATGCTTGAGGATATCGCTATCCTTACAGGCGGTCAGGTCATCACCAATGATCTTGGTCTTGATCTTAAGGAAACCACTATGGATCAGCTCGGCCGTGCACATCAGGTCAAGGTCCAGAAAGAGAACACGATCATCGTTGACGGTATGGGTGATCCGGAAGC
>CAMYWO010000099.1:0-6490 GCA_947302815.1 uncultured Clostridia bacterium | reverse complement strand
AGGATATCGAATACCTTGAATGCATCAGCGGAAAGACCGGACTTGATGAACTCGTACTTAGCGTTCCAATCCGGGAGCGCATTGAAAGCAGCTGTCTTTTCGCCTGCGAGGAGCTCATTGATTTCGGCGATGAGGGCAGAGAACTCAGGAACGAATTCTACGATACCTTCCGGAATGATGGCAACACCGAAGTTCTCGCCATTGTTTCCGCGTTTTTCAACTGCATCTGCGATGTAGTTTGTGATCTGTGCAAGAGACATCTTCTTAGCGGCAACTTCCTCACCGATAAGGCAGATGTTCGGCTGTGTCTCAAGAGCGCACTCGAGCGCAACGTGAGAAGCGGAACGGCCCATTACCTTGATGAAGTGCCAGTACTTCTTAGCGGAGTTAGCATCACGCTCGATGTTACCGATGAGCTCGGAGTATGTCTTTGTCGCTGTATCGAAACCGAAAGAAGCCTCGATATCTTCGTTCTTCAGGTCGCCGTCGATCGTCTTCGGGCAGCCGATTACCTGAACGCCTGTGTTATTTGCCGCCATGTACTCAGCGAGTGTAGCAGCGTTTGTGTTAGAGTCGTCACCACCGATGATTACGATAGCGGTAAGTCCATTCTTTTTAGCATTTTCAGCAACGATAGCGAACTGCTCCTTGGTCTCGAGCTTTGTTCTGCCGGAACCGATGATATCGAAACCACCGGTGTTTCTGTAAGAGTCGATGAACTTGTCATCGAACTCAACATAGTCATCCTTGAGAAGTCCGTCCGGACCACCCTTGAAACCGAGAAGAACGTTCTCGCTGTTAGTTGCCTTAAGTGCATCATAAAGACCGGAGATAACGTTGTGTCCGCCTGGAGCCTGTCCACCGGAAAGGATAACACCTACGACCTGCTTCTTAGAAGCAGATGTGTTCTGGCCTTTCTCAAATGTGATTTCCGGCTTACCGTATGTGTTCGGGAAAAGAGCCTGGATCTTGTCCTGGTCAGCTACGCTCTGGGTAGCAGCACCCTCTTTAACGCAGATTTCTGCGATACCGTTTCTGAGCATGCCCGGAAGCTTCGGCTGATACTCATATCTTGCTTTCTGAAGTGGTGAAAGATTCATAATGTAACACTCCTTTATATAAATATGAATTACTGTCATTAATTCCTCATAAATGCTAAATCATTCTATCGATAAAGTAAAGAGCGAAAAGAAACAATTTTACTTGAGAAAGCCTTGAAAAGTGGCTTGGAAAAGGCGATTGTTTACAGATAGTTCTCAATTTATCAAATCATGCAATGCTATAATCAAAATTAAGATGGTAACGTGGGGGAAGAGTTGATGACAATTACCTATAATCTTCGTAAATTCAGAAGATTTATAAGTGGAGTCTTTGCGATCGGCAGATGGAAATCGCTTAAAGAGGCCGCTACTTTCATATACATTGTTTCAACTATATTCCTGATTATCGTCGGAGTTTTCCTTTTCTCGTTTATCAGCTACATCATGGGATATGAGATGTTTGTCCCGCTTCATACTATGCCGCAAGCGCAGATCCTTACTTTCGTGACAATCTTTATAGGCATGCTCCTTATTGATTTTCTTATGGGTACATTCTTTGTATGGCTTTACGACAAATTGATCATGATGCCGACAGAGACCATTATCAATGAGATTTCGGAAAGAACCGAAAAGGCTGCATCCGCTTTCCCGGCTGAGATGCGTCAGCTTGTTGAGAGCAACCCGTTCGTCAGCATTGAGAAGACGGGGACATGGGTCGATTCGATCGATACATATATCAATCTTGCGGGAAATGAGAAGTATTATGATGAGACTACCGGATGCTTTAACCGTAAGTATTTCCAGCAGGTCCTGTCGCAGATGCTGAAAACCGAAATGATGTGTGATATCCGTTCATCGGGGTCTTTGAGAACCTATGGTGACAGATCTTATGCTATCTTTATGATCGATATCGATCACTTCAAGAAAATCAATGATGAATTCGGACATCAGTTTGGTGATGAGATCCTTGCCCTGGTCGGAAAGACATTAAAGAAAATCGTTGCAAACAAAGGCGTTGTCGTCCGTAACGGCGGTGAAGAGTTCCTGCTGATCGTCTGCCTGAATTATCCTGAGAGTATGGAGTCTTATGCAGAAAATGTTCGTGCTGTCTTTGCCCATGATGTAAGAATTACTGGGCATGGATCGAAGAACCGGCCGGTAACGTGCAGTATCGGATATACGCCTTTCCCGCTTATGTCTGACCAGCCGACAGTGCTGACTGTTCAGGATCATGTAAAGATCGCGGATCAGGCGATGTATCTTTCGAAGACCTGTGGCAGAAATACCTGGAGAGGCATCGAGTCATTGAGATCTCCATCGTCTCAGGATGAGATCGATAAGATGGTCGATTCGATCCTTTATGCCGAAAGTACCAGATATTTGCGGATTTTGTGCCCGTAAGTATTTACAAGTGCTTTTCTATATGCTATTATACGCAAGTATTTTTCCGTGGACACAGTTTGTGGACGGTTCCGACCACTTACTTTGCTACAGGATTATGGAGGTAAAGAACAATGGGACAGATTAACAAAGCTGAAATCATCAAAGAGTACGCGCTCAAAGAGGGCGACACAGGTTCTCCTGAGGTACAGATCGCGATTCTTTCCGCAAGAATCAATCATCTTACCGAGCACCTGAAGGTTCACCCGAACGATCACCACTCCCGTCGTGGTCTGCTGATGCTGGTAGGTCAGAGAAGAGGTCTTCTTGATTATCTTGCTCGCATCGACATCGAGCGTTACCGTTCCATCATTGCTCGTCTGAACATCAGAAAGTAATGAATGCTTCTTAAGAAGAATGAGAACCGTCTCAAATGAGGCGGTTCTTTTTTGTTTTGTTATGATTCGCTGAAAGTACTGTTTTTTTTGGATTTCTCCGCAATTTGTGTTACATTTTTGACTAATTTGTCAAAAGTCCTTGCGAATGATGTGTTTGTCATGTTATAAAGAATTTGTGGGAACATTATAGTTGGAGGTGAAATCATGAAAAAGTTTAGCTGGAAATTGACGGCGGCTCTTGCTGTTTCACTTTCTATTCTTCTCAGTTCAACAGTATTTCCCGTAAATCTTCGCGCTGATGGTGAAGAAGACGGTTATCCTGTCATCGAAGAAGTAGAGCAAATCGATGAAGAAACTGAAGAGCAGGAAGAAGAGGAAGAGAAAGAGGAAGAGGACGTCGAAGAAGACGAGAACGTCGAGCAGGACGAGAACGTCGAAGAAGATGAAGAAGACGTTGAAGAAAACGTCGAGAATGAAAATGATGTTGACGTCGAAGATGAAGACCTCGAAACAGACGTAACTGAAGACGAAAAAAACGCTGAGATCGAAGATGTTGACCAGCCGCGTCTGGGTGCAGATGAAGAACCCATGTATGAGGGCGAAATCGGTGATGAAGAGCCTGAAGATGGTTATCCTCTTTTTATCTGCGGATCTATCGTCACTGACGATAATAAAGATGATCTTTCTTCCATCGAAGGTGTAACAGTTGCTGATGGTGGCAGCATAAAATATGATCCTGATTCGAATACTCTTTATCTCAATAAGGTAACGATCTCGCATACAACCGCAGAAAAGTATGGTATTCCTGTTGCAATCTGGTATTATGGTTCGGCTGATCTGAAGATTTGTGTAGAAGGCGATACTTCTGTTTCTTCAGACATACCTGATTCGTACATGACTGGCGGAATATTCATTGGTCAACCCAATAGTTATTATTATGGTTATGGTCCTGCAAGACTTCAGGCTGCTGAGGATAATGAACCGAAATTTGCCGGTTTAACTGTTGATATTTCCAATGACGCAACACTGACCATATCAACAAAAGGTGAGAGCGCATATTATTATTATTATGATTATGGCTCATGTTCTCTTTATACTCAGGGTAGTGCAACGATTACAGGTAAAGGTGCATTTGTCATTACATCAAATTCTACGAGCATCAATTGTGGATATCTGACGATAGAGAATGAAGGACCTTCTTCGATAACTACTGATGAGGGGGGAGCTATTTATGTAAACAGAGATTTGATGATCTCGAATGCAAAACTTACAATTGAAGCCGGTGATGGCGGTATTTATGTAAACAGAGATGTGATAATTTCGAATGCAAAACTTACAATTGAAGCCGGTGATGACGGTATTTTCGCTGATGGAACAATAACATTTACCGGAAAGAAAACAGAAGTTGTTATTACTGCAGAAGATACAGCTGTTTATGCTTATGATGATTATGCCCGACATCAATATGGCGAAGGCTATACGAATAAAACCCCTGAAGAAGTCATCAAAATTGAGGCCCCGCTTTATATTGTTACTCCGGAAAATGGTGCTGTATGCCACAACAATATAAATTTAGAAGATTATGATCCGGATTATTATATTTTTGATCCTTCGATCGAGCTTGAAGGTGGACGTCACAATTTTGATGATGCGGCACTTAAAGTTGTCATTAAGGCTGATCTGGTAAAGGTTGACTTTGAGACTAACGGCGGTTCTGAGATCGAATCCCAGGATCTGGCGGTTGGTGAGACGGTTGAAAAACCGGCGGATCCGACAAAGTCCGGTTATGAGTTTGTTGGCTGGTTTTCTGACAGTGAGTGCACCAAGGAATTTGACTTCTCCACGAAAGTAGAGAAGGATATGACTCTTTATGCGAAGTGGGAAGAATGCGGTAAGTATGTCGTAGTTGCCGGTCCTTCCGGTTCCCGTGCTATCGGTGATGGCGACATGACGATTATTGTTAAGCACACCAAGCATGATGAACAGACCCACGAGAAGCTTAAGGGTGTTAAGTTCAACGGAAAGCCTGTTGATGTAAAATCGGTCAAGAAGGGCAGTGCGATCATTACGATTGACGGATCATTGCTTGACAGTCTTGAGTCAGGCGATTATACGATCACAATCGAGTTCGAAGACGGTGAAGCTTCAACATTCGTTTCGATCCTCAACGCGGCTCAGTCTGCTGCAGAAGATACAGCTCCTACCGGAGTTCCGAAGACAGGTGATACATCATCTTCTTCGAATCTGGGACTTGTATTCCTGGCGGTTGCGGCAATTGCCGGTGCTCTGATCATTCTCGAAAATAAGAAGATGAGAGAACAGGATTGATCCATTAACTGGTGCCTTTTAAGGTGAATGAAAAAGATCATAGAAGGACCCGCATCATCTGATGCGGGTCCTTTTCCTTATTCGGCCGGATTACTTGATATTTCCCGTGAGTGCTTGATTTTTATTCTATATATCTATAATATAGGTATGTTGCGTACTTATGCGCGGTAAAAAGATTAAGGGGTGTAGTGGGTAGATTGATATCCCGTCTAGCACGGAGTATGAATCTACAAGCTACCTCCTTATAAAACTAAATAATTGGAGGTACATTTATGGAACGTACATTTAAGACCGAACTGGCCGGACGTCCGCTCGTTGTTGAGACAGGTAAGCTTGCTCAGTTCACAAATGGTGCCTGCCTTATCCGTTATGGTGAGACAGCGATCCTTTCCACCGTTACAGCTTCTAAGACACCTCGTGAAGGCGTTGATTTCTTCCCGCTGTCTGTTGACTACGAAGAGAAGATGTATGCTGTCGGTAAGATCCCGGGTGGCTATATCAAGAGAGAGGGCCGTCCTTCCGAGAAGGCTATCCTGACATCCCGTGTTATTGACCGTCCGATCCGTCCGCTTTTCCCGAAGGATCTTAGAAATGATGTAGTAGTTTCAAACATGGTTATGTCCGTAGACCAGGATTGCTCTCCTGAGATCGCTGCTATGATCGGTACATCTATCGCTATCGCTATTTCCGATATCCCGTGGAATGGTCCGGTAGGCGGTGTTGTTCTCGGCCTGATCGGTGATGACGTTATCATCAACCCGACAGAGGAGCAGAGAAAAGAAAGCCGCATGTATGTTACTCTGGCAGGTACTGCCAAGAAGATCTGCATGGTTGAGGCTGGTGCAAACGAAGTTCCGGATGAGACAATGCTCGAGGCAATTGCTATCGGTCACGAGACCATCAAGGAGATCGTAAGCTTCATCAACGGTATCGTTGCAGAGATCGGTAAGGAGAAGTTCACTTACGAGTCTGCTGATGTTCCGGAAGAAGTATTCACACTGGTTAAGGACTTTGCATGGGAGAAGATGCGTCAGGCTGTTCTCGCAGTTGATAAGTCCGTACGTGATGCGAATATTGATGCTCTTACAAAGGAAATCGAGGCTTATCTTACAGAACAGAATGAAGAGTATCTGCCGTATCTGGCTGATGCAGTTTATAAGCTTGAGAAGAAGGTCGTTCGTAACTACCTCTTCAAGGAGCATGTTCGTGTTGACGGCCGTCGTCTCGATGAGATCCGTCCGCTGTCCTGCGATGTTGGACTTCTGCCGCGTGTTCATGGTTCCGGTCTTTTCCAGCGTGGACAGACTCAGGTCATGACAACATGTACTCTGGCTCCGCTTTCTT
>CAMYWO010000098.1:0-6496 GCA_947302815.1 uncultured Clostridia bacterium | reverse complement strand
AGAAGATACATCATGAGGATCGCCATGATCAGGCACACCCATGAGACCATGTCCATCATGCCGCCCATCGAGTGATCAAGCTGTGTCGCGATGGCCATGACATCTTCGATCGTAACGACGGTGTAGATGTTCTCGTAATCGATATCTGAGATCGCGTTCTGCGAGAGGTATCCGGTAAACGCATCTTCCGAAAGTCCGAAGGTTTTATTGAAGCTCTCCTGCGGAAGGAATATGCAGAGTGCACCGTCATAGTCGTAAACGCCCTTGATGACGAAGTCGTAGGACTTGTCTTCATACTTCTCCTTCAGCGTGATCGTATCGCCTTCTTTCAGCATGAACTTCTTCTTATACGGAGAAGAGATCCAGATCTCATTTCCCGAAAGCGCTTCGTCGATCTTGATGTACTGACTTCCGCTTTCGTAGCCGTAAACACTGATCTCTTCGCCCTTATGCACGCCGTCGATGGTCTCAAGCGATGCCACACAGTACTTCTCCGCTGTTTCTTCCGAAGTCGAGATGACGTTTCCTTCTTCGTCCTGATATCCCTTCAGAATGTACTGATAGTTCGAGAGCATGTTCTCATCGATCTTCGCCTTGTAATGGTCGAGCGTCTGCGGAAGTCCGATCGAGAAAGCGAGCATCAGCATGACAAACGCGATACCGACGAACAGTACGAGGTAGCCACCCATATTATCGAGAAGGATACGCAGACGGAATCTCTTCAGGAAGCTCCAGGACGGAAGTCTCATGGCCTTCTTTCTCTTCGAGGTGCGAAGATCGCGGCGCAGGAATCTTAGCGGCGACAAACGCAGCTTTCTGTAGATGACGACGAAGTTGATGATGATCATCAGTATCATCGGAAGGAGCGTCGTTACGAGGAACGCGTCCATGTTCCAGCGTGTCTCGTAGGTCACGAGGCTGTAGGAATTGTAATAGAGCGCAACCGCCGCGTCCTTAAAGATCGTGTAGCCGAGGAGATTGCCGACAGCCGACGCCAGAAGTGTCACGATGATCGGAACGATCATGTAGTGGCGGAGGAGCTCACCTCTTGTGTAACCGGTCGCGCGAAGTGTACCGATGACCGCCGATTCATTTACGATGGTGTTACTGGTCGTGATCGCGAAGATGAAGGCCACTACCGCGATGAAAACGTAGACCATTACCGAGATTATGGCTTTATCAGAGCCCATGTCTTCCGGCGCGAAGTGGATCGCCTGGTTGGCGTATTCCGGCACAAAGTCAGTCAGTTCATTGATGTCTTCTTTCTTCTCCGCGAGCAACTGCATTGCTTCGGGATCCTGGCTTTGGATCTTCATCTGCAGTTCCTCGGCAGTTGCTTTTTCATCGGTAAAACCACCTGTCGCCGAAAGAACCGCGAGCTTTTCCATCAGGGCGTCTGCCTTTTCTTTCTGCTCGGAAGTATTTGCCGGCGCTTCGTTATACATGAAAGCGTACTGATAAAATGTCGAGGACGGAAGCGCCTCCCAGCCCTCCGGTGTCATGACCGCGATGTCAAAGTCGACCGCGTTGAACATGAAGTCGGAGTTCTTCTTAAAAAGCGTGGTGTAGTCGGAAGACGAGATCAATCCGGATACGGTAAAAGCACTCTCACCGACATACAGTGTGTCGCCGACCTTGATGCCTTTGATGTCGGCGTGGTTCTTGTCGAGCGCGATCTCATTTGCCGCCACCGGCATTTCACCCTTCATGAGGCAGGCGCGGTTAACGTCGGTCCTGATCTTAAATACGCGGACCGTAACTTCTTTCTCATCAGACTCGATCCTCTCGGAGGGCTTCATGCCGCCCTCTTCGATCTCCGAAGTCACCGCTTTCATCTCATTCGGAGCGGTCTTACTTTCGCTTAAGTCCTTATAGAACTGCTCATAAACAGTGATGCCTTCTGCTTCGATCTCATTAAGAAGCGACTCGGATGCCTTGCAGCGAAGTTCGAAGTGACCGTTTTCGATCGAATACTTTTCGTAGGACTCATCGATCGCGGCCATCATGCTGTCGTTTCCGACGTCGATACCGGACGCGAGCGCGATCATAAATACCATCAGGAGGAAGAGTACAAAATACTTCTTCCAATCTTTTCTCAGTTCTCTGAAGAGGCGCTTGCGCATCGGATTGCCGACTTTCTTCTGCGAAGAAACGGCGCCCGGAGCATATGCCGCGCTCCTTGCTTTATTGATATTCGTTGCCATGATTCTCTCCTCCGCTTACCATTCGAGATCTTCTGCGGAGACCTTGTTGTCATTGATGATGTTCTTTCTCACTTTACCGTCACGAAGCTTGATCGTGTGGTCTGCCATCTTGCTGATCTCTTCATTGTGAGTGACCATGATGATGGTGTTTCCATACTTCCTATTTACGTCTTCGATGAGCTTTAGGATCTCTTTACTGGTGTTGTAGTCAAGAGCACCGGTCGGCTCGTCGCACAGGAGGATGTCAGGGTTCTTGACGATGGCGCGGCCGATCGATGTTCTCTGCTGCTGACCGCCGGAAAGCTGATTCGGAAGCTTATAGCGGTGTTCCCAAAGACCGAGGGTATTCAGGAGTTCATCTATATCGAGCGGCTTATCGGAAAGATACGCGCCGACTTCGATATTCTCTTTTACGTTCAGGTTCGGGATCAGGTTGTAAAGCTGGAAAACGTAGCCCAGGTGCTTGCGGCGGTAGCGGGTCAGTGCTTTTTCATCCATATCGCGGAGCTTGTCGCCGGCGATCGCGATGTATCCGTCGTCTGCGCTGTCGATGCCGCCGATGATGTTCAGGAGCGTCGACTTACCGGAACCGGACGGCCCGAGCAGCACGCAGAACTCGCCCTTCTTGACGGTGAAGTCCATGCCGCGGAGCACCTCCTGCCGGCTGTCGCCCTCGCCAAACGCCTTACATACGTTGCTTACAGTTAAGAATTCATTCTCTGACATATCTATTACCTCATAATGTCTTTCCCGGAAGCTTCTTCCCGAAAAGCACTTCTCCCCAATTCTCAGTGCTTACGGACCTCACAGTTTCCGTCTTTTCAGATTGGTAAACGGTTAACACTTTTCGCTCACCGGCCTTCGTCCTTTTATCTGCCATCCCGGTCGGTTTTTGCGGCTAACATATGAACAACCGTTCATATGTATTATAATTCATGTGTTAGTTATGTGCAACTTCACCTTCTTGGACAGTGCGTACAATCTTTACATTTATTCGGTATTCGTTTTTTGGGAAATCTTCCAAGGGCCATCCCGCCACCTCCTTTTCGGGCAACAAAAAACGGGTCTTTTGCTGCAGATTTTCATGCAGTAAAAGTCTCGCTCCTCCCGACATATCCCGGGGAACGCCTCCGGTATACCGGCAGTTCCCGAGCTGACGACATATGTCACACGCTTCCGATGTGGATCCGGCGTCGGATCCTGAAGGGTCCCGAAGCATGCAAGCTACTCCCTGTTACGTTTTCAAGTTTAGCCTTCATCCCCGGCTCTGAAAACCCGGTGATTTTCCGAAAAAGCAAAGATCCCACGGAAAACTCACCGCAGGATCTTCCTTAATCCCGAAAATCCGCTCTTTTCTTTTTTCAGATGCGTGCTATAATCGCGTGTTCTATGTTTCGTTCTATTTTCACTCGATTTTTAGAACAAAACCTAGAACATTGCCCCCGTGTTCTATGTTTCGTTCTATTTTTCGCGCGATTTTAGAACAGAACATAGAACAAAACCACGCTGAACATCAATAAGCACGAAAAAAGCCTGCCGGATCAACTCCGACAGGCTTCAGATCAGCTAATTTGAAAAGAGTAATTATCTCTTACGCTTTCTAGCCGCCTCCGACTTCTTCTTACGGCGTACAGAAGGCTTCTCGTAATGCTCTCTCTTACGTACCTCAGCGAGTACACCAGAACGAGCGCAGGAACGCTTGAAACGACGCAGAGCACTGTCAAGGGACTCATTTTCTTTAAGTCTGATTTCCGACACTTGTTATCCCTCCTTCCGTGCATTAAACTTAGGAAACCCAAATTTATCGGTTTCAAACAGGACATATATTACTCTAATTTTCTGCGTTCGTCAACGAAATTTACGATTTCACGCCTTTTTCCGTGCCAAAAGCACTGTTTCTGCGGCTTTGCCGCGCCGCGCCATCACAGCTTCGAGATCATTTCGCTCGCTTTGACGAGATCCTCGCGGATCGAGATCTTCTGCGGACACTGATCCTCGCAGGCACCACACCACATGCAGTTCTCGGGCTTTTCGTCCTCCTTCAGCATGCTCCACTCCCACTTGGCGTGACCGACATTGCTGTACTTGCCGTACTCATTCCAGATGCGGAAGATCTTCGGGATATCAAGGCCTCCCGGACACGGCATGCAGTAACGGCAGCCGGTACACGGATTGAAAACGCGTGCGTCGAGCGCCTCTTTCAGGCGGCCCATCGCAGCAAGCTCCGCTTCCGTCATCGGCTCATAACGGTTAAACGTATCGAGGTTGTCCTCGAGCTGGTCCTCTGCCGACATACCTGACAGTATAACCTTAACGTTCTCGAAGGATGCAACAAATCTCAGCGCCCAGGACGCCTTCGACTTGCCCGGACGAAGTTCGTTCAGTTCAGTAAGCAGATCATCCGGATACATGCAGAGCGAACCGCCGCGGATCGGCTCCATGACGATCACCGGAATGCCCAGCGACTCCGCAAGCTTCAGGCCCTTCGTTCCGGCCTGGTTCTCAATATCCATAAAGTTGAACTGGATCTGGCAGGCATCCCACGGATACTTTTTGATCCACTTCTCAAACACCGCGTAATCGTCGTGGAACGAGAATCCCACGTTCTTGATGCGGCCCTGTTTCTTCAGGTCAAACATGAAGTCGATAACGCCCGCATCCTCCATCTCCTGGAAGCGGTCCTCGCCCATGGCGTGAAGCAGATAAAGATCGAGGTACTCCTGCTGAAGCTTGCCCAGCTGCTTTTCGAACATCGCCTCGGCATCCTCACGCGTCTTGATCTCCCATACCGGCAGCTTCGTCGTCAGGAAATACGAATCACGCGGCAGCTCCTTGAGTACCTCGCCGACCACGATCTCCGACTCGCCGCCGTGATACGGATAGGCTGTATCAAAGTAGTTCACGCCCATCTTGTGCGCATGAAGCAGCATCGCTCTCGCTCTTGCTTTATCGATCTTGCCGTCCTCAGTCGTCGGAAAACGCATGCATCCGAAACCCAGGACCGAAACCGGCTTATCAAATCCGTTCATCGTTCGTGTCAACATAATCCAGCCCTCCAATTCTAATTCACAATATCTTTATCCTTATTGTACTCGCTCAAGCGACGGAATAATACAAAAATTTCATCACGAAACCTCGTTCATTTGCCTTGCTTCGAAGAGCGGGGCGCCACAGCCGCGGGCAGGTGCTTTTTTCGAGGGAAGCGCGGCGCCATTTGCCCCTCGCGCGCGTATATGATACTATTACTCTGAATGTGGGAGGATAACATGGATATCGACGTTTCAACGCTGACATTTAAGGACGCGTCCAAGGAAGAGAAAAAGCGCATCTTCCGCGCGATGAATCTGCGCAGTACGATCTGGCTGGTCTGCTCGATCGTGGCAATTGCGCTTCTCTTTATCGTCGCAAACGGCCGTCTCACGTGGATTTCCACCGTCGGCATCGGTATCGCGCTCGTCATCCTCATCTACGTCGCCATCAGCGACATGCCCGCATGGCACTGCAAGGTCTGCCACGGCCGCGTCTCCAACAAGCGCGAGGTCAGCGACAGTGAGGACACCGGTCTCTACTACGACGCCGTCACCTTCATCTCCGAAAACGGCGAGACCATGGACGCCATGCCCGTTTTCTCCGCGCACACCCTGCACCTCCTCGAAGAGGGCTCCCGCGCCACCATCGTCTGCTACAACAAGCGCCAGCCCGTCATCTTCGCCGACAAGCAGCTGCACATCGAAGAAGAGGCCTGAACAATGTCGAACCATGTCACCAAGCATGCAAATGGTATGTATGGTACTACGAGTGCACTTTGACGCTATTAAGTACCATCTTATTTCTACCCAATAGTACTAATCCATCAAAAAACTATCAGTTAGTACCACTTTATCTCTGAATGAAAGGTACTGATCTACCATTTTTATCCATTCCAGTACCACCTCACACAATAGAATGTTGTACTAACCCACTGCAAATTACGAATTTAGTACCACCGACCTCTCAATTAAGTGGTACTAAATCAGTTCTAACTATTCATTTGATCCCCCCTTTCCATATCCTTTCTTTTTTTCTTTGCGAAAAGCACTCTTTCTCTAAGTTATTTCTACGAAAAAAGCGAGGCCAAGTTGCTCACTCATCAGCTTGGTCTCACTAGGGGGAAATATAACGAAACTTGTCATGTTATGTCAGCCGGCGGCGCGGGCCATGCGGCGCCACCTGCCGGTAGTTAGTTCGAGCCGCGCCGGCCGCCGCCCGAAAAGCACTCACACCTCAGTTTGTGCCCCGGCCCGAAAAGCACT
>CAMYWO010000097.1:0-6719 GCA_947302815.1 uncultured Clostridia bacterium | reverse complement strand
GCGGAGCCCTGCGACTGGAACATCTGCGGATCGCTCTGCACGATCAACGATTTTCTCGTGAAGAAATATCCGTTCGGAGCTCTTAAGATCGGCGACATCCTCGCCTTCGAGGACGCGGGCGCGTACTGCCCGACCGAGGGCATCTCGCTGTTCCTGTCACGCGAACTTCCGAGTGTATTCCTGCTCGACGGCAGCGGTGCTTTTACGAAAGTAAGAGAACAGATCCAGACAGAGCAGTTCAACTCACCGAGTCCGGTCGGGCAAGGGTAAATCCCTGAGGGCACAAGTGCTTTTCAAGAAGATTTTTCTTCTCACGAAATAAAAAAGCAATTCAAATCAGTCTAAATCAAGGAAACAAAGGTAAAAGGAGAAAAAGAACTATGGACGAGAGATTATTGGAGATCCTGGAAGACATTCAGCCGGAGGTAGACTTTGAGACATGCACGACGCTCATCGACGACCACTATCTCAATTCGCTGGCGATTATTTCGCTGGTTGCTGAACTCGAGGAGGAATTCGACATCACGATCCCGACCGTCGAGATCATTCCGGAGAACTTCAATTCTGCTGCGGCAATGTGGGACATGATCACACGTCTGTCAGAAGAGGGCTGACATGTTCAGCATCTCGACCTATTTTTCGATTCAATACATCATACTGCTGTTAGCAGCTATCTTCTTCTATGAGATCCTCCCGCAAAGAGGCAGGAGATGGGTACTGCTTATCTTCAGCTACCTGTTTTTCTACGCAATCAGCGGAAAACTGGTGCTTTTCCTTATGGCATCCACGCTTTCGGTCCACCATATCGGACTGTGGCTCGCCGATATTCAGAACGACTGCAAAAAAGAACTGTCCGGCATCGATAAGAAAGACCGCGACAGAAAGAAAGCAATCAACGCGGTGTTTACGAAGAAGCAGCGCCGTGTCATGACGTTTGCCGTGATCTTTCACGTCGGCATGCTGCTCGTGCTCAAGTACTCGACCTTCGGCATCACGAACATCAATCACCTGTTCAGGCTGATCCACGTGCCGGTACATGTACACCCGCCGCGCTTCATGATCCCGATCGGTATTTCCTTTTATACCCTTCAGGCCGTCGCGTACCTCTTCGATGTTTACCGCGAGAAAATCACTGCGGACAGAAACCTTCTGCGTATCTCGATGTTCATGAGCTTCTTCCCGCAGATCATGGAAGGCCCGATCTGCCGCTACGAAGACACCGCTTCGTCTCTCTGGGAATCAAACCGCATCAAGTACGAGAACTTCATCTTAGGACTTCAGCGCATCCTCTTCGGTGTCATGAAAAAGCTCGTCATCGCCGACCGACTGAACCTGATGCTTCAGAACATCTACTCCGGCTATGCCGAGTACGACGGTTTCGCCATGATCCTCGCCGCGGTATTCTACACACTCCAGCTCTACTGCGACTTCTCGGGCACCATGGACGTCGTCATCGGATCCGCGCAGATCTTCGGCGTGAACCTTCCGGAAAACTTCCGCCGCCCGTTCTTCTCGGCGACGATCTCTGAGTTCTGGAAACGCTGGCATGTCACGCTCGGTACGTTCTTTAAGGACTACGTCTTCTTCCCGCTCTCGATGAGTAAGCCTCTGAAGAAGCTCACGACAAACGCACGTAAGAAACTCGGCAACCACTTCGGTCCGCTTCTTGCCGGCGCGATCGCACTCTTCACCGTGTGGCTCTTCAACGGACTGTGGCATGGCGCCGGATGGAACTACATCTTCTTCGGCATGTTCCACTTCGTCCTGATCCTGTCAGGCTCCATCTTCGAGCCGCTGATCATCAAGGTCACGCAGAAGCTGCACATCAAGAGATCGAGCAAGCCGTACAAGTGCTTTCAGATCGTAAGGACCTCGATCCTCGTATGCATCGGCGAGCTGTTCTTCCGTGCGAAGAGCCTCGGTGCCGGTCTGACGATGTTCTCGAAGATGTTTACGGATTTCTCGCTGAAGACGGTCAGGGACGGCACGATCTTCACCTTCGGCATGGACCGCGCAGACTTCATTATTATCGGCGTCGGCGTGCTCCTGCTCTTCACGATCAGCCTGCTTCAGGAGCGCGGCGTCAAGATCCGCGAATCCATCGGCAAAAGGAACATCGTTTTCCAGTTCGCCGTCTTCTATCTGCTGATCATGTTTATCGTAGTTTTCGGCGCATACGGCACGGGCTATATCCCGGTCGATCCGATGTATGCAGAGTTCTAAGGAGGGCATAAAATGATTTACGCAAAACGTATTGCAAAAGCACTTGTTTTCCTTGCAGGACTCTTTGTCCTTCTTCTGGTCTCTTCACGCATCTTTATGCCGAAGAATAATACGAAGGCAGACGGCATGGAGTACGAACTCGCAAACGGCGTTCTCGCGGAAAAAGAAGGTTCACTCGATGTGCTCGTCCTGGGCGACAGCGAAGCTTACAGTTCGATCATTCCCATGAAGATCTGGAACGATGCCGGCATCACTTCCTATAACTGCAGCAACGGCGGACAGCACCTCAGCTACTCTTACGTTCTTCTTCGCAGAGCATGCGAGAAGCAGAAGCCGAAGGTCGTTTTCCTCGAGGCAAACGCCATCTACAGAAGCGAGTCGGCTGCACAGGCCGTGTACGATGAACTCAGTGAGCTCCTTCCGGTCTTCCGTTACCATGACCGCTGGAAGCACATAAAGTCCGGGGACTTCACAAAGGGTCCGGAGTATACCGCACGCCAGTTCGATAAGGGTTATACCTACGTTACCACGACGATTCCGAGCGATACTCCGCCGGATCCGGAAAACTCGAAGCCGACGAAGGAAAAGGACTCGATCTCGCGGCTCAACCGCATGAGTGTCCGGGCCATCAAGCGCTACTGCGATTCGATCGGCGCGAAGCTCGTTCTGCTCAGCGTACCGAGCACCACAAACTGGAACTATAAACGTCACAATTCGACATCTTATCTCGCGGAAGATCTGGGGATCGATTTCATCGACATGAATCTTCTTACTGAGGAGATCCCGATCGACTGGAATCACGACACCCGTGACAAGGGCGATCACCTGAACTATAAGGGTGCATGCAAGGTCACAGCTTACCTCGCTTCGTATCTCAATAACACCGGTCTTTTTACATCGCATAAAGAAGATCCGGAGTTCTCCGACTGGGTAGAGGATTACAAGCTCTTCGAGGAAGAGATCAAGCATGAAAAAGCTGCGTGATTAATAATCCTGAAAAATGAAAAAGCCGCTTGAGAAAATGCTCAGGCGGCTTTCTTTTTCTCATATACTTTCGTGATGATTACAGCGACTTGAGCCAGACCTCGGCGAGTTCCGGCCAGCGGGCTACATCTTCGAATGCCGGCATCTCACCTTCCGGCTTCGGCATCTCCTGCGAGAACTGCTCGATCAGTTCCTTCGTTCTCTGCTCAGAGACGTTGATTCCCTTTCCTGCACGAACTGCATCTACTGCAGCCATAACCTGCTCCATGGTGTAGAGTTCACCGAATTCACCTTTTCGGAACGCTGCGTTGTGAACAGATAATCCGTGCCAGCCATGCGGGAATGCGTAGTAGGCATAAGGTACGTTATTCTTTCTTAAGGCCTGCGCAAAAAGCATGCTGTTCTCAACAGGTACGAGATCATCTTCGACCGTCTGCCAGATGAAGGACGGCGGCGTGTTCTCAGAGACGTGTTTCTCGAGAGAGAAATAGTCATATTCTTCCTGAGGCGCATCCTTACCGATGAGTGCCCACATCGAGTAGATATGGGTGAATTCACCGGATGTGATGACCGGGTAACTCAGGATCATCGAGTCGGGGCGGTTGGATACTTTGTTCAGTTCCGGATCGGTGTCTGTGACATCATCAAAATGAACACCGAGTGTGCCGCACACATGTGCACCCGCAGAGAATCCGCAGATAGTGATTCTATTCGGATCGATGTTGAATCGCGCACTGTTTTTTCTGATGTATCTTACTGCACGTGAGGCATCGTTGAGAGGCTGCTTGCGGAGCGGAACCGACATCGTGATGTCGGACGTATATGTCAGCACGAAGCAGTTCATGCCGCGGTTATAAAACTCTTTCGCAACGACTTCACCTTCCGGCGGAACGACCATGCAGTATCCGCCGCCCGGAACAACGATCATGCAGGGACGGATCTCATCATTCTCCTCGTGAAGATACGAAACGATGTTCGGAATAAAACCGTATGCCGCTTCATAATTGTACTCATTATCCTTCCAGATATTCTCACGAAATGACTTCATTAAATGCCTCCGTTTTTCTCTCTCAGTCAGTTACTATCCTATCACACATACAGGCCACGGCACCGCTTGTTTCCAGACATTTTCAGTTATTGAATGACTTTACATTCACTGTATCCATAGTACTCAAATTGTTTGATTTCCCGCTCTCCGATCACCTCGCCGGGCATAACGATCGGGATCGCCGGCGGGCAGGAAAAAGAACCCATCGCCGCGATCCGTCCGAGGGCTTCTTTCATAGGAACAGTTTCCCACGGACGCATCGATGCACCGCGGATCGTGAACTTCTTCTGCGGGAAGATCTGCTCATCTTTTTCATCCGATCCCACGCTCTCCCAGAAAGAAGGAAGTGCATCTTTTTTCGGGATCGACATCAGTGTCTTACTCAGTTTATCGAGATCTCTTCCCGTGTTCTTCGGAGTGATCATCAGAACGATCATGTCCGGATCGGAGAACTCGACTTCGATCTTCTTCTCTCTTAGGATCGATGCAAACTCATCGCCGGTGTATCCGAACGGACGCGTCAGGATCGTGATCCTCATCGTATCTTCACCATAGCAGGAAAGACCGACTCCCGTGAAAGCTTCACGGATCGTGCCGACCTTTTCTTCCGTCTTCGCAAACGATCTGCTTCCGCCCTGTGTGAGCCAGAGATTCGCTCTATCAAGAGACTGCAGGATCAGCCACGAAGGACTCGTGGAAGCAAACATCCGCATCGCGTTTTTCACAAGAAAAGACAGCGGTGCTTTTTCGCGCTTCCAGTCTTCTCTTACATGCAGGTACGCGCCACCTGTTAAGACCGGCAGCGTCTTGTGCGCGGAGTCGCAGCACATATCTGCGCCGAGGTCCATCGGATGCTGCGATGCAGAAAGGAATTTCAGATACGCACCATGTGCGTTATCGACCACAAGAGCGATGCCGTTCCTGTGGCACACTTCCGCGATCTCTTTAACCGGCAGAATGTGGCCCGCATAGTCAGGTGATGTAATGTACACACAGCACGGATCCGAGTTGTGAGATGAGATGCCGGAGACAAGTGCTTTTGCCACATCATCGGCATCGATATCCGCAGAAATAAGTGTGCCCGATTTCGACGCGATCCACTCGGCGTCAATGTCGAGAAGTGCGCATGCGGAAACGAAGGATTCATGGACGTTTCGTGCGGCCAGGACCCAGGGCTTCTTCTGTGTGTTTTTGTCCGATTCGGAACCTGCATTTTTCGTGTTTGTCCCGGAAGAATTCTTCGAACTGTTTTCGGAACGCGCACGCATCATGTTGAGATAAAGCATCGCGCGGATACAGAGCGACGAACCCTCTGTCGAATAGTACGTCGGACAGCCGAAGATCGCCGACGCATTCTTCTCGCTCTCTGCGATGATGGACGTCGGGTGATAAAGCTCGTCCGAGCCCTTGATCTCAGTGATGTCGTACGCTGCGATGTTGGAAAAATCTCTGCTGTACTGGTCCGGCGATTTGCTGGCTGAACCCTCGGCGGATCCGCCCGCGTCAACCTCTCCGGTGGTGCCGGTGCCAGAACCCTTGTGACCGGGCATGTGCATGCGGACAGTGCCGCTCGCCGCGTAGTCTCTAACGAAATCACAGATCGGTGTCTTCACACGCCCGCCTCCTTAAATAACATAGTTGGATTTTACCCTGTAAAGGCAGGGCGGTCAATGAAGCTGCGATGAATTGCACCACGAATTGTGATTGAGATTTATTAGAAACAGCTTGGTGGTACTAATCAGTGCTTTTCGAAATGAATAGTACCACTATCAGGCAGGGGTGGTGGTACTAACCGGTGTGTTTCAGAACGTTTAGTACCTCTTCTGGGCTGACCCAGTGGTACTAACTCGAGTTTTTCAGATAATTAAGTCCCACTTCAGAACCGGATCAGTGCTACTAAACAAAGGTTTTCTAATCATTTAGTACCACACTGAATCATAAAAGGTGGTACTAAACAGTGCTTTTCGAGAAGAATAATCCCAAGCAGGTATAAATCGGTAGTACTAACATGCACAACTTGCTTTCTTTAGTACCTCTTCCGCGAAAAAAGCACTCATCCCGCGGGTCAACCTCACTGATTAAACTCTCTGTGGATGGCGACCATGAGCGCGCACTCGATGCGCTTCTTGAAGAGTTCGCAGCCGTACTTGTAGACGCCGCGCACAGAGCCGGTCGCGTGGTACGCATTCGCCGCGCAGCCGCCGGAACAGTAAAGGCGCGCCCAGCAGTTCCGGCATTCCTCGCGGGAGTAAACATTGCAGGCCGCGAAATCATCCTGGACAGCAGTGTTTTTGACGCCGTCGTAGATGTTGCCGAGCAGGAACTTCTCCTCGCCGACGAACTGATGGCAGGGATACAGGTCGCCCCACGGGGTCACGGCCATGTACTCGGTTCCGGAACCGCAGCCGGAGATGCGCTTATAAATGCACGGACCGCCCTTGAGGTCGATCATGTAGTGGTAGAA
>CAMYWO010000096.1:0-6820 GCA_947302815.1 uncultured Clostridia bacterium | reverse complement strand
ACCGGTCCGAGGGAAGGCTCACGGAGTGCGAGCATCGCATTCTTGTTCTGCTTGTTTAAGGCCTGTGCCAGTCCGATGCTGACGGTGGTCTTGCCTTCTCCTGCCGGAGTCGGGTTCATCGCCGTGACGAGAACGAGCTTGCCGTCCTTCTTATCTTTTCTGTCTGTGAGGAGACGAAGCGGCAGTTTCGCCTTGTATTTTCCGTAGAATTCCAGGTCATCTCTTCCGATCCCCAGCTTCTCCGCGATCTTCTCAATAGGCAGCATTTCGGCATTACGTGCGATCTCAATGTCACTAAGCATAATCGTCCCTCACTTCATATTAATAATCTATCTGTCTTGGTACTGCGTTAACACGTGTAAGAGTGCTTTTCGCAAAAAACTACGAATATCATTATATGCTTTCCCCCTTATAATTCCAACCTAAAATAACAGAAGTGTTACAAAAATCACGTGATAAAAGGAATCTGATGTAGAAAATGAAAACACTATATTTGGTTTTCTTGTGCATATTAACCACAAGAAGTTGTGCTTTTGATTGACAAGCAAGTTTGACCCTGTTATAATTTCGTAACAGTAGGTATTCTTTTTTATAACCAGATGGGGAGGGAAGACCAGTGATCATTAAATCAGATGTTGAAGCTTGCAAGAAGAATCTTGAGTCTTATATCGGACGCACAGTCCGCCTGACTTCCAACGGCGGAAGAAAGAGAATCATCGTTCACGAAGGAATTCTCGATCACTGCTATCCGAACATGTTTACGGTAAGATGCGACAGAAAGCCGACCAACGCTGCACAGGAGACTGTATCCTACAGCTACATCGATGTTCTGACGAAGTCCGTCCACATCGCGACAGTTGCGGAGACACAGGCAAGCTGAGGCTCTTTACAACATATATCTGAACAGACAGCCGTCAATGTGAGCCCACTTTGGTGTGAGCATGGCGGCTTTTGCTTTGAAAAAACGAGGTCTTTATGAATTCTTCTACAAAAGCACCGGCCGATCCCTTTATTATGTCCACTACGGTAGAAGCCCCGGCGAAAGTCAATCTGTTCCTTCGGATGGATGGAACGAGAGAAGATGGATACCACCTTCTTTTCAGCGCTTTCCAGACACTTTCCCTCTGTGATGAGATCACGGTACGTATCCGCCCGAGAAGGGAAGACGAGAATGATTCCGCCGGTGTGGTTATCGGCTCGAACAGTTCTGCGCTTCCGAAGGACCCTTTTAAGAACACGGCTTTCCTTGCCGCATACAGGTTTCTCGAGAAAATGGCCTGCAGAGAATATACAGTTCAGATCGATATGATCAAGAACATTCCTTCCCAGGCGGGTCTCGGCGGAGGAAGCTCTGATGCGGCTTCTGTCCTTGCGGCCATGGATACACTTTTCCCGGGAAAAGTCTCGAGGGAAGATCTTCTTAAGATCGCGGTATCGATCGGCGCAGATGTCCCGTTCTTCTTAACCGGCGGGACGGCACTCTGTGAAGGGATCGGTGAGATCGTGACACCTCTTCCGGAGCTGACCGGACTTCCGATGCTTCTGATGAAGCCGCAGCGTGGCGTTTCCACACCTGCCTGTTATAAAGCGTTTGATGCGATGGGCGGAAAGAATATCACAGAAGAAGAGAAGACTCTCCTGAAATCCGTCATGACGGATCCGGCTTCTCCGGCTGACCGCCTGCGCCTGGCATCGGCCTACTGGACCAATGACCTTCAGGCACCGGCGATCGCGAGTGTTCCCGAGATCGAAGACGGTATCCGACTTATGGCCGACGGCGGTGCGGTATTCTCCGCGATGAGCGGTTCCGGAAGCGCAGTATTCGGGTTCTTCGATCAGGAGGCTTCGGTCGACTGTCTCATGGCTACTCCGGAATTCCGCGCCCTTATCCGGGACGGATGGTGGGCGCAGAAAGCATTTGCGCGCTGATCCCGATTAGTAGAGAAAGGCTTTTCTGGTCTCGACGACCAGTCCGTGAACCAGCAGGGTTCCGTTTTTTGCATCCTGATACCGGAAATAGCGATATCTCTCGGAGGGCCCTTTCATGATGACCAGTATTCCGCGGTCATTCTTAATGAGGCGCACCAGATATCCGTCTTTCCCGTCCATGCTTACCAGATGGATCGCGTTCGAGAGGATCTTGTTCGTCCGGTAGAGCAGGTTGACCGAGTCAGGCAGGATCGTCGGCGCCATATTTCCCGATTCGCAGTAATACCCGAAGAACAGGCCCGGATCGACTCTGGATTTTTCATCGGATCCGAGGCCGAGTTCACTGATCTCCGATCGTGGAACGAGCATCCGAAGTTCTTCTTCCGTGACCTTGAGGACGCACCCCGGTTTGGAACAGGACTCACTTTCTCCATTGGCGTGGACCGCCGAGTACACCGGGATCTCGAAGGGCCCGTCATTCGTGTACTGGTCGAAGATCAGTCCGAAAGGAATA
The DNA here is from genome assembly GCA_947302815.1 of uncultured Clostridia bacterium. Taxonomy (GTDB): domain Bacteria; phylum Bacillota; class Clostridia; order Saccharofermentanales; family Saccharofermentanaceae; genus Scatonaster. The sequence continues at coordinate 4,377 of CAMYWO010000096.1, read as the reverse complement.
TTCAGGATCTCGGAAAGTTTTTTCGCCGTGTCGATCCCCGGGTACGCAGTTCCGCGTTCCCACTGTGAAACAGAGGGCTGTTTCACACACAGTTTTTCGGCCAGCTGTCCCTGGCTTAGATTTGCACGTAGTCTGTATTCTCTGATCTTTTTCATAACTCATCCCCATAAAATCAAAATTTTATAATATTTTATTCAATAACAGGGATGAAACGAATATGGGAAGGTGCAGAAGACCGAGGTTTATAAGCAGGATTTATATTCCGGGGAACAAAGTGTCGGAATATGAAAACGGTGAAAATATCCGCACAGAAAAACGTCCGCCCCACTTGGCGGTGAGGCAGACGTTCATTTTGTTATCGTTTAAGAAGCGGCGCGAGTGTCTTTCCGAAAAGCCCTCGCGGATAGCCCCGGCGGTCATCTGAAGACAGCAGGGTAAAGCCCCGTGTCTGATAGTAGTCCACCATGCCTTCGTTGCTGAGTGCAGTGTGAAGAAGCATGTGCGAGCACATCGTGGCCCGCGCGACTTTCTCACAGAAGGAGAGAAGATAGTTGCCGATTCCCTGTCCGCGCCACTGGTCCCATACGGAGAATCTCGCAAAATACGCGACTCGGGCGGATACTCCGGTGAGTACTCCCGAAAGCTCTTTATCCATTTCTCTTCTCGGACGGATATAGAGCCGGCATGTCCCCAGGATCTCTTCTTCATCACTTAGGGCGACAAAAACTACTCCGGAAGAGATCGCATTCTGAATCGTCTCCAGTGTCTCAGATGTTGCCTCAATATACGAGTCCGGAATTCCGGAATCCCGGCAATACGAGGACATCGACTCATGCACCAGCCTGAGGATGACAGAGGCTTCCGACAGACGTGCTTTTCTGACGTAGATATCAGGCATGCTTGTCACTCATGAGATGAACGAGGATCGCCTTGTGGGCGTGCAGTCTGTTCTCTGCCTCATCGAATACGAAGGAACGCGGTCCGTCGATGATGTCTTCGGTGACCTCATAACCGCGGTAAGCCGGCAGGCAGTGCAGGAAGATCGCATCCTTATCAGCTACGGAGAACAGATCGGCGTTGACCTGATAATCCTTGAATACCTTAACTCTTTCGGCCTTCTCGGCTTCCTGACCCATGCTTGCCCATGTATCTGCATAGATGACATCGGCGTCCTTGCAAGCCTCATACGGATCCTCGGTCATAACGATCTTGGATCCTGTGATCTTTGCATCTTCCTGTGCCTGAAGCACATATTTCTCCGGGCAGGTATATGCCTTCGGGGAAGCAACGGAGATGTCCATGCCGGCCTTAGCGCAGGCATGCAGCAGGGAGTTTGCCATGTTGTTTCCATCACCGACATAAGCGAGCTTTAAACCCTTCAGTTCGCCCTTATGCTCCTTGATGGTCAGAAGGTCAGCGAGGACCTGAGTCGGGTGCTGGTCATCGGAGAGACCATTGATGACCGGAACAGAGCCGTACTTGGCCAGATCTACGATATCCTGATGGGAGAAAGTTCTGATCATGATGCCGTCAACCATGCGGGACAGTACATTTGCTGTATCGTAGATGGTTTCGCCTCGTCCGATCTGGATGTCATCACCGGAAAGGAAGAGAGCGTGACCGCCGAGCTGGTACATGCCGACTTCGAACGAAACACGTGTTCTCGTAGAAGATTTGGTAAAGATCATGCCGAGAGTTTTGCCGGCAAGGATCGGATGCGGGATGCCCGCCTTTGTCTTAGCCTTCAGGTCGATCGCGGTCTCAAGGAGTGCGTCGAGCTCCGGGATGGTTACGTCTTCGTGAAAATCAATGTAGTGTTTCATATGTGTTTACTCCTTTCCGGAAAGAACGTCCTGCAGTGCAGTGACGAATTTGGATGCATGTGTTTTAGTGAGAATCAGCGGCGGTGCGATACGGATAACATTTGCTCCGATCGAGCTGACGAGGAAGCCTTTCTCGAAGAGCTTCATCTTTATGTCTGCCGCGGAATCCGAAGTAAGCTCGATACCGATCAGGAAACCTTTGCCGCGGACATCGGAGATCTTCTTCGTCTTCTTAGCGACTTTCTGAAGCTTCTCCTGGATCCATGCGCCGGTCTCAGTAACGTTCTTGAGGAGTTCTGCGGATTCGATCTCGTTCACTACGGCAAGTCCTGCAGCACAGGCCAGCGGGTTTCCGCCGAATGTGGAACCGTGGTCGCCCGGAGCAAAGCCCTTCGCTGCTTCGTTCGTCGCGAGGACGGCGCCGATCGGTACGCCGCCGGCAAGTCCTTTTGCCAGAGACATAATATCCGGCTTGATGCCGTACTGCTCATATGCGAAGAAGGTTCCGGTACGTCCGACACCTGTCTGGACTTCGTCAACGATGAGAAGGATCTTGTTCTTCGTGCAGAACTTTCTTACTGCCTGCACGTAGTCATAATTTGCCGGATGAACACCGCTTTCGCCCTGGATGAGCTCGAGCATGATGGCGCCGGTCTCTTTGTCTGCCGCGTTTTTGATCACTTCGATGTCGTTATAAGGAACATATTCGAAGCCCGGAAGATTCGGCCCGAAAGGAGTTCTGAACTTTTCCTGGCCGGTAGCGGCGATGGTCGCCATGGTACGTCCGTGGAAGGACATTGTTGCCGTGATGATCTTCGGCTTCGGAGTGCCCTTCTTGTACCAGTACCCGCGAGCAAGCTTAAGGGCGCCTTCGTTCGCTTCCGCGCCGGAATTGGCGAAGAAGACCTTATCGGCGAAGCTCAGCTCAACGAGTTTTTTTGCCAGAAGTGTCTGCGGCTCATTGTAGTAGTAATTGCAGCAGTGGATCACTTTCTTTGCCTGATCGGAAATGGCTTTGGTGAGCTTGCTGTGGGCGTGACCCAGTGTGTTTACGGCGATACCGCCGATCATGTCCATGTATTTCTTTCCGTCGGTACCGTAAAGATACACGCCCTTGCCGTGGTCAGCCACGAGAGGGACCCGCTTTCCGAAACACGCCATATAGTATTTTTCGTCGTATTTGATGATTGTATCTAATGTATTATCTTTAATGTTTTCCATATTATTACCTCATATATAGTATCGGCTTCCGGCTTGAAAAGCACTTGGGCCGGCGGTGCATCTGTCAGATTTTTTCTCCCTCGAAATAGGGCTTCTTTTCCTGGACGATCATCGTGCCGATACCTTTGCCGGTGAAGATCTCGAGGAGAATACTGTGAGGGATACGCCCGTCAATAATATGTGCACGGCCGACGCCGCGTCGGATCGTATCCAGGCATCCGTTGACCTTCGGGATCATGCCGCCGGTGATTACTCCGGACTCGATCATCTCGTGGATGTCGGACTCGGTGAGGACAGGGAAGACCTGCTCGGAACCGTCCGGCATTACTCCCTTAACACCCTCGACATCGGTAAGTGTCATGAGCTTCTCGGCTTTCAGTGCAACAGCGATCTCGGCGGCAACTGTGTCCGCGTTGATGTTGTAGCTCTCGCCGTCAGAACCGACACCGATCGGGGCAACGACCGGGATATACTCGTCGTTAGCCAGTGTGGAGATGACCTTGGTGTTGATATTCTTGATCTTGCCGACGAATCCGACATCGATCGGATTGCCGTTAGCATCTTCAGTGAGCTTCTCGCACTCGATCAGGTGACCGTCGATACCGCTGATACCGATGGCCTTTACGCCTTTCTGTCCGAGATAGGAGACGATCTCTTTATTGGTCTTGCCGACCAGGACCATCTGTGCGACGCTCATGACTTTTGCGTCAGTAACACGCAGGCCGTTCTCGAAGCGGGACTCGACATTCAGTGTCTTCAGCATGTTGCTGATGTCCGGTCCGCCGCCGTGAACCAGTACCGGATTGATACCGACGGACTTCAGAAGTGCGATATCATCCATTACAGAGGATTTCAGTTCATCGTTGACCATAGCATTGCCGCCGTACTTGATGACAACGGTCTTGCCTGCCAGGCTCTGGATATACGGGAGCGCCTCGATAAGAGTAGCGGCCTTGTTGATCCAGGTCTGCATATCATGTCCTACAGAAGGTAATGTTTTATCCTTTTCCATATATAACTCCTGCCTGCGTTAATATTTATACAGAATACTGAATAAACTTGCATAAAGCAAGTATAAAGGCTAAAAATCAGGAAAATTGTACATTGTGCACAAGCAGAGGTTAGGAATCCTTGTCAAGTTGCCAAAATCGTTGTCGGCGAGTGTCAAAAAAGCCCGCGGATTTTTGGGGATATTTACGAGTGGTAGCGGCATAGTGGGCGTGTTATAGTAGTTCCATAAAGAAAAAGTGCCCGGATCCCGGCGCACAATTTGGAGGTAACAAATGGCAAGTTTATCACTTCAGCATGTTTACAAGAAGTATGAAGGCGGCGT
>CAMYWO010000095.1:0-6847 GCA_947302815.1 uncultured Clostridia bacterium | reverse complement strand
CTGGTCGAGGAGTATGTCCTCATCAGCGAAGAGGTCTGGCAGATGTACGCGATCCGACTGATGTCACGGCGATGAGACGGGCGGGAGCGAAGATCATCAGCGTATGCTGTGCCATACTTCTTCTCCCGGGGCTTACCTGTGCGTGCAGAAAGAAGAAGGCAAAGACTACGGATGATGCTGCGGTTGCCGAGAAGCAGATCCGCAACACGGTCGATGATTATTTTGCCTACATCAAGATTGCCAAGACCGACAAGATCAATTCCCTGTGTGAGGATGAATCCTATTCCGATGACCGTATCCGGAGCATCACTTCGAAAGTGGGTGCCAAGGTATTTGAGGCGGCGTGCAGACGTGTCTCTGCACAGATACTGAGTATTACACCTGCGGAAGATGAGGGGATCGTGAAGGTGAAGCTTACTTACTGTGATCCCGATTATGTGACCGAGAAGGCCGGTCCGGACGGTTACAAGGATAGCACGCGGCTTGCTGAGCATATCGATTCCGCGCCTTCCGCGTCAAAAGAACTGTCCCTGGTACTTCGCTGTAAAGAAGGCCCATGGAAGATCGTTGCCAAGAGTGTCGGGGATATTTTCACGACGGCCTTCGGCTTCCTGGAAAAGGACGGTCTGATTGCTTCGCCGAAGGAAACGATAACATCTGCCCCCGATATGTCGATGTCTGTTTTCGATGCCTACTGGGTAGATCCGAAGGGAGAGGAGACGAGCGGATACCACTGCTCGGAGGCTGCGGTCTGCCTTTACGTATATACGTGGAATACCTACAGTAATGCAGAGATCACATACGAGTATTATGACACCGCATGGAATCTCGTTTACACCAATACTTTCCTCATGAAGAATAACACCGACTGGATCGCCTGTGCATGGAATCCGAATAAGATGATTCCGGAGGGAAACCTCTACTGCCGTCTCTACGATCCGAACGGAGACGAGTTCCTGACAACGATGACGCATATTTATCCGAACGGGGAGATCCTGCCGTTTGCCATCACGTTTACGGATGACGGTTACTGGGCGGATGGATCCGGACTTCCGGTAGATATCTATCCTGCGGAAACACAGATTATGGAATACCACACGAAGTCACTGAAATTCTATAAAGATCTGGATCTGGTCTATAAGTTCGTCGACGATGAAGGGAATGTTCTTTATGAGAACACGATGCAGGTAAAGGACCTGACAGATACATTCATATTCACATGGAACAGAGAAGGTCTGGAGCCGCTTCTTCAGGAGCCTTCGGAAACAGAGGAGACCGGAACGTCTTCCGCTTCGGAGACAAGTGATCCTACAGAGACGACACTGCCGCCGGAGCCGAAGTTTATCACGCTGGAAGTAACGACTTCCGGGGGACAGATGTTCCTTATCACCCAGATCGAGATCCAGTCACCGGTCGAGGCGACAGCGCCTTCTGTATCCGAACCGCAGGAGACACAGTCGTAAGTTACTCGACCGGAACGACGATCACGTTCCAGGACAGAGGACGGATCTCCGTTGTAAGAATTCCTTCGTTAAGTGATACTCCCGTACGATCCACCGGAGCAAACTGACTGTCATTATCCGGAGACGTAACTGCAGAGATATCGGCTGATGCGATCTCCATATGCTTTACCGCGCCCGTGGATGTGAATCCGCGAAGATCCAGATCCAGCGGATACGTCTCGCTTTCATTTCTGTTGATCACGAAAATGGAAAGGTTTCCGGATTCCTTATCCCATGCAGCCGCACAGTCGACGAAATCTACGCCGTTCTTGCCGGTGTATTGGGAAGTGTCATCGATGGCATATCCCGGCATGTCGTAGGTCTCGGAATCGACGCTGACCTGCATTGAGATACCTCGGGCAAACTTCAGAAGCTGCATATATGCGTAGTGGGATGCCGTGCGCCATACGCGGTCGTGATTGCTGGCACAAAGGGCGAAAAGACCGCCGGTCATGCAGCCGATCTTGACACGGTCCGCGTGACGGAGGAATGCCAGCTGGATCGAAGTCATGGAGAGCATGTGCTCCATATCTCCGCCCGGGAAGACGTGTTCCTTCATGTTATCGGGATCGTGAAGGATGTATTTTCTTTCAGGATCGACGCGGTAATGGATGCGCGCCATATTGTAGCGTCCCCAGCCGGGGTTGAGTTCCTGGTTCGGACGGATCATGCCGCCGAACTCATCGAAGGAGATCATCATCTTTTTCGGGGAACGGTGCTTGGATGCGACAAAATCACACATGGCTACTTCCGTATTGATGAAGTCCTCGTAGTAGAGAGAACCGCCGAGAAGGGCGCGAAGGTTGCCCGGAGGTGCGCTGTGGTAGTGGTGGACAGACAGATAATCGACCACGTCGTAGCACTGGTCGAGTACCTTCTCATCCCACTCCGGGAAGTGTTCCATGAACGGTGCGGATGAACCGCATACCGCAGTCTTGATGGTCGGGTCGATCCACTTCATGGCCTTCGAAGTCTCCTGGCAGAGCACGCCATAACCGCGCGGATCCTTTTCCCAGGAGCCTAGCTGCCAGGGTCCGTCCATCTCGTTTCCGAGATACCAGGTATCGACGCCATACGGCTTCTCGTGTCCGTATTTGCGGCGCAGGTCGGACCAGTAGGTGCCGCCTTCGTGGTTCGTATATTCCACGATATCCATCGCATCCTGCATCGTGCCGGTGCCGAGGTTTACGGTATAAAGAGGAGCCGTGCCGGCTTTTTCCGCCCATTGCAGATATTCATCGTGACCGACTTCATTGGTGATGTACTGGTACCATGCCGGATCGAGGTGGACCTTTCTCTGGTCCTTCGGTCCGATGGAATCCTTCCACTGCCAGGCCGATACGAAGTTGCCGCCGGGAAGACGAACGGCCGGAAGTCCTGATTTTTTCAGACCCTCGATGAAGTCGCCGCGAAAACCCTGCTCATCTGCAGTCGGGTGCTTCGGGTTATACATCGTTCCGTTGACCATGGTTCCGATCGGTTCGAGAAAAGCACTGAACAGTCGGGGAGAGATCTCTCCGATGGAGAAATCCGGGTGGATGGTAATACGTGCACGTTTAGCCATGTTTCGTACCTCCTTGACGGGTGAGATTTATCGGGGTTAGTTCTTACCGGTCGAGATCTTCTTGATCCATTTCCTGCTTCGTAATCGCCAGACGCACCAGATGGTCTTGGCGATCTGGTCGGACTTAAGGAAGAAGTAGATCCAGAATGCCGGAAGCTTGAAGATAAATCCTGCGAGAATCCCCAACGGAAGGGCCATAGCCCACAGGAAGATATTGTCTGCAAACATCAGGACCTTCGTGTCGCCGCCGCCGCGGAGAACACCCTTGGTCATGATGCTGTTGGTTGCCTGAAAGATGATGATCAGACTGATTGCGTTAAGGAGCTGGTAAGCGATCGAGACAGCCTCGGCGGTCGTCTCTTTACCATATGACTGGATGACGGGCGTCTTCGTAAAGAAGATGAAGAGCGCCGACAGGAATCCCAGCGCGAAGCCCATGCCCAGGAAGAGCCAGCCCTGTTCCTCGGCCTGTTCCTTTTTCCCTTTTCCGAGGGTCTGACCGGTGATGATGGCACCTGCCTGGCAGACGCCCTGGATGAGGACGGTGCTGAGCTGCTGGGTAACCGTTGTGATGGAGTTCGCCGCGACAAAATCACTTCCGAGATGTCCGATGACCATGGTGACGGCGTTGCTGCCGAAGGCGAGGATTGCGTCACTGATGAGTACCGGGATGCAGACACGCAGGTATTCGGAGATAAGGGTCTTTGTCTTCATGAACATATGGCGGATCCGAAATCCGATCTTCGTGTCAACGATGACCAGATATCCGAGGTCCAGCATCGCTTCGAAGACACGGGCGATGAAGGTAGCGAGCGCGGCGCCTGCGATACCCATCTTCGGCGCACCGAAATGACCGAAGATCAGGATGTAGTTACCGGTAAGGTTCACTACGAGAGCACCGATCGATACATAAAGAGGGAATTTGGACTGGCCGACGCTTCGGAGAACGATGGCGATGACCAGGGAAAGACCTAAGAAAAAGAAGGTCAGTGTAGACCAGCGGAGATACGTGGCGCCAAGGCTGATGAGCTCTTCTTTTCCTGTGTAGGAGGTCATGATGAGCTTCGGCATAGCGATCGCGCCGATGGCAAATACCGTCGCGAAGAGAAGCATTAGACGAAGCATCAGGCAGACGGTCTGCTTGAGGGAGACATCTGCTTTCTCGACATTGTCGTTGGCCTTTTTCATGCCGTAGTAGCGGGAGACCAGAACGGAAGCACCCATGCCGAGTCCCATACAGAAGATCTGGAAGATCAGAACGTAGGCGTTTGCCAGAGAGGCGGCGGAGAAGGTGTCCTGCGAGTAGTGACTGAGCATGATGTTGTCGAGCATACCGACAAAAACAGTGACCAGTGTCTGCAGGGCAATCGGGAATCCGAGGACAAATACTTTCTTGTAAAAATGCGCGTCTTTCTTAAACAGCTTCATGATGAATTATGTCGTTGCTTCTCCTTCTTTCGGGGATCCGTCGTAGTGCTTTTTCTTATTGCGGAAAATGAGCATAACAGTAACGATCAGTGCAAGGATCTCCGCAACAAGGCTGGCGGCCCAGATGCCGTTGAGGTCAAAGAAATGCGGCAGGATGATGATCGCCAGTACTTCGAAAAGAAGCGTTCTCAGGAAGGAGATCAGCGCGGATATTTTACTGTTGTGAATAGCGGTAAAGAATGCGGAAGTAAAGACGGCAAGCCCCATGACCATATAGGACTTGCTATGCAGAGAAAAGCCTTCTTCCGTCATGTGAAGAAGTGCTTCATCATGGCCGAAGAAGAGCTTGGCAAACGGGCCTTCGATGCAGAGTGCGATGCCATAAAGGACGAATCCCATGACGATTACAAAGACTGCGCACTTCTTAAATGTCTTATGCAGTTCGCTGTAGCTCTTGACCTCATACTGGTAACTGAAGATCGGAGCACAGCCGACGGCAAAGCCGAGGAATACTGCGCCGAAGAGGAATCCGACGTTCATGAGTACGCCGTAGGCAGCGACCCCGTTCAGTCCGACCAGACGCATGAGACGGTAGTTATACATGACGCTGGCCAGCGGGTGGAAGATCTCACTTACGAACTCGGAAACGCCGTTGGCAAATACCGGACCCATGATCTCACCGATCCACTCGGGACGGGTGAACTTTAGCGCGACTTTTTTGCTCGCGGCGATATAGATGAAGGGAAGGACACCGCCGATCAGCTGGGAGACGACGGTCGCCTGCGCAGCTCCTGTAACTCCCATGTCGAATACACCAACGAAGAGATAGTCGAGGAAGAGGTTGACCGCTGCGGAGAAAAGGTTGATCGCAAGTCCGATCTTCGGACGCTCGGCTGCAGTCAGAAAACTCTGAAAAACGTTCTGCAGTACGTAGAAAGGAATACTGAAGATGAGGATACGGCCGTAGTTCATGCAGACCGGAAGCATCTCCGCGTCCGCGCCCATAACTTTCGCCAGGGGCTCCAGAAAGATCTCTCCGAGAACGGCCAGCATGAAGGAACCGATGATCGAGATGCATGTAAGGAAAGTGAAATAGCGGCTGGCTTTTTTCTTATCTCCGCGGGCCAGTTCCTGTGCGATGATCGCCGCACCGCCGCCACCGATCATGTAGGCAAAAGCACCGATAAGGAGCGGAAGCGGAGTGATCAGTGTAACTGCGGCAAAGGCATGCTTGCCGACGTAGTTATTGACATACAGTCCATCGACGACGCCGTACATGGACGTAAAGAGCATCATAAGGATAGTAGGGAATACGAAACGGAACAGTCCGCCGTATGTGAAGTGGTCTGAAAAACGAATGTCTCGAGTTGTCAGCTTTCTCATGTGATCCCCGTTGATTGCACTGTTTTTAGGATAAAGGAATAAGTACTACCAACAAAGTAGTGTATCAGAAACAGGGGTAAAAAGAAACCGACGAAAACGAGGAAGATACAGTGCTTTTTCTAGGTGTAAAAATCAATTAGTTTTGCGCAATTTTGTATTTGATATTTTTATGTCAAATGCTATTGCACGCCATTTTAGCCCGTGATATGATGATTTGGATGGCAAATACTGTGGAGTCAGGAGGCAAAAAGCCCATAAGTGTGTGTCGGGCATATATTTATGCTTGTGTGAGTTGAGTATATTTCTATGCTTTTGAAGGGCTTTTGATTCAAGCGTGATGGCAAAAACAGCCAGTACTTAGCCTGCTTTCCGGGGATGTATCTCGTTCACTATGACATCCTGCCTGCAGGGCTCCTTCTAGGTTTTGGGGTTGTTTTAGATGGTTGAAACAGAGCGACACAGTATTTGCCATCCTTAGAAAACCTTGGATAAACGAAAGGCTGCCTCTTTGAGACAGCCTTTTTCTTTTGCAATTTTATGGCTTTCCCTTACAGTCCGAAAAGCACTTTTACCGCTTCTTTATCGACCTTGGAACCGATGACGCAGAGCTTGCCGGTGACGTCTGCCGCGCCGGTTCTTACATCTGCTTCGCCCGGTACATAGTCGAAGTGGATCCAGTTGCCGTCTTCGCCGGCAACGATGCCCTTGGCACGGAGAATCATGCCGAAATCCCCGCTGTCGAGTTCTTCGAGTGCTGCCTTGACTGCCGCCTCGGAGAAGGACTTTGAGGTCTCGAATCCGATGGAATCGAAGACTTCGTCTGCGTGGTGATGACCCTCGTGATCATGGTCATGATCGTGGCAGCCGCATGTGCAGTCCGGACCATGATCGTGATGATGTTCATCCTCGTGGTCGTGATCATGATGGTGCTCGTGCTCTTCATGGTCGTGATGGTGATGCTCATGCTCAT
>CAMYWO010000094.1:0-7082 GCA_947302815.1 uncultured Clostridia bacterium | reverse complement strand
TACGGTCTCGATCATGAAATTAAGGAGAGAAAAGTATGCAGCTTTATAAGAATTTTTTCAAACTAGTAAAAGCGAATAAGATCTCTGTCATAATCGCTACGATCATCATGGTGGTCTATGCCGCAGCTATGATCTTTTCCGCTCCGTATATCATCGATAAGGAGCAGGATACGGCAAGTGAGAAGAGCGCAGATTATAAGAACCTCGGAGTAATATTCCGTGATAATGATGACAGTGAACTGAGCCACGGCGTCCGGAAACTCATTGAGAAATACGGAAGCATCGAAGACGACAAGGATTCTTCCGATGAGCATATCAACAACATCCTGTATTTTTCCATCTCGGATTACTTCATCGAGGTTCCGGAAGGGTTCCAGGAGAAGATCGAAGCAGGTGAGGACGTATCCCTCAACTATTCATCTCACAGCCAGGTTTCCGGCAAGACCTTCAGCTTCGTAAACGATATCGATTCTTTCGTAAACATCTATAGAAGCTACCGTGCGATGGGCCAGGATGCCAAGTCTTCCGTGGAAAAAGCACTTGATATGACCTTTTCCGATGTCACATTCGGTGTCGTTACAGAGAAGAAAGATGTACAGCACTCGAACGCACGTGAATATGCGGTATACATGATCCTCATGTATTTCTGCTTCATCTGCCTGTGGGTCCTCGGTATGTCGATCGCATCCGCTATCATCGCCGCAAACAAGAAGGAAGTGTCCCAGCGTATCGATGCGGCTCCCGTCAAGCCGACACAGAAGACCTGGTCGCAGATGGCCGGACTTCTGACCTGTGCAGTCGCTCTGGTCGCAATCTTCTCGATCTTCAGCTTCGTATATGCCGGTTCTTCGGACATGATGAGCAAATACGGCTGGGTCGTCGTACTGAACCTGATCACGACCACCTTCTACATCAGCGGATTTACGCTTCTGATCTCCTGCTTCCGTCTGAATGCGGGAACACTGAGCCTCATCTGCAACTCCGTCGGACTCTCCATGAGCTTCCTGTGCGGTATCTTCGTACCGTTCTATTTCCTCGGAAGCGGAGTGCAGACATTTGCCCACTTCCTGCCTTTCTTCTGGACCGCCAAGGTATTCAACACGATCTACAGCGGTTCCGGAATGAACTACACCTTCAGCACGGGTTCGATCCTCGCATCATTCGGCGTGCAGATCCTCTTCGGACTGGTCTTCATTATGATCTCTAACGTGATCAAGAAGGCACAGATGGGAAAATCAGCATAAGGTGAGAGAGAAATGCTATAATGCAAGCATGATCAATCGTCTGCTGGACAAATCGATAATCGTAATTCTGTCGGCGGCACTTGTCCTTTTCGGGACAGTGCCGTACGGCAGTTTTTCGCTGTCATCCGATATCGGAACGAAGGAAGTCGTAACGATCCTGACCGTTTTCATCATCGCTCTTCTTGAGGAAGTTATCCGAAACAGGATCGTCGGCATGCTTCTGGTTGTTGCATCGGGAGCACTTGCCGCTTATATGCCGGAGATGAGCGTGCTCATTCCGATATGTATCTACGGAATGTTTTCTGATGAGAATACGGAAAAATCATATCTGGAATTCCACCAAGCGAAGAACCCGCGTGCGTTTGTTTCTGAAATCTTTGCTCAGAGAATCAGCTGGCTGAAGCTTCTGCTGCTGGCAGGAACTTCCGGTATCGCATGCCGTCACTGGTCGGTCTTCCTTATTATTGCGGCAGCAATCCTTGCAATCAAGACGACCTATATGAATACGCAGAAGACAATGCTTACGGATAAGTTTGATGATGTCCGCTATGATGCGCAGAAGTCCATGCAGCTGAAGAAAGAGATCTCCCAGAATATGGATATGCAGGTGCGGAATGCCACTCTCGCGGAGAGAAACCGTATCGCCCGTGAGATCCATGATAACGTCGGACATCAGCTGACACGTGCGGTTGTTCAGCTCCAGGCGATCTCGGTCATCAATCAGGATGAGAAGACGAAGCCGTATCTCGAGTCCGTGAGCAGTACGGTCAATGAAGCTATGACGAATATCCGCCGCTCAGTTCACGAACTGCATGACGATTCGATCGATCTTTCGATCGGCATTCATGAGATCGCTTCCGTGATCAAGGACCGCTTTGATGTGACTGTATCCACATCTATCGAGTCTCCGATCCCCAATAACGTAAAGACGGCGATCCTGGGTATCGTCAAGGAAGGTGTCACGAATATTGCGAAGCACAGTAATGGCAAGAAGGTACGCCTTGAGGTCGTAGAGAACGTGACATTCTGGCGCGTGCTTGTCTCGGACGACGGCAAGAGCGATCATGTGGACTACTCGCGTCCGTCGGACTTTGCGGCACTTGAAGGCGAACACGGTATCGGATTATATAATATCAATTCCCGTGCAGTCTCCGTGGGTGGAAGAACCTCCATTCAGGGCGGCAAGAACGGGTTCCATATCACGGTGACGATCCCGAGAAAGGATCAGTCAGGCAAGGAGGAAAGAAAATGAGGATCATGATCGTGGATGACGATCCACTCGTAAACCAGTCATTAAAGATCATTCTGGAGCAGGATGGCGAGATCGAGGTCGCCGGCATGTACGGAAGCGGAAGAGAAGCCATAGCCGCGTATCCGGAGGTCAAGCCGGATGTAGTGCTTTCGGATATCCGTATGGAGGATACTGACGGTCTGGACGCGACAGCACAGATCCTGAAGATCGATCCTCAGGCAAAGGTGATCCTTCTTACGACATTTCTCGATGACGAGTATATCAACCGTGCGCTGAAAGTCGGCGCCAAGGGCTATATCCTCAAGCAGGACTGTGCCTCGCTTTCTTCTGCAGTTCACGCTGTTTATGAGGGACAGACCGTATTCGGCGGAAAGATCGTCGAGCGGCTTCCGGATCTTCTTAACAGAAGTGAATCCTTCCGCTGGGAAGACTTCGATATTTCCCCTAAGGAAAAAGAACTTGTCGAGCTCGTAGCCGAGGGCCTTTCCAATAAGGAGATCGCCCAGAAGATGTTCCTCGGTGAGGGGACTGTACGTAACATGATCAGCTCCGTATTAAGTAAACTCGATCTCCGCGACCGTACCCAGCTCGCGTGCTTTTACTACCAGCGCATCAAGATCTGATGAATGAAAAGTCACAAAAGATCTTTATGTTAGTGGTACAATAGGGAAAGCCTGATAAGGGTAAAGGAGAAGAGTATATGAAAATAAAACGATTTGCCGCCTCACTGGCTGCAGTGAGCATCCTGCTCTGCGCCTGCGGAAAGAAGGATGATAAAGAGAAAAAAGCGAAACTGACGAAAGAGACTTCTGATGTGACATCGGCCGTGTCAGATGAAACTGATGCTACTGATTCCAAAGACGTAAAAGATGCCACGGATTCCACAAAAGCTGCAGATGATACCGAGCCGACGGAATCAGAGTTCAAGCCGGCCTTTGATCTGGATAAGGATCTGTATGCATTCTATGGCGATGATTCCTATAAGCTTCATTCGCGCCTGACATGTGTTCTTTCACTTCTGACCAGCTGGTCGACGATCCTGGATCTGGATGTGGAAGATAAGACCTTCCAGGGCGAGTATACCAGTGCCACAGGAAAGATCGACGGTGATGGATATGATTGCCTGGAATGCAATTTTAACGGTACGATCGATGGATTTACACGCGTCAATGCATATTCTTTTTCCACGCACGTAACTAAGTTTGAGACCAAGAAGTTCGAGCCGAGAGAAGAGAAGTATATGGACTGCCCGGCTACGGTCACCTATTCAGATCCGTATGGTTTTATGGAGCCGGATGAACTGATTCTGTACCTTCCCAATGCGCCGGTTGCAGAAATTCCGAAGGAAGTTACGGATTGGATCGAGATGAATGCGGAGTTCTCCGATACTCTGGACAATTATGTGCTTTATAACCCGAAGGATGCCACGGCATTCCTGGTTTCTGCAGACACATTCAGTTCAAAGACCCGTCAGGTAACGGCTTCTGATCTTGATAAGCTTCCCGAGAGCATGCTCGACAAGCATAACGGTGTTACAGTCAGCTTTGACAAGACTTCTCTGACTGCTTCTCTCAAAAGAGGAAATGCCGAGTATAAGGATCTGCACATCTGTGGCAGCCAGAACAGGGAAGACATCCTGTATCTCTATGGATCTAACAATCATGGACATACTGTCATTCTTCAGATCGCCACCGGAGAAAAAATGATGACCGTGCTTGAGTCAAATGATCCGGAGCTTGCTGCAGGTACTCTGATCACTCTGTCCTGATTGAAGGATAAATGAAGAATGCGGGGAAGAAGATCAGAAGAGCTTCTTCACGATCGTATCGAATATATCGGAAACATCCAGACCGTCGTCTTTCTTTTTGGAAGCGGCGGTCTTCTTCGTGGTGGTCTTCTTAGCAGTAGAAGATTTCTTAGCAGTAGAGGCTTTCTTAGTGGTGGAAGCCTTAGTTGTGGTAGTGGACTTCTTTGCCGTAGTCTTCTTGGCTGATGAAGTGCCTGCCGACGAGCCGGATACCGAGCGGAAAGAACCGAGGACCTTCGCTTCTTTGGCAACCTTCGACGGGAATTTGCTCTTGTCTTCAGTAATGACGATGACTTCGTGCTTTAATCCTGCGTGATATCCGATCAGGAAAGCCATCATGGGAATCAGTTCGGAAGAAGAGGCGATCTCGACATACTCGATCTCCGCGTTTACATCTTCGAGGGCTTCCTTGACGGAAGCAGAAAGAGTTTTCTTACCCTTTACATAGAGGAAGACCAGATGGTCCGTCTTTAAGAGCTTCTCCGCTCCGGAAAAGTCGATTTTGCTACTCTCTGTAAGTGAAACCAGTACGTACTTCATATGTGCCCCTCCCAAACCTGATGCTTTTTCCTCATTATATCATTCCTAACATGCGGGGAAACAGAAAATAGACCCCGCTATTTATCCATGCTCCATGTGTTTCTTCCTTAAGGAGAAGAATAGAATGTTTACAAGGCAAAAAGAAATGGAAAAAGAAACTGAAGCAAGGATGTGACTTCATGGACTTAGACAAAAGGCTTCAAATGATCCGCTTATGCGAGGCAATGCAAAACTTCCCCCAGCTGAGCGAGCGGATCGGACTAGAAGATCAGTCGACCTTCCACGGGCGACTGATCAGACAAAATACAACACCTCCACTTTCATCGAAAGAGCCCGCATGAGTGAGACATGCGGGCCCTCTTTATGTTCTGTTAAATTTTCCGGTGACAGGTCAGGACTGCTTGAAATCTTCCTTCTTCAGTTCACCTTCGGCAATGGCGTTATCGATCCAGAGACGGAGAGAGTCGATGGTCAGAGCCATGCGGTCAAGCTCGTTCTTGATCTCGATGAAATCCGGGAGCTCATCGTCGTGGATCTTACCGTCAACGGTGATCTCGATGAGACGGTTCTTATTCTTATCAATGGAATTGAGTGTCGCAATCATCTCAAGAGTGATCTGGGACAGTTCCTTCGGAACGACCTCGGGAACATATTCCTGTCCGATCGGGCACTCGTGGGAGCAGAAATAGTTGCACAGTGAAGGGTTCTTATAGCAGTCTGCCATGGCCAGGATCTCTTCCGGATGAGGAAGTGTTTTCTCGTTCTCGATCTTCTCGATGCGGTCTGCAGAGATGTACTGCAGCTTCTCGGAAGCGGCGTCGCGCGTAAGGTTCTGTGCCTCACGACTGATCTGATATATGTTCTTGTTTTCCTTAATTGATTTTCTTCCCATTTTCCGCTCCAACCTATATTTTGAAATTCAAAGCAAATTAGACGACCCTAAAGGGGGACCTGAACCATTTTTTGCTTGACACAGTAGATTATAAACTATAGTCAGAACAAAAGGAATAAGCCTGTAACGGTTATTTCTAAATTTGTTTAAAAAATCAAGAGGAATTATCCGCCGGATTCATTTATCATTAATATGAGAGAGCATGAGCTAGTAAGAGGGAATAAGCTCTATACGTAAAGAGAACGTATTATGAAACAACTAACGACCATCGCGTGATCGGAAAATGTGCTACAGAGATACGCGAGCGATGAAGGAGGAAAAGCTATGAGAAATTATGAGTATGTAAATGGCAAAAGAGTACGCGAGAGAGGCTTCTTCGCCAGATGGGGCCACAGACTGTTCGTACTTATGGCCATCATCGGAATAATATGTGTCCTCACATTCTTCTTCGGCTGGGGCAAGTCCAAAGGCGTGAAGAATGGCGGTTCAAGAGAAGCGATCATCGCTGAGGAAGAGAAGTTCCACGGAATCATCCTGACAAGAGATAACGTCATGGAGCAGTTGCAGGAGATCTCCGAGCTGATGACCTACTCCGAGGATTACGCGGGAACCGCGAATGTTGTGGATAACCTTCAGATCCCGTACACGGACTTTGATATCTGGGGTACACAGCATAAGATCCAGATCGTTTATGCCGGAACCATCAAGGTCGGTTACGATCTTAACGATCTGAAGACAGTGGTTAACAACCAGAAGAAAGAAATCTATATTACGATCCCGGATAAGCCGATCGTAGATAACAATCTCCCGCAGGAGAAAGTTACGGTCATGCAGGACAACAACGTGTTTAACCCGATCCGTGCAGACGAAGTAACCGTCCGCCTTGCCGAGGTAAAAGCACAGCAGCTCGAATCTGCCGAGAGAAACGGCATCTACGAGAAGGCCGAGACACATTTTAAAGAGATCATTATCAACACACTTGCCAAAGTGCACAGCGAGTATAAGGTCGTGTTCCTCTCTCCGACGGAACAGCCACCTAAGGAAACCACGATAGACACCTCTGTAGCACAATAATTGCGGATCAAACCGCAAGGAAGAAGGACCGTCCTTTGAAAAAAGCGGCGGTCCTCTTTTTATATTCTTCCGGACTCTTTCTTATATATATGGTTGGTGCTATAATAGCGCGGGCGCGAAGAAGGACACTTCTTGCGCATAAGACCCGAAGAAGAAGGAGAGAATCGTGGATAAATCGGAGAACAGGGGATTTCATGCGGTCGCGGCATTCTTTAAGAAGAATACTGTCGTGTGTATCGCGGCGCTTCTTGCCATCGTGACGGCTTTCTTTGT
>CAMYWO010000093.1:0-7133 GCA_947302815.1 uncultured Clostridia bacterium | reverse complement strand
AAGCATGAAGAATTACGACATCGTAGTTATCGGCGGAGGTCCGGCAGGTCTTGCCGCAGCAAAGAGCGCCGTAGAGAACGGCTGCAGATCCATTCTTCTTATCGAGCGCGACACCAGACTCGGCGGCATCCTCAACCAGTGTATCCATAATGGATTCGGTCTTTCCCATTTCGGCGAAGAACTCACCGGTCCGGAGTATGCTTACCGTGCCTATGAAGAATTGAAATCCGTTAATACAGGCGATCACCCTGCCGTCGAGATCCTCCTCGACACTTTCGTTATGGAGATCACACCCGAAAAGAAGATTTATGCCATGAATCATAAAGACGGCTATTTCGAGATCACCGCGAAGGCCATTATCCTCGCGATGGGCTGCCGTGAAAAGGCCCGCGGCGCTCTTGCGATCCCGGGCACACGTCCGGCCGGCGTCATGACGGCAGGTCTTGCCCAGCATTACGTAAACATTGACGGCTATATGGTCGGCCGCAGGGTCGTTGTCCTGGGCTCCGGAGATATCGGACTTATCATGGCACGCCGCATGATCCTTGAGGGCGCAGAAGTCCTCGCATGCATTGAGATCGCGCCTCAGCCGGGAGGTCTTGCAAGGAACATTACTCAGTGTCTGCGCGACTACGGCATCCCGCTGTATCTTAAGAAGACCGTCACCGCGATTCACGGCAGGAACCGCCTTACGGGAATTACCGTTTCCGAGGTGGACGATAAGTACACGCCCATTCCGGGCACCGAGGAAGAGATCGAGTGTGATACGCTTCTTCTCTCCTGCGGTCTTATACCCGAGAATGAGCTTTCCAGGAAGGCCGGAATCGCCATCAACCCGAAGACCGGCGGTCCCTTCTCTTCCGATTGTCATGAGACCTCTGTCCCGGGCATCTTTGCCTGCGGAAATGTCCTTCATGTCCATGATCTTGCCGATAATGTTACCAAAGAAGCAATTGAAGCCGGGAGAGCCGCCGCGCTTTATGTCTCCGGCGCCGCTTCCACTTCAGAGCAGGCGATATCCGATCCGAAGGTGTTCCCCGGAAAGACCGTAAAGCCGATCGATCCTTCTATGGCAAAAGCACTTGCAAAGAGCGGTCCGTCTTCCGGTTCAGCTGAAGTCTCCTCCGGTGATGAAGGCGTGACCCGCATGACCTGTATCATCTGCCCCCGCGGGTGTGAGCTGACCGTCACTCTCGGTGATGATCCCAAGGTGTCCGGTAATTCCTGTCCACGCGGGCAGGCCTATGCGATCGCCGAGATCACCAGGCCGATGCGCACCCTGACCACCACGATCCGTGTCCGAAAAGAAGACGGCTCGATCACCCGTGTCAGCGTCAAGTCGAAGGGCGAGATCCCGAAAGATCAGATCTTCGAGCTCGCCGGAAAGATCCACCACACCATCGCCGAAGCACCGGTATCCGTAGGAGATGAGCTCCTTCCCGGAGTCGTTGCCACCAGCAGTACATAAGCCGTGGTATACTATTGAGTGGCAAACATAGGAAAAAGGGTTTAGGTATTGGAAAATGGGTTCAACAGAAAAGGAAGTTCCACTCAAGCTAAAAAAGAATTCAGTTTTCAGCAGGCCACTGTTTCAGACATGCGCGATCTCCGCGCTGATGACATTTCTGATCATTCTATTCACATATATTGTTTTGGGATTTGCGCCTTTTTCGGATAAAGCACTGATCTATAAAGACGGCCAGCAGCAGCTGACCGATCTTCTCTGCTGGTACAAGGATGTCCTCTCCGGAAAATCATCCATCAGTTACACGTTCTCCAAGTACATGGGCGGAAGTAACTTCGCGGTCTTTTCCTACTATCTGGCATCGCCGCTGAACCTGCTGATGGTCTTCTTCCCGAAGTCCCAGGCTCCGATGTTCATGAACATCCTGTTTATGATCAAAGCATCCCTCGCGGCTCTCTTTGCCGCCTATTACCTGAACAAGAGATTTCAGCCGGATAACAAGACCAAATACGGCTTCACCATCCTGCTTGCCGTTTCCTATGCGTTCAGCCAGTATCTTATCTCGCAGAGCAATCAGATCATGTGGCTTGACGGCGCGTACATGCTGCCGCTGATCCTTTGCGGTGTGGAGAAGCTGATCCATAAGAAAAAGAGCGGACTTTTCATCGTTTCCATGGGACTTACGCTCTGCTTCAACTGGTATACCGGAATCATCGACCTGCTCTTTGCAGGACTATGGTTCCTCTTTGAATCGGCACGTATCGCGGTTACCGGCGAAAAGCCTTCCGATGAGGATTCTGCGCCCCGCTCCGGATGGAAGGACTTCCTTTTCTCCGTCCTCCGTTTCGGCATCGCATGCGCCGGCGCACTTCTGATTGCTGCCGTCATTCTTCTTCCGACGCTCTCGATGCTCTCCGGAAGATCTTACGGCAAGTCCGGGATCAGCATGCTCACGGACTTTTCCATGATCGGCTTTGTACCGAATGTCATCAGCAACTATGCGTTCGGATTTGCCAGCGTTAAGGGCGGCGTCAATCTCTTTTCCGGAAGTCTCGTTCTTCTCGGCGTTATCCTTCTTTTCACTTCTACGGCAAAAGCACTCAAAGAAAAACTTCTCTATGGTGCTTTCCTTCTGATCGTGATCCTGTCCTTCTATTTCCAGCCGCTGGTCGCACTGTTCTCCATGCTGCGTGACGTAGAAGCTCTGTGGTACAGATATTCCTATGTCGGATCTTTCGCGCTTATCTATCTGGCTTCCATGTATTTCCTCGGCTCTGACAAGAAGAAAATGAAGCTGTGGCTCCCGATCCTTATTTCTGCGGTATTCTCCGTGATCGTCTTCCTGATGACAGATCCGGCTACCCGTTCGACGACAGAGATCATCTTCACCGCACATTTCAGAAATATCACGGGACTTCAGGGCGAGGATTTCCTGATCCCGCTTCTGGCAAAGATCTTCTTCCCGGTCATCACTTCGCTCCTTCTGATCCTTCTGGTATGGTTCAGGCGCACGAAGTCTTCCTCTTACCGTATCGGTGCGATGCTTCTGGCGTGTGTCGTTTTTTCTGAACTGATGCTTTCCCAGATGGTTCTTTCCGAGACGTACGCGACATCGGATGCACCTTACATCGCCGATTACACCTATAACGAACTCGACCTTCTCGATACGATCGACGATCCTTCGTTCTATCGTGTCGTACAGACCACGTATCACAGTTCCCACCATGATCTCGCCGCGTCATACAGTGAGCCCATGGCATATGCGTTCCGTTCGGTAAGTTCCTTCGTATCCGCTCCCGACGAGAATACTGTATCCTTCCTGAACAAGGCAGGATATCCCGGATACTATGACACGATCCCGGTCACGGTCTCTGAGAATCTCGCACTCGACAGCCTTCTTTCGGTCAAGTATGTGATGCTTCCTTCCGGCGATGAGAACAACGCAGGTCTTCAGAAGATCGCCTCGATCGACGGATTTAAGGATCTGTATCTGAACCCGTACGCACTCCCTGCTGTCTTTACTTTCAAGCAGGTGAAAACATTTGAGAGCACCCACGATAACTCCCCTGCCCTCTATCTTAACGACCTGTACCGTTATCTTTCGAATATCGAGAAAGATATCTTCGTTCCATCAGAATATATGTGTACCCGCATCGATAACCTTTCCGGCTCCGATGCGCGTTTCGCGGCCGGTATCATCTACCACTACGAGATCAATGCCGCATCGGATACATGCATTCCTTACGTCAACCTCATCACCAACACCGAGGCCGGCGCAGATCTGTACATGAACGGCGAGTACCATACCGTCTATTCGACGGAGATGGCACCTACATTCCTCCGTACACATGCCATCAACGGAAAATCCACGCTGGATCTTGTATTCACAGGACCTGACGCAGAGACTTCCGAAGTTACGGAAGCCCAGATCTATGATCTCGATCTTACCTCTCTCGAGGAAGCCGTAACCGCTATCCGTAACAACAGTGCGGAGATCACATACTCCATCGACGATACCTATTCTCTCTTCGATGGCTCCTGCGATTTCGCTCTGATCACTGAAGAAGACGGAACCAGGCTGTTCATCTCGATCCCGTATGCTGACGGCTGGAAGATCAGCGGTGATTCCCAGGAGTATATCGTCGATCCGGTCGATGGCGTATTTACTACGTTCCTTCTTAGCAAATCAACATCCAACATCAAGATGACCTACACCGTTCCGAGGCTTCCTGAAGGCATTCTTCTTTCAGCATGTGGTGTCGTGCTCCTGATCGTGGTCATCTTCTTGGAAAGCGATAAGAGAAAAAAGAAGGTCCCTGTAGCCGGACCTTCTGATGATGCTTCAAATGATGTTCCCGATGAACCTGGATCTGATCAGAACTGAAACTCCCAGTAGAATTCATCTCTCTTACAGAATCCGTAGTTGTAGTCCCGCGTGCCCGGATACTCTTCTCCGCCGTCATTCTGCGAGACGAATTCACCGATGGCCTGCATCTTCTTTTCTACTTCTTCATCGGTCAGCACGATCTTGGTGACCTTATTCCAGTCGAGTGTCGTCTCCATCGTCGGGAACGGCGTGCTGAACTCCGTGATGACCGCAGTTCCGTCCGCGTTATAGGAAAGATGCTCCGGCCAGGTCGTCTCCTCGCCGTGGATCACGCTTTCGCAGAGGACAGGATGGTAGTCATTTTCTTTCGAGAGTTTCTCCACGGATTCTTTCACAAACAGCCAGGCACTCTTGTGGTCTTCATGCCACTCAAATTCCGACGTTGTATAGATCCGGTCAGGACGACACGCAAGAAGATATTCCGAAAGATCCTCCGCAAGGTTGTTTCTGGTATATCTTGCCTGCTTTCCGGTACGAAGAGTATGGTAATCGAACATATTCAGCTGCGATGAGCCATAAGTCTCAAAGTATCCGCTTTTACCGCAGAATGTGGCATCCGGATCTTCGCTTTCAAGAAGCGACAGAAGCGTCAGGTCTCCATATCCGAGCACCGTAATATCCGACTTGTCCACGCCCAGGATCTTAAGCGCGGAAATACTTTCCTCAATTCTTACCGGAGTCAGTGCCGAACCATAGTAGTCCCCATTCGTCAGGAAAAGCACTTTTACGATATTTCCTTCCGCAAGGGTCTTCTGGATCGTTCCCGCAAATGCCAGGACCTCGTCATCCTGATGCGGCGCGATGATCAGGGTCACGGACTTTTCTGATTTTTCAAGGTTTATAGAATCGACCTTAATATCACCGTCCCCGGGGAGATAACGGAACTCGATCTTCGCCTTTCCTTTCCCCAGCCAGACAGTCTCATCCAGTGTTCCGGTTCCCGACGGGAAAGCGGCTTTTTTCACGAGCCTGTCATTCACAAAGAGTCCGTAAGTCGCATCTTTTCCGGGATTGCTGTACGATGCCGAAAGATCGTAATAACCGGCTTCATCGACATCACGTTCGAACACATACGGTTCTTTTTCCGGAAGAAGATCGGCATCGTAATTCGTTACCTCGATGCTGCGGAAGGACTCACCGTTATCGTCAAAAACATCGAGCTCGTTAAGACACTCGCCGATGATGCCCCTGCAGTATGCACGGCGGTCGTCATTCTCCTCGAAGAACGTGATCCTGCCGTATACGCGGTTCCCGGTCATCTTTCCCTTATGGGTCATCCCCTCGGGAGAAAACATATAAAGGCCGATCACGCCGCCGTTATGGGTATATCCGTGTTCAGACACATATCCATCGATATCGACCGTACAGTCAGTGATATCCGGGTAACCCGTTCCGCAGATGCCGCCCAGGAACTGCTCATCCTTCGTATTTCTGTCCGTATCAACGCAGACAAGTGTCACGTCGACCTGTATGTCGGAAAAAGCACCGTAGCCGAATCCGACAACTCCGCCGACACCGAACATCCGGTCATGCGCGTGAAGATACACATCACCGATCACATAGACGTTCTTTACCTCCGAATTGCTCATATAACCGGCAAGAGTGCCGGCGAAGCACGGTTCATCGGAAGTAATATCCACGTGCACATCCTGCAGCGTCAGTTCTTTGACCGTCGCCTGATCAAGCACATCAAACATTCCTGCAAGAGACGTGGAATACGGTTTCAGATTACCGTCGTAAGTATCTCTCTTCGCATCGCCGGTACCGGTGATCGTAAGATTACTGATCACATGGCCGTTGCCGTCGAGGATACCGGAAAAAGAGAATGGCTTCCATTCCTGATCCTTCATGTCGATATCCGAAGTCAGAAGATACTTGCCGTCGGGATCATCCTTAATGGCGTAGAGATCTTCCGCCCTGCTGATCTTTTTGTATTTCATCAGTTCGATCTTATGACCGAGATTGAAGACGGAAAATGCCGCAAAAACAAGCAATCCCAGCGCGGCGATGCACACGCCGGCCAGGATCAGGATATTTACCCTCTTGCTTGATTTACTCTTTTCCATGTTTTCAGGCCTTCGGTCTGGCTACCTTCTGATAAACATCCGGAGCCGTCTCCTCGAAGAGATGAACCATCTCCTCATCCGAGATTACAGTAATACGGCCTTCATCGTACTGTTTGTCGATCCACTCCTTCATCTTCGCGATGAACGGATCCTTCTTGCTGACCGCACTCTCGCCGGCCAGACGGTAGTAGTTGTTGATCCAGCAGGCAATACCCGCAAGTCCGGAAACGTTACTTACGGCAACGAGCGGCGGACGGTCGAGGAGTGCCTCGGTATCGAAGATGTTATAGATTTCAGGATCCTTCAGAAGTCCGTCTGCGTGGATACCTGCCTTTGTTACGTTGAAGTTCTTTCCGACGAAAGGTGTCATCGGCGGCAGCTCGTAGTTGGTCTCACGGGAGATGTAATCCGCGATCTCCGTGATTACGCGGGAATCCATACCATCGAGTGTTCCACGGAGCTGTGCATACTCGAAGACCATTGCCTCAAGCGGTACGTTACCTGTTCTCTCACCGATACCGAGGAGCGAGCAGTTAACTGCCTGCGCACCATAGAGCCATGCGGTAGAGGCATTAACGACACCCTTGTAGAAGTCGTTGTGGCCGTGCCACTCGAGCATCTCGCACGGAACACCTGCGTAGTGCTGCAGACCGTAGATGATACCCGATACAGATCTCGGAAGCGCAACGCCCGGGAACGGCACACCGTAGCCCAT
>CAMYWO010000092.1:0-7149 GCA_947302815.1 uncultured Clostridia bacterium | reverse complement strand
CCTGAATTAGATCAGGTAGAGGCATCAGGCTAATGCCATTAAAGTGCTGGTATGGTATTCTTTTATCAGCGGTTTATAAATCTCAGCTACAGAGTTGAAAATAGCCATTGTTCACAGTGCTTTTCGCTCAGGATCCGAAATATAGGGATGCTTCCGCGCTTACTGTCTGAATACGTTACCGATCATGCCTGCGATCTTGCTGATCGGCATGGTCTGGATCCATACCTTGCCGGGGCCGGTGACCTTCGTGTTAAAGAGGCCCTCGCCGCCGAGGAAGACGTTCTTCGCGCCGTGGATCATCTCGATATCCATAGATACGGTCTCCTCCATCATGGCCAGATAACCGGTATCGATCAGCATGGTCTGACCCGGCAGAAGGTCGTACTCCTTGACCGAGCCGTCGATCTCAACGAACGCCGTACCGTTACCGGAGAGTTTCTGCATGATGAAACCTTCACCGCCGAAGATACCTGCGCCGAGTCTTTTTCTGAAGAAGATGCTGAGCTCGACTCCCTCTTCTGCCGCAAGGAAAGCGGTCTTCTGCGCGATATAGGTCTTCTGCGGGTTGATATCGAGAGCGAGGATCTCGCCCGGGAAGCTTGAAGCAAAAGCGATCAGGCCTTCAGAGCCCTCCGCCGTGTATCTATTCTGGAACATCGATTCACCGGAAAACATACGGCCGAAAGCTTTTCCGATACCGCCTGTAGCGTGAGTTTCCATTCTCATGTTGGAAGACATCCAGCTCATCGCGCCGCGCTCCGTGATCATGGCCTCGCCGGGCTGCAGATGGCAGACAACGACCGGTAACTGGTTACCTTCTAATTCATAATGCATACTATATTCCTCCATAAGATGGGATTTATCCACATCATTGTATCATTTCTCATATTAATCAACAAATCGCCTTTTTCCGTGCGAAAAGCACTCGTCCCCTCACCCTGCTTTGCCAACAAAAAAGAACTGCCCCCGAAGGAACAGTCCTTTTCAAAAAGCAATTTAATCAGATCCGTGTGATCACATCGTCGGGATGCCATACTGAGGAGCAGCTTTAGCAGCCTTTTCCTTGTTTCTTGCGATCAGAGTCAGGATACCGCCGACGAGGATTCCGACGCAGCCAATAATGCTGACCCAGAAACCAGGACCTCTTGTGATGTACTTCGTCATTTTCCAGGACTTGATAGCTCTCTCATTCAGGATAATGACAAGTCCGAAATAAGCGGTGTTGATGATCGACATAACAAACACACCAATCTTGAGTCCGACAAACAGGAAGATCAGGATCAGAACGATGTTGATCAGATACGGATAACCGGTCGCAACTTTAATAAGAGTAGATGCCACTGAGAAACCGCTCTTCGACTTCTTTGTTGCGTAGTACTTCAGGAACAGAGCAACGAAAAGGATCAAACAGGAAGCCAGTGTAACGATCGCATACGGCTTTGTAATGTCAAATCTCTTCGGCTTCTGGCCAACCGGTGCGAATCCTGCCGGATTGTATGCCGGAGCCGGCTGCTGGTACATCGGCTGCTGATACTGAGGAGCCTGCGGAACCGGCTGCTGGAACTGCTGAGGTGCCGGCTGCTGGTACTGCTGAGGTGCCGGCTGCTGGTACTGCGGCGCATACTGCTGCGGTGCCTGCTGTACCGGCTGCTGATACTGTTGCGGCATCGGAGCCGGAGCCGGAGCTACGGGAGCAGCTGCTGCGACCGGCTGTCCGCAGAACAGACAGAACTTAGAATCATTGGCTAATTCTTTGCCACAATTACTACAAATCATATAATACCCCCACTAAGAATAATTTTAGTATTTTCATTATAGTCCTCAGATTGACCCCACGCAACAAGGAAACGCCATCCTTCCGAAGTTTCGGCGGATGGCGTTTTGAAGATTTATTACGTCTGGCGTTTTATGATCTGATAATTACACGTTGGCAAGTCTCTTGAAGTTCTCAGCCATCGGAGCGTACAGATCCTTGTAGATCTGGTAGTAAGGCTCGTACTGTGCATGTACATCTGCTCTTGCGTCCATGGAGGAAGCGGAGAAGATCGTAGCGCCGCAAGCTTCCTGGATCGTCGGATATACGCCTGCTGCTACAGATGCGAGAAGTGCCGCACCAAGAGCACCGCCCTGATCGGAAGCACATGTATTTACTGTGCAGTCAAATACGTCAGCGAGCATCTGTCTCCAGAACTTACTCTTAGAACCGCCGCCGCAGGCATACATGGAATCGATCTTAACACCGAGGTTATTGAAGATATCGATGGAATCACGGAGTGCGTATACAACACCCTCCATAACCGCACGGAGCATATCCTTTCTCTCGTGCATCGCGGACAGACCGAAGAATACACCACGTGCATTCGGGTCAAGGTGCGGTGTTCTCTCACCCATGAGGTAAGGGAGATACAGGAGACGGTTTGCACCGATCGGTACCTCAGCTGCGATCTTGTCGAGGAGCTGGTAAACATCGATGCCCTGCTTGTCTGCTTCAATAACTTCTGCGTCACAGCAGGTGTTCTTGAACCACTTGAGGGAGAGGCATGCAGCCTGGTGAACGCCCATTACGTGCCAGCAGCCCGGAACCGCGGAGCAGAATGTATGAACACGGCCCTTCGGGTCAACCTGCATATCGTCTGTATGAGCGAATACAACGCCGGATGTACCGAGTGTTGTGAATGCCGTACCTTCCTTAACAACGCCGCATCCGATAGCCGCAGCAGCGTTATCACCTGCACCTGCAGCAACCGGGATACCAGCCGGAAGACCTGTCTCAGCAGCGATCTCTTCAGTTACGCGGCCGGAAACCTCAACGGACTCGTAAACCTTTGCGAGCCATTCCTTCTTGATGTCGAGGAGCTCGAGAACTTCATCGGACCAGTTACGGTTCTTGATGTCGAGAAGCTGCATACCGGAAGCATCGGAAACGTCTGTTGCGAACTCGCCGGTCAGTCTGTAACGTACATAGTCCTTCGGCAGAAGGATGTGGGCAACCTGGGAATAGATCTCAGGCTCGTTGTTTCTTACCCAGAGGATCTTGGAAGCGGTAAAACCTGTAAGAGCCGGAGATGCCGTGATCGCCATGAGCTTGTCGAGGCCTACCTTCTCGGTGATCTCTTCGCACTCTTTTGCAGTTCTCTGGTCGCACCAGATGATGGACTTTCTAAGTACTTTTCCATCCTTATCCAGCATTACGAGGCCGTGCATCTGACCGGAAAGACCGATACCTGCGATGTCGTCCTTGTTTACGCCGCTGTCCGCAACGACCTTCTTCAGGCCGGTAAGAGCTGCGTTCCACCAGTCATCCGGCTCCTGCTCAGCATAACCGTTCTGCGGCTGGTACAGCGGATACTCCACTGTATGTGCGGCTACCAGCTTTCCGTCCTGGGAAAACAGCGCCGTCTTGGTTCCGGATGTTCCGATGTCGATACCGATAAGATATTTCATAGTTCAAATCTCCTTATGTTATTTTTTGTGGGCGTCCCGCCCTTTTTCACTAATCAATTCCGGCCGTTCAGCCTTAGCATCACGCAAGTATCATTTTACTACGGAAACGCGGATGCAGGAAGAACCGGTGAGCTTCTCACTGAGTTCATCCGGCTGGTTCATGCCGGCATAAAGATCGAAGTTGTTTCCGTCACGGATCACTTCGCCCTCTTCGTTTACTACGTCAAAAGCACTCTCCTCGAGCACAAGTTCGACGACCTCTTCCCCGCCTGCCGGGATCGCGACTCGCTTAAAGCCGCAGAGTCTCGGATACGGATTGGCATGTGCTGAAGTCGTATTGCGGATATAAAGCTGTACAACATCTTCCGCATCCACATCACCCTGATTCTGAACGGTAACAGATACTTTTCGGGCGGCATCGTCATATACCACATCAGTGACGGCAAACTTGGAATATGTAAGTCCGTATCCGAACGGATAGAGGATGTTATCTCTTGTGTAACGGTAGGTACGGCCCTTCATGGAGTAGTCGGAGAAATCCGGGATACCCTCGATGCTCTGATAGAACGTCAGCGGGAGTTTACCGGACGGTGATACCCTACCGAAGAGGATGTTCGCAAGTGCAGTTCCGCCGAGTTCACCCGGGTACCAAGCCTGGATGATCGCATCTGCTTTCTCCGCGAGCGGATTAATAGAAGATCCTGCCGCGAGAACAACGACGGTCGGCTTTCCGAGTGCGAGGACTTTCTCGATCAGGACTCTCTGTCCTTCCGGAAGCAGAAGGTCTCTCTTATCTCCGGAATCAAAAGCGTTACCTGTATCGCCCTGCTCACCTTCAAGCGTGGCATCAAGGCCGACACACAGAACCACTGCATCACTCATCTCCGCGAGGATCAGAGCTTCGGCAATGCCGTCCTCCGCCATCGCCAGCGGCTGGATACGGTCGTTGCTGAGAGAAGATCCCTCGGCATAGTATACGCGGATATCCGTGTCCGCAACTTCCTCACGGATACCCTCGAGGAATGTCTTCGGTGCAACGGATGTGCCATAGTAGTTACCGCGAAGTGCATCGATACTGTCACTGTTCGGGCCGATCACTGCGATCGATTTGAGCGCATCTTTCTTCAGCGGGAGCATGCCCGCGTTCTTAAGAAGTACCATCGACTTCTCGGCGCACTCGAGAGATACTTTGCGATGATTCTCACATGCGACTACATCGTACGGTATATCGTCAAACTCGGTCTTGTCGAAAAGTCCGAGTCTCATTCTTGTTCTCATCAGTCGGACAACAGCATTTCGGATCGTCTCCTTCGAGACAAGACCTTCCTGCTCAGCCGCGATCATATGCACATATGTGTTACCGCAGTTAAGATCGCATCCTGCATTGATCGCCATCGCCGCGGACTCTGTCGGAGTCTTCGTGACACGGTGGGATTCGTGGAAGTCACGGATCGCCCAGCAGTCGGATACGAAATAACCGTCGAAGCCCCACTCTTTGAGCTTGCCCATCAGGAACGGGCTGGCACAGGTCGGATCACCATTCAATCGGGTATATGCGCCCATGACGCCCTCTACCTTAGCTTCACTGACAAGTGCTTCAAAAGCCGGAAGATAAGTCTCGGCGAGATCCTTCTTCGATGCGATGGTATTAAATTCATGACGGAGTGCTTCCGGTCCGCTGTGCGCCGCAAAGTGCTTCGCGCAGCCGGCCGCCAGCATGTACTTGCCGTCGCCCTGCAGGTTCTTTACAAAAGACACGCCGAGCTTCGTGGTAAGATAAGGATCCTCACCATAGGTCTCATGGCCTCTGCCCCATCTCGGATCACGGAAGATATTGATGTTCGGGCTCCAGAGAGTAAGTCCCTTATAGATATCGCGGTCACCTTTCTTCGCGGATGCGTTGTACTTCGCACGCGCTTCGGTTGCGATGATTTTTGCTACTTTACCGAGGAGCTTATCGTCAAACATTGCCGCCAGACCGATCGCCTGCGGAAACATCGTCGCGGTTCCGGAACGTGCTACGCCGTGAAGTCCCTCATTCCACCAGTTATACGCCGGAACGCCAAGGCGTTCGATTGCCGGGGCACCGTAGCTTAACTGAGGTACCTGCTCCTCAAATGTCATCTGATCAGCCAGGTCTTCTGCTCTCTCCTGAAAAGAGAGATTTGTGTCTAAATACTTTTCCATGTTGTCACCTGTGTTTCTTAGTTTCGAAGATCCCTGCAGCTGTTCCCGAGGAGCAGATGCGGAGGAATCGTAATAGTCTTGGGAATATCCTTATCGCCCGAGATCTGGGCAAGAAGATTCTTCGCGGCCTCTTCGCCGATGGCCTTCGTATCCTGGCGGATCGTCGTCAGGCGCAGGTTCGTCCTCTGCGTGATCTCGATGCCGTCAAAACCGACGACCGAGATATCTTCCGGAACCGAAAGACCAGCATCACGGATCGCATCAGTCAGACCGATCGCCGAGTAGTCATCGCTCGCGATCACCGCGGTCGGACGGTCGCCTTCAGTCGCGGAAAGAAGATTCTTCATGGATTCATAGCCGCCCTCGATGGAATAATAACGGGACGGGAAAAGCCTGAGCCGGACAGTCTTATCCGGGCAGGCGGCCACCGCCTTCTCGAGCGCGGAGATACGCGCCTCCGTGATGAACTTGCCGCGATCACCATGCATAAACACGATGTCTCTGTGGCCGAGTTCATAAAGGTGCGTAAAAAGCATCTTCATGCTCTCGGAAGGATCGGTCATTACGCAGCCGATATAATCGTCTTCGTAGTCGACCGCGATCTTCGGAAGGTTGCTCTCGATGAGTTCCCTTGCGTCCTTCTGGGCATGGTCTGTATTCACGATAAAGATTCCGTCTACACGACGGTAGCGGCAGTGTCCGAGATACGAAAGTCCGAGGTTACCCACCTTGTTACTGATAAACACGATGTCGTAGCCGTGCTTCTCGACATAGTCCTTAAAGCTCTCGATGACCTGCGCAAAAAAGTAGTGCCACAGACCCATCTGGGATGCGTCCTGGCACAGCACACCGATGGACCAGGTACGGCTCTGAGAGAGGGCGCGCGCTCCTGCGTTCGGAACATAGTCCAGTTCCTGTGCGGTGCGGCGGACACGCTCACGGGTGGCCGCACTAACATCACTGGCATTGGACAGTGCCTTTGAAACAGTTGCCGGAGAAAGGCCGCAGGCCTTCGCAATATCGTAGATCGTCGCCATGAGAGCTCCCTAGTCCTTCATATTGGTTTTTTCGCCCGTCGGGTTTCTGCTTTTTCATTTTGAAAAGCACTGCTGCCCGGGGCTGGATAGAATTCCGCCGGGAACCTTTTCTCGGATCCCGGCGGAACTGATCAGCTTACTTATTCAGAACAGCCTTACATGTAGCAACAACGTTGTCTACTGTGAAACCGAACTTCTCCATCAGCATGGACGGCTTACCGCTGGCACCGAAGGTATCCATGGTAACGTAACCGCCGTCGATACCTGCGAGCTTGCCCCAGGAGTAGGAAGAACCTGCCTCAACTGCGACACGTGCTGTAACGTTCGGCAGGAGGATGGAGTCACGGTAGGACTTGTCCTGAGCGAGGAATACGTCGAGGCACGGAACGGATACGACACGAGCGTCGATACCCTCACCTGCGAGAACGTCTTTTGCCTTGATACCGAGCTCAACTTCGGAACCGGAAGCCATGATGATCAC
>CAMYWO010000091.1:0-7172 GCA_947302815.1 uncultured Clostridia bacterium | reverse complement strand
GAGATGGTCAACATGTTCCCGCCGGAGAAAGGTTATACACGTCTTGAGTTCAAAGTACCGTCCAGAGGTATCCTCGGCTATCGTACCGAGTTTTTGACCGACACTAAGGGCAATGGTATAATGAACAGCGTAATCAGCGGATTTGAGCCGTTTGCCGGCGAGATCGAGACACGCTCCCACGGTGTACTGGTAGCGTTCGAGAGCGGCGAGGCGATGACTTACGGTCTTTATAATGCACAGGAAAGAGGACAGCTCTTCATTGGTGCCGGAACTCCGGTCTATGAGGGCATGATCGTCGGTATCAACCCGAAGAACGAGGATATCACGGTCAACGTCTGCAAGAAGAAGCACGTTACGAACATGCGTGCTGCAGGATCGGATGACGCACTCCGCCTGACACCGCCTCTGAACTACAGCCTCGAGCAGTGCCTCGAGTTCGTAGGAGACGATGAGCTCTGCGAAGTGACACCGAAGAACATCCGTCTTCGTAAGAAGATCCTCTCCACTGAACTTCGTGCGAAGGACCGCGCTGCAAAGAAGAACAGCTAAGCGGGCAAGTGCTTTTGCCGGAGAAATACCGGCAGAAGGCCCTTACCGGAAGGAGATATTAACGTCATGTTTTCGAGAAAAGTATCGATTGCATTACGTGTACTGATCGTAGTGACCGCCCTGATCGTCTGTGGCGTCATCGGCGTGTTCCTCGGATATAACTATGTCCTGTCCCAGAACTCACGATTCAAGACCCTTGAGAAGAAGATATCTACCGAGGACCTGGTTATTAACCAGAATACCCCGGGTGCGGTCATGATCGTTATCCGTTCCGGTGATACGACCGGCGATATTGCCGAAAAACTGAAGGCTGCAGGTCTCATCAAGAACACGATGACATTCTCTATCATGAGTAAGTTTAACGGCTTTGACGGCGGTTATCTGGCCGGAACGCATTTCCTTACGCCTGACCTTACTTACGATGAGATGATGTATCTACTGTGCCAGGAGCCTGAGGTCGTACGTATCACGTTCCCTGAGGGTATCACATACAAAGAAGTGAAGGCGAAGCTCAAGGATAAGGGCCTTTCCTTCAACGAAGCGCATCTGGATGAGTGTATGAACAGCCCGGACCTCTTCGTTGACTATCCGTTCGTTTCTGCGATCGCGACCAATGAGGACCGTGACTTTATCCTCTCAGGATACCTTTTCCCGGATACCTATGACTTCGACATGAACGCCTCGGAAGAGGAGATCATCTCGACGTTCCTGCGTAATATGAATTCCAAGCTCTACGGCGAGTTCTATGAGCGCGCTGAGAAGCTCGGCATGACCGTGGATGAGGTCATTACGCTTGCTTCCCTGATCCAGAAAGAGACGACGAATAAGACCGATATGCTCTATATCTCGGCCGTATTCCATAACCGTCTGAATTCTGAGGATCCGGACATGCAGTTCCTGGGATCCGATGCTTCGATCAACTACCTGCGTGAGCAGGAAGGCATGAGCCATGTCTGGGCCGCAACAGCCCAGGATCTTGAGTGGGATAACCCGTACAACACTTACAAGTACAGAGGCCTTCCGCCGGGACCGATCTGCATGCCGAGTCTCGATGCCATTCAGGCAGCGCTTTATCCGGAACCGAACTGCAGCTACATGTACTTCTGTGCAAAGGGCGATGGACGTACAGCCTTTGCCGTTACGAAGGAAGAACATGAAGCCAATGTCGAGAAGTATAAAGACAACTGGAACGATAACGCCGTCATCGATGATGAAGGTCCGAATGGTGATGAGGGCTGATCCCTTTTCACGCATATCCCCTGGAGATGTAATATGACAAGAAACCCTCTCGCACCGGAAGTTCTGGCTCCGGCAGGTAATCTGGAAAAACTCAAGACGGCCGTTGCCTATGGTGCGGACGCAGTCTATATGTCCGGCAAATCCTTCGGACTCCGTACTTTCAGCGACAACTTCACCCACGAAGAGATGGAAGAGGGCGTAAAGTATGCCCATGACAGAGGCGTCAAGTGCTACTGTACCGTCAACGTCATGGCTCATGAGGATGATATCTCGCGTCTTGATGACGAGATCCTTTTCCTGGAGAGAATCGGCATGGATGCCGTAATCGTTTCTGATGCCGGTATTTTCCGTAAGGTAAAAGCACTGGCCCCGGACCTGGAGATCCATATCAGCACCCAGGCGAGCGTGACCAACAGCGAGGGCTGCAAATTCTGGTATGAGCAGGGAGCTAAGCGTGTCGTTCTTGCCAGGGAACTGACGCTTGAAGAGATCGTTAAGATCAGAAAAGCTATCCCGGCGGACCTCGAGCTTGAATGCTTCGTTCACGGTGCGATGTGTGTGTCTTATTCCGGCAGATGCCTTCTGTCGAACTATTTCACGGGAAGATCCGCCAATTCCGGCTCCTGTGCCCAGCCTTGCCGCTGGGGCTATTATGTCGTCGAGGAGAAGCGCCTGGAGGCTCCGCTTCCGATCCAGGAAGACGAGCGCGGCACATATATCTTCAATTCCAAAGACATGTGCATGATCGGGCATATCCCTGAGCTGATTAAAGCAGGCATTACGAGCTTTAAGCTTGAAGGAAGGATCAAGGGTGCTTTTTACGCGGCATCTGTGACCAAGGCGTATAGAGAGGCGGTAGACCTCTATATGGAGGATCCCGAGCACTATTCCGAGGATCCGAGATGGCAGGAGATGCTTGATCGTACTGTCCACCGTGAATTTGCAACAGGCTTCTACTATGACAGACCGGGCGAGAACGCCCAGATCTTCCCGGATAAGACCTATCACAGGCCGGCATTCGTGGTCGGTGTGGTCACGGGATATGACGAAGAGAAGGGCTGCGCAATCGTATCCCAGAGAAATAAGATCTTTAAGGGAGATACACTGCACATCCTGACACCGGACGGATATCCGGAGCCGATCACGGCAGAAGAGATATTCGATGAGAACGGAGATCCGATCGAGTCGACTCCGCATGCTGAGATGAGGTATCTGCTGAAGGTCGGAAAGCCGCTTCCTGCGTACTCTTTCTTAAGCCGTGACGGCGATAAGGACGAAGGGATCTTTAAGAGCGGAGACCAGCCCGTACAGACGAAACCGTAGAAAGCACCCACCCCCGGATCAAAGAGGGGAAAGGAGGCCGGAGAGTATGAGTTTTAATGATGAGAGAATCCCGCTTAAGCCGTTTTCTACGCCCTCCGACCGGGAAAAAAGGGAGATCAAGGCCGGACTCTTTTGGTATGCCGGACCGATATTTTATCTTCGTATTATTTTCAGGATCCTTCTGTACATCGGGGTTCATGCGTTTTTTGTAACACTTTCCGTGTTAAAGATCACTTTGAATGACGCATTCTGGATAGCGTTGCCGCTTTTGGGCATTGCGTTTATTTCTTTCATTCTGATAGTTTTCCGTATTTATCATAGTGAGTATGAAGAAACCGTTGATCTGCCGCCTTCGGATAATATGATGAAGTTCTGGGTTTTGACAGCGCTTCTGGATCTGACGATGTTTTTTATGAGTGCTATCTTCCGCACGAATGTCGTGTATATGATCATTTACAGTATTCTGGCAGTCGTTTCCCTGATTTTGCTGGCTCGAAAACTTTTGAATATCTATCGCTTTGAGGTTGGTCTTTCAAGTGTGATCCGTTCCGGAAAATACGAAGTGATGGGTGCAGAAATCATGCGCAGAAGAATCGAGAATATAGAAAACTATAGACATGAATATGGCACATTAGTAGCAAGGTTCTATTATCTGGAAGTGCGAGCGGATAATGGTCTGGATTATACGGTACAACCAAGATGGTCGACCTACCGTTCGGTCAAAGAAGGGACTCGCGGATATCTTCTTTCTTATCACGAAGGGTTAAATAAGGACGAGGATACCCCGATGATGATATTCTGCAAGGTGAAAAAAGTAAAGAATGAGGTGCAGAAGACTGATCTTCCGCACCTCTTTTGTTCGATGCTGGTCCTATCTCACTGGATCAGAGACCATGTAATTCTGCGTAAACAGTAGTTTCGCCCTTGCGGACATATACTTCCGGGAAGTATATGACTGACGCCAGGTTCCTATGTGAGTACATACCTGCAGTAGTGCGCAGTTCAAATTGCAGATCATCGTTGATGTCGGCTTTTTCAGGATCTGAGATTCCGAATGACTTGGTGAAATCTTTCAGGCTTGCATCGTATTCTGCGTCCCAGGAAATCCACTGATCATAGTAGACATCCGTTGTATTATACAGGTGCGAATACACCTGATTATAAATCAGAACTACTGTGTTACCTTTGAGCTCCATAGAAAACCATACGTCACCCTGATTGACAGCGATACATTCCGCAACAGCTGTTCTGGCTGACAGGAAGATATCCGATTCTGCCGGGAATTGTGTGCTGGTGTTGAACGTGAAGTGTCCGGTATGCTTTTTCTTATCGAGTTCGTAAACACTTTTCGGAAGATCTTTAAGTTCATAGATCTCGCGATCCTTTATTTCACCATCTGCAGCAGTCAGATTCTGCGGCGTGTGGAATTTAGGATGGGATTGTTCATAATAGTCTTTCTGTTCTTCGTACTCGTCCTCATATCCTTCGGAATCAAAATACATGTCTGTGAATGCTGTGAAGAATTCAAGAGCGTCATCTTCATCTGCGAAACTATATTGGTAAATGAAAGAGGCATTCTGCTTTTCTTCGCTCGTCTTTGTTTTGAAATTCCGGCTCGGGATAGTTACTTCCTCCAAATCCTCCTGGTCGTACGAGAACTTGCAGTAAACAACAGATTCCATTGAAGCTTCTGCTTCATCCATTCCTTCAAAAACCTGGCGCATTATTCTCATAGGCGTAGTGTTGTAAATTATGTTCGCATTTGCAAGCTTTAAGGCACCATAAGAGAAGTCGTATATGTTGAGATACCCGGCATCTTCGACATAGAAGCCCTTTTTCCAGTCCTTGACGGATAGCCCTGAAGTGTCAGACAGATCGACGCTTTTCGCATCCATCTTGTTTTCGAGATACTCTGTCAATTGCTTTGTGTCAGTAAAGTCTTTCTTTTTCTTTCCGCAACCGCAGGTGGAGAGAAGGAGAGAGACTGTACACATAGTCAGTACTGCATTTTTAATACTCTTGTTGATCATACCCAAACCTCCCGATTAACTTTTAAAAATTACTATTATTGTGCGTGTCTTATCACCCGAAAAAACCTTATGACATGATCCAGCAGAGTGCAAGGAATGCGATTCCGAGAACGAAATCAATGTGGAAGTGCTCACGGAGCGGGATGGAAAGCGGCTTTCCTTCTTCTGTTCCGCATCGCATATCTTCGTTTTTCTGAAGATAACGGAGAAGACGCAGCTGCCGGAGAAGTACCATTATCATAACAAGACCGAGAACGATTCCGATGATGGATGCGTAGATCGTCATACGGTCATAATCCATTGCATTCTGAACAGCGGCCGGATCCTGCGTGGGCAGGTACTTGCTGAGAAGGATCCGGACACAGAAGAATCCGAACCTCGTAAGACATGAACAGATCGCATTATCCGTGAAGTAGCGGACACAGGAACAGAGAAGACCTGTAATAAGCAGGACAGGAAGCTCCAGACGGTTTACGGCAAAGAGTGTGCTGAGGATCGCCGGAATTGATATTCTCAGCCACCATTTATCCGGTATTACGGCATAGACGAGACCGCGGAAAAACAGTTCCTCGATCAGTACCGGCAGGACGACGACCATGATGACCTTAAGGATCAGTCCGTAGACCGAGCCTTCTTCAGTTACATAGTAGTAGAGCTGCGGCGGAATCGGGTTCTCCATCTTCAATTGCATGTAGATGAAAAGATTATGGACGCCGACGGAGACCATCATAACAGGGGCGCCGACCATAAATGCCAGGAAGTAGCCGCCTAATCCGGGGTTCCTTCCCCATGTGTGGTGGGGTCCGATCTTATAGTGCTCGGTGACGAGTACATATACGAGAAGCAGTGCCAGCAGGCGGAACAGCGTAATCAGAGAAAATCCGATCAGAGAGGTTTTCGAGAAAAAGAGCTTCTCTTCGGGAAGCTCTGCCCAGATCATCTGAAGAAGGAACGAAAGCCCGAACGCGCCGGCCATAACGATACCGAGGTTCGGATACGAGGACGGGCACAGGAAGGGAAGAACATATTCCTTCAGAATTGTCGGAAAACCCAGCGAACCGCGCTTTTGCTGATCACTCATTATAAGACCCCCGATACCTGACTGAACAAGCGGTCAAACAGTTCCAGGAAGTATGGTTCATACAGCAGGAAAAGCACTGTTCCAAGTACAAGAAATGGTCCGAATGCCAGATAATCCGGGTCATCGGCGAAATGCATCTCGCGCTTTTTCTTAGCAAGGATCTTTCTGGCTTTGGCAGGATCCGGACTCTCGCGGATCTCTTTTTCCTCTTTGGCAATACGGATACGCTTCCTGATAACCATCGGAACCGCCACGATACCGGCTGTTACAAAGGAAATGAACACTACGAAGATCAGTCCCTTAAGACCGGAGAGGAGACCGCAGAGGAACAGGAGTTTGACGTCGCCCATACCCATGGCTTCGGTCTTGGCGATCGCCGAGGAAAGAAGACCGATGAGAAGAAGGGCTCCACTTCCGACGATAGCTGCGATCACACGGTTCAGAATGAAGTAATACCAAGGCTTAGAGGCCTCGATCCAGAGATTTCCGTCAACAAAGTCGCTGATGAAATAGAGGATCGAAAGTGCAATATTGAAAACGATGACGTGATCCGGAATGATGCGGTTCAGTTT
This sequence comes from uncultured Clostridia bacterium, assembly GCA_947302815.1. Classification (GTDB taxonomy): domain Bacteria; phylum Bacillota; class Clostridia; order Saccharofermentanales; family Saccharofermentanaceae; genus Scatonaster. The sequence continues at coordinate 378 of CAMYWO010000091.1, read as the reverse complement.
GTCCGACATAATAATGACGGTAAAGCCCGGAAGTGCTACAAACAACGCGGTTACACGGAGCCAGTGTTCTGCACAGAGGAATTCCGGATAAAATGCGGAACTGATAAATACCAGAATCGCGTAGATAACGGCGAAAATGCCGATGTGGTAGGGCTTCAGACGCTTGGCCCAGCGTACGTTCTCCGCATTGGGATCAAAATCGTAATCCTGAAGCCAGGCTTCAGGCATCTTGTTAAACATGAAAAAAGCCGGAACAGCCATAATGGCCGCAATCAGCGCTAATACAATGGTTTGAGACGTTACTGTCATATCTGCCCTCCGGAGAATACTATATATAATAATACTTTGATTTGCAGAAATTGTGAAGTCTGCTAAAAT
>CAMYWO010000090.1:0-7323 GCA_947302815.1 uncultured Clostridia bacterium | reverse complement strand
GAAAGTGTCATGACCTTCAGCGAGATCTTACGGGAGACCATTTCAGCTGTCGCGGTTGCGGTTGCGCCTGTACCTGCGGCGGCTGCTGCTGCGAGAATAGATGAGCCCTTCGAAGAGACGTCGCCACTCTGGCCGAGGTGTGTTCCGGCGGCCGGGTTGAAGGCTGCGCAGAAGGGATTTACATAGAAGAAACCGTCGCCCTTCAGGGTGCCGATATACTTACCGAAAAGAGTAAGTACGAGCGCTTCGTTCGGCTTTAAGACTTTAAGTCCCAGAAGCGGGATCCAGCCGATGCAAAGATAAACGATGCTTACAACAAAGAGTGCAACCGGCTGCGGAGTGTCTCCTTCATCGGCGTTAATGCCGCAATAAATGACGGCGACGATGGCGCCGATCGTCAAAAGGATCGTCAGTAACAGGACCAGACCGCCGATCTTGCGTCCTTTTAATTCTTTCTCATGAATGTTTGTGTCTTTCATTTCGATCACCCTTTCTTATTATGGAAAAGCACTCGTGCTCCCACTACTTCCTGTGATGTTGAAGTGATATCAAAGTGATATCATCATGAATATATTGCCATGAAAAAGTTCCGGCGTCAAGTATTTCCCTTGACATCTCTTTGAACGATGGGGTATTGTGGAATCATATTCTTCCTGGGGTGTTTGTTTATGGAGTATTTACTTATGTTCGTTATTGGAGGATGGGTGGCATTATTCTCCATCGGGCTTGCGGTACTGGTTGTGAATCTGATCATGATGGCTTTTGCAATTCCTGCTGGGGCTGTATTCGGAAGGATCACCTATCTAGGATTTGTGATTGAGAAGGATCTTTATGCGGAAGATCCTGCTAAAAGGGGCAAGCTGACTATTCAGAGATATAAGTTCTCGCTGGTTCCGGATGTGCTGATTGATTGTTACTGGCCTGAAGAAAAAGGTAAGGTCGTAAACAGAAAGGTCAATGCAGTTACGATCGCCTTTTTTGCCGCGAGCGTCGCGCTGCTTATCTGGGGTGTGATCGCGTGTCCGAATAATTACATCCGCGCAGCATTTATCGGCCTTCTCATCGTTTTCGGCGGAATGTTTCTTGGAATGCTCATTTTGATACCTCTTTCCGGGAAGAAGAAAAATGACTTTCTTTCCTATCTATCAATGAAAATTCGGGAGATCCGTGATGGTGGTTCCATTGAAAATGTTGATCTTCCGCCTCTTCATGAGCTTCCTGTCCAGACAGGGGTGGAATTCTATAAATGGAGATATCTCCGTCTCCGCCATTTGAAAGCAGAGTTAGCCAATGACCTTTCCGGAATAGCGGAAAATATAGCGATGATCGAAAGACTGAACGATAAAAAGATGCCGGTCATGGGAAAAGTTGCCCGGAATGCGATCCTGATGGATTACTATTCCTTCCGGCAGAAAGATGTGACAAGAGCGACTGGATACTACAATCAGGTCAAGGATCTGATCGAGAATGATATGGACTTCAACGGGAGAAGGACTCTCGGCTATTACTCATATTTTGTTTTGAGAGATAAAGAAAAGGCCAGAAAGTGCGTGGAACAGGGTCTCTCCGCTCTGGCGGTGGAGGATCCGATGTATATGAAAATCGAGCGTGAGTACGAAGAGAAGATGCTCCTTTATCTCAAGCGTGTTCTCGAGGAAGATCAGGCGAACGGAAACTGGTGATATATCTCTGCTCATTGTTTCCTTTCAAAGATGAACACTCGTGTGTCAAGTCTGAAAATGAACTGTGAATTCTTGTCATAATTTATTGCGAATTAGCCATGCATATTCTAACATAGAAGTATGCTTGGAGAATGTAGAAAAAGGATCGCTGTGCTTCTTGGCCAGCCGGAAGAATTTAACTACGGACGTTTCCTGAGAGGCCTGCTGGATGAGGCTTTCAAGAAGAATTATGACGTCTGTGTTTTTTCTATGTTTATCAAATACCAGCACACTCCGGCCAGATGTGTCGGTGAGCCGTCGATCTTCGGACTCGTGTCCTATGATAAGTTCGACGCGATCATTGTAATGGCAGATGCGATCCAGACCAATGGTGTGATTGAGCGCATCGAAGAAGACCTCCACAGGAACTATAAGGGGAAAGTGCTTTTCATCGATAAGGAGAGCAAGTATTTTCCGTCCATTCATATTGACAATTATCTGCCGGAGAAGGCAGTCATTACGCATCTTGTTGAAGAACACGGCATGAAGGATATTGCTTTCCTTACCGGAAAATCCTGGCATCCGCACTCGCAGATCCGCGTTAAGGCATATAAGGATGTGCTTGAAGCTCACGGCATTGAGGTGGATCCGGAGCGCATTTTCTATGGCGACTTCTGGTATTCCAGCGGTGAAAGCCTGGTGGACTCTCTTCTGAACAGCGGAGCTAAGCTTCCGGAAGCGATTGCCTGTGCGAATGATTACATGGCGCTGGGCGTTGCCAAGAGGCTGACTCAGAAGGGATATTCGATCCCCCGTGATATCGCGGTCGTCGGATGCGACTGTAATACTGAGGGCAGACATGCGCCGATCCCGATCACATCTGCATCCCTTTCTTACTTCAGTCTCGGACAGAACGCGGCCAAGAGCATCGATGCGCTGATCCGCGGCGAGGAAATCGAGGAACTCGCTTGTGACGAGGAACTCTTTGTCGGGGAGAGCTGCGGATGCGATGGTGAGAGCATCCGTCCGACATACTTCCGAAGAGACGTATGGGATACCGATCTTTCTTTAACTTCGATGTTCTCTCCGCTTAACTATATGGACGAGGATCTTCTCGCGCAGACGTCTTTCACCGGACTTGTCAGCACGATCTTTTCTTCGATTTATTACATTAACGGGTTTGAGAGCCTGAGCCTCTGCCTGAATCCTTCGCTCGGAGCTGCAGGTGCGGTATTTGAAGATCAGATCCATCAGGTGATCCGATGCGGTGCCGAGAGCAAAGACCGTATCCTGACAGATACGTATTTCCCGAAGTCGGAGATGCTCCCTGAACTTTATGAAGACAGAGATCACCCCGCTGCATATTATTTTATGCCGCTTTATTACGAGGATACGGTATTCGGATATGCGGCGGTAAGCTACGGGGACCATGTGAAGGTGATCCCGCCGGAATACCGCGCATGGATACGAAGTGTTTCCCGTGGTATCGAGTGCTATCGAAGGACAGATGAACTGATCGGAAGCAATAAGATCGCGAAGAAGGGCGTCACGACCGACAGCCTGACCGGACTTGCGAATTATCTGGGATTCCTCGAGCAGTCCGAGACACTTCTGCATCTTATGAAGAATAACGGCGGTTATATGGGCGCGCTGGCCATCGATATCAAGGACCTTTCGAAGATCAACGACACCTTCGGAAGAAAAGAAGGCGACAATGCGATCATCTCGACGGCAAGTGCGCTTGAGAAAATATTCTCTTCGAGGAACTGTCTGTGCATCCGTATCGGTAACGATGAGATGGTCGCCATAAGGATCACCAGCAGCCCTGATGACCAGGAGATGCTCGCGGAGAAAGACCGTCTCATGACGCTTTTTAATGAAAACGCAGAAGGGCCCGGCAGCAACTATGCTGTTGAACTCTACTATGGTGTGGAGTGCGGAAGTCCTTCCACGTCGGAGGAACTGGAAAGACTCGTTAATGTTGCGATCAGCAAGAAGAATGAAGATAAGGCGAATGCCAAGAAGCTTTTCGAGAAGCGCGAACTGACGGAAGAAGAGCAGAAGGAGGCGCGTGTCGTAAGCAGTGTTCTTGATGACAACAAACTGCTTTACCACTTCCAGCCGATCATCGAAGTTAAGACAGGAATGATCTTTGGCTATGAGGCACTGATGCGTGCGGACGTGAAGCCGTATCTGTCGCCGATGTCGATCCTCCGTTATGCGGAGTACTATGACCGGCTCTATGATGTTGAGCGGGCCACGTTCGTCAACGTGATCTCCTTCATGAAGAAAAATATCAGTAAACTTGCGGACGGAAAGAAGATATTTATCAATTCGATCCCGGGCTGCATGCTCAAGGAACTCGATCTTAATATTCTCGAGAACTACATTGCGGATCATCCGGATTCCATCGTGGTGGAACTGACCGAGCATTCGGAGATCTCAGATGGGGAACTCGCGGCCATGAAGAAAGCCTACGCGCGTCTGAATATCAAGACGGCCGTCGATGACTATGGCGCCGGGTATTCCAATGTATCGAATCTTCTGAGATATACTCCGGATTACGTGAAGATCGACCGGGCCCTTATTTCCCGTATTGAGGAGAGTCCGCAGAAACAGCACTTCGTAAGAGATATCATCGAGTTCTCGCACGATAATGGTATCCTTGCTCTCGCAGAAGGCGTGGAAACAGAAGAAGAACTGAAGACGGCGATCCTTCTGGGTGTGGATCTTATCCAGGGTTACTATACTGCCCGGCCGGAAAAAGAACTGATCCAGACGATCGATCCGAGGATTTCCGAGTCGATCAAGTATTTCTCGTCGGATTTCTTCAAGCGCTCTGTTTCGTAGGAAGGTGTTGCGGATGTATAACGTGATTATTTGTGATCATCAGCTGGCTGTAGGCATTGGGATCGAGAAGATGCTCCGTTCGTGTTATCCTCGGGAGTTCGAGATCTTCGTTACGGATAACCCGCGTATCGTTATGAACAATAACCTCACGCGTCAGGCGGATCTGGATATCCTGATCATCGATACAGAAGTGCGAGGTTACAGCGGAATCAGTATCGCTGAAGAGATACGGAATGCTAATCCGAATACGCAGGTGATCTTCGAAAGTGTTCACCATAAGTATGCCCAGGATATCTTCCGCGCATCACCGGTGTATTTTCTGAATAAACCCGTGCAGGAAGATGTTTTCAGGAAGGCGATCGACCGGTGCAAAGAGAAACTGGATCTTGTCGACAGAAAGACGGTCTCCCTGAAGAGGTCCGGAAGAGTCTATCAATTCGTCTGCCGGGATGTCCTGTTTATCGAGAGCTCGAAGCGTAAGATCACGATCCATACGGTCAATAACGATGTCGACCTGTATGCGAAGCTTGATGAGATTGAAGGATTATTCGATGACACATTCATCCGCTGCCACCAGAGTTTCTTCGTAAACATGGACTGTATCCGTGTCCTTCAGAAGAATCATTTCATCCTTAAAGACGGATCTTCCATACCGATCAGCCAGTCGAGATTCTTCGCGGTCCGCGACCGTTATGAAGAATTCCGGAAGAATCCCGGTATCAGTTGATTCTATGTATTCGGATTTAGAGGACGATCAAAAACGTTTTGTAAACATTCTTTAAAACATGTAACTTTTGAAGCGAAACGTGTAATAATCTAATGTGTATCTTTGCTTCCAAAAGATAGAATTAAGATAAATCAACCGGTACGAAGTACCAAGAAAGGTGGAAAAATATGGCACTTATTCAAGTAACTCCCGATCTGCTTAACGGCAAGGCAACAGAACTCAGAAGTATTAAAGATCAGCACGATGAGGCTATGGCAAGAATGAGAACTCTTATTCTGGGCCTCAACGAAATCTGGAAAGGTGATGCTCAGGAGGCTTTCGTAGCGAAATACGAGAGCATGCAGGGCACATTCCAGGCATTCTCCCAGATGATCGAGGATTATGCAGGTCTGATGAACACCACAGCAGCAAGAATGCAGGAGAGCGATGCTTCCCTCGCAAGCACGATCGGTGGTTTCGGAGGCTGATTTCAGGACGTGTTTCCGAAGGCGGAGGGTCTTGGGATCCTCCGCTTTTCTCTATATATGTATCGCACGTCCCGGCGGAAAGAAGATATCAGAAGATAGTTGAGTCTTAGTATATGACGATCATATTGTCAGTAAAAACCAATATTAACAACGCGTCATTCGACATTGAGGTGCCGGATGACGTGCCTGTGTCTAAAATAACGAAAGATCTGGTGGAGTGCATCAGCAGTCTCTTCAATATCCAGTTGAATGCTAACGATGTGGTTCTGTCCAGTGAGAGGCTTGACGCTATTCTTGAACGTTCCAAGACCCTGGGAGAACAGGGCGTTTGGAACGGTGATTTTATCGACCTGACATGCTGCTGAGAGAAAGAGGTAAAGATCAATGCTGATGGACAAAGATGAATACCTGGTCATAGACGCCAATCAGTACATGCGGGTATGCCTGTTCTCCACAAGGGGAGACCGGGATGAGCAGCAGGACTGTTCCGGACTGCTTGTCGATCAGGAGGACGGTATTGTCGTGATCTGCGATGGTATGGGCGGTCACCGGGGCGGAAGAGATGCAAGTAATACTGCAGTCCGCGTGGTCCTCAATGCTTTTTCCGGCGGTGATTTTACAGAGAATATCGAGGAGACTTTCCGAAGTGTTATTGCGGATGCCGATTATGAGATCTCCCAGAACTGGGATGAGAACGGAGATCCTCTGCGTTCCGGAACGACGATCGTCTCGGTGCTCGTAAAAAAGAAGAACGTGTTCTGGGTCTCTGCAGGTGACAGCAGGATCTATCTGATGCGCGGCGAGGAGATGATCCAGATCACGAAGGATCATACATATGAACTGGCTTTGAAAGAAAACCTTGAAGCGGGAATGATATCCAGGGCTTTCTTTGAGAACCAGAAACCCAGCGCCGGAGCCCTGATCAGTTTTCTCGGTATTGGCGGGATCCCGCTGATCGACAGTAATCACGAACCGTTCCGTCTGCTCTCCGGAGATAAGATCATTCTTATGTCTGACGGACTGTATAAGTATCTTCCGATGGAGATGGTAAAGAGCATTATCTCCGGGTACGTAAAGTCCGAAGACGCAGTCAGGATCCTGAATGAGCAGACACTGATGGCAGCACATGCACGAGGTCTGAAAAGAGACAATATGACGGTTGCCATCGTTGATATAATATAAGTTACAGGAGGGGATAGGATTGAGACCTGTAAAATGCACAAATGAACACTTTTTCGATGCGGACAAGTTCAGTTCCTGCCCTCAGTGCGGTGCCGGAATCAAGATGTCGAACAGCTCCCTGTTTGCCAGATATGAAGAAAAAGCTCCGAAACACTCGCTTTTCAAGAAAAATAAGAAAGAACCGGTAAAGATCCCACTGGGTTCCGAACAGGGAACAGTCGGCTTCTTTACTCCGAATTCGGAAGAATACAGTCAGCCTCAATATAGTGAAGCACCGGCACAGAATGCGCCTTCGTATCCGCAGGCGGCGCCTCAGATGCAAAGCCGTCCGGAATATCAGCCGCCGGTACAGCCTGCCTACCAGCCTGCATACCAGCCGCCGGTGAATCCGCCTGTTCAGCAGCCTTTTGCTCAGCAACAGCCTTATGTTCAGCAG
>CAMYWO010000089.1:0-7341 GCA_947302815.1 uncultured Clostridia bacterium | reverse complement strand
TAGTGCCATTAAAGTGCTGGTATGGTATTCTTTTATCAGCGGTTTATAAATCTCAGCTACAGAGTTGAAAATAGCCATAACAGATTCGTTATGTTGCTTCTATTTGACTATTTGTTTACCGGAACCAGTACCGCCTTATAATCATAAACGGTAATGTCCGAAACTATTCCATTTTCAACGCATTTCTCAATGATCAATAACCCGTGTTCATCATGAGTTAACTGAGAATGCTCTTCGGTATAGTTCCTTTTCCACCCTTCCGGGAGACCATCACTATCCAAGTAGTCTCTTTCTTCATTGTCCGCATCCCCGGATACCGGGTTACCCTCTTCATCATAGAGTCTTTGGACAATTTCAAACGGTTTATAATCAGCCGCAATATCGCCATGAGGTTGTCTTAATTCAATGCGGTATTCCATGCGGGGAAAGGTCTTATCATAATCGTATGTATACCAATCATTTCCGAATATTTCCGCGGGAGTTGGCGATGGGTTGTTCAAATCTGTTGACGAGGATCTTTCTGCAATCAGCCGCCCCACATCATCGTACATATATACAGTTGCTTTTCTACTCGTATTCCCATTTCTGGTTTCATCCTGATACCACGAAATAAGCTGTCCTTTCTCATTATACGTATAGAATCTGTCTCTGTCATAATATGGAGCACTTCCTTGTGCGCCCTCATGTCTTACCCTGATTGCACTGACTGCGCCATCGTTGTTATAGTCGCATTCCACCCGATAGTTTCCATTTGTCCAGACTTCCATATATGCCGTCTGACGCCCCTGATCATCATACTCAAACCGGTAATCCTTAAGCTCGCCTTCAAGATTAACTTTCCGTTCTCTTACAATGACGTATCTGATCTCCATCCCTTGTGGGACAGGGTCGGTCCAGTCGGTAACATGCTGTTCTTGTTCTACTGATTTGACGAAATCATCTCTGTTTACATGTTCCCGCTTGCGCCTGCGGCATGAGGAATTCGAAAGCATAACACAACAGACCAGAAGTAATGCTCCTGCTTTTCGTGCTTTCCCGGACATATTCACAACCTCCTCTTAGACCTCTTCTTCCGAAATATACTTATCTTCCGCAAAGCACATGAAGTCACAGGTCTTCCCGTTTGCTACAGCACGCGCCAGATAGTACCTGCCGGGCTCGTCGATCGTGCGGAAGAGATGGTTCAGGTTCTTCTTCGTATATCTCACTTCGCCATTACCGTCACCAAAGTCAATATAGACGTAATGCTCGATATCCGTGCTATCCTCTGTCTCATGTTCATACTCATATTTGCGGGCTGTAACAGCATATACTTCGATCGTTTCGACTTTTTTCGGAGACAGCGGCATTTCATATGAGTATGCCATTTTTGAAGTGATAATACCGGCGACAAGGAGTGCGGTCGGAATCAGAAGGAAGATGAGTGATTTTACCATCGAACGGTCTTTCTTATAAAGCGTGCCTATGATATTCTGCACGGCAAAGATAATCGCGCATCCGATTATAAGGAACAGTCCGATGATCCCGATCTTCATCATAAAGCCGGTTTCCTGCTGAATTTCCTCATGGAAGATCCTGTACTCTTTCTTAAGGAATTCCTGCGTCAGGATCGTTTTTCCGGTTGTCTCATCGAAATTGTCTTCATGCAGGTCTTCGTAATCAGCTTCGATCTGCTCGATCTTGGCTTCCTGCTTTGCATCTCTGTCATTCATCTTATTAACTATGAACCTCAGTCCCTTAGTCATGAAAAGATAGAACACCAGGATCACTATTATCGTGTAGACCCAGCGGGGGATCTTATTCCAGAACGGAGTCTTCGTCTCAGCAGTTTCTTTCTTTTTCTGGTTATTCATAGCATCGCTGAGCTTGAAAAGGACGATAATTCCTACCAGCCATTCAACGAAGATAAGCAGAAGCATCATAAAATCACCTTCTTTATTTGCAAGCAGCCTTACGCTGACCAAACGTTCATTTCAATATTACTTGGCAAATGGCCCATACGTGGTGAGTATAGATCCGATCAGGATCCCAAAAGCCACAACAGCAATGATGATACTCTTGATTAGGTGCTGTTTTCCGACATTCTTGACGTCATAGAGCACCCAGTCATCTTCTGCCGGCGGACACTCCGTGCCGCAGTACGGACAGTTCTTCGACTTAAAGGAGTTAAAGCTCGCACCGCAGCTCGGGCACTGGATCTTCGCGATCGAGAAATTCGTCAGGACCGGAACATCTGTCCTTTTTCCCGCCTTGATCTGATAGACCTCACTCTTCACTTTGAGTTTAGTTCCAATGTCACGAACAAAATCCAGATATACATCTCCCGTGACAAAGACTTTATTCTCTTCTGTCTTGATCTTCTTACAGGACATCCATCCGCGGAATGTACAGTCGACCACATTATCGAAATCCGTTCCGAGATCTTTTACCGCATTGAACGGCAGGCTCTCCCGGTTGTCAGAAAAGACCAGAATCCTGAAAAGCGTCGTGATCTTCGAAGAGAATGTCTCGAAGGCATATGCCGAACTGAGTCTGCTCATCTGCGCAGCAAATCTCTTTCTGGATTTTCCGACGGAAAGCGCGGCCGGCGACTCTTTGCCGAGCTGGGCAAAACTTAAGAAAAAGAGTGAAAGCATCCATACGAAGTATCCCGTAAGCGGGCTCACGATGATCATGCCAACAATATACCGGATTACCAAGGAAATTGACGGAACCGCAAATTTCATATTCGAAAGCGAACTTCCGGTCTCGGATCTGAATAAGATCATCGGCGAAAACAGCGGGATCGTCACAGGAAGTGCAAGAAGTCCGTATCGGATCGCCGTCTTCCAGATCGGATCCGTGCTTACGGCCGGGTCATCCACGAAGAAGTAGTTTCCGACCTTCGGATACAGTTCTGTCATCTGGAATGACGTACCGCACTGGCTGCAGCCTTCCTGAAGTTCTTTGATCGTGGAGACCGCGCCGCAGTTCGGGCAGCAGTAGGTATCCTCGCTGACATTTTCCCCGTCTCTGACATCGATGACCGTTTCGCAGATCGACGACGGTTCTGTTCGCTTGAACGTCTTCATCCCGTCTCTTTCGGCGGTCCTTTTGCGCTTGATATACCCGACGGACCACGAAGTCTCGTAGTGGCCGTCCTGCCAGGAACGGACGTTGTTCACGGCAGAGCGCATCGGCTTTTTTCCCGGATCCAGTTCTTCCTTATACCGGATATTCTTTCTCGCAAGGCGGTCTCTTTGCAGCTCCAGACAGAACCGGAGTTCTTTATCTGCCGACATCACCTTGGCGCCCGCTTCCATCGCGTGCCCTAATTCTTCGCGAAAAGCACCTGCTACGGCGGCTCTTTCGCCCGGACGCTTTGCCGAAGAATCAGCGGATGCCACCATTGCAACAGCCTCCTCTTCCGAGATACCGTTAGCAATGGCGATCGCCTCTTCCTCTGTCCGGTAATTCGGAGCATGTCTGACGATCTGCTCCAGATCCGTTTCCTGAATCTGATTCATCTCAGAATTGATTTCCTGATTCATTTCAGGATTGATTTCCAGATTCTGATTATTCTCTGCACACATACCCTGCTCTCCTGATCCTCATAATTTGAGATCAAACAACCCAATAAAATTATATCATGCGATTGTCTCATCTACTTACTAAACAACTTACCGGGGTAAATTATTGGGTAATCACGAAAAAATTTGCAGGAAACCTCCGAATATTATTAATACTCTACTTTTAGACCATTCATTGCTATACTGTTTTTGTGAAAAACGAAAAATTTTTCTCTACCTATCCAATAATCCGTGTCGCTCAGTTGTTTAGTAAGTAGATGCGGATATGAAGGAGGCATTTTTATGACAGAGAAAGAACTCGAAAAGATCTACAACGAAGGTTACCGCGCCGTGTACTGGACAGCCATGGCTCTTCTTCGGAATGAAGCCGATGCCGAGGATGTCGTGCAGGACACGTTCGTTTCCTTTATCGAATCGTACGGCTACATCGAGGATACAAGCAAAGTGGTCGCTCTTCTCAAGAAGATCGCGGCCAACAAGTGCCTGAATCGTCTGAAGTCGTCAAGAACAGAGTACGTGGAAGACGAAGTCCTTGAAACCATGGAAACTGTCCCGGAAGACTTCCTTCCGGATTCGATCGTGGAATCAGCCGAGATGCGCAGGATCGTCATGAACATTATCGAGAATTCCCTGTCGGAGGACGTCAGAAGAACGATCATCTTATTCTACTTTAATGAGATGAGCACCAAGGAAATCTCCGAAGCTCTCGGTGTCCCTCAGGGAACGGTTCTCTGGCGTCTGAGCTATGCCCGTAAACAGATAAAGAAGGAGGTAGAAAAATATGAAGAAGAAAGTAATACGAAGCTGTTTGCTATGCCGCTGCCGTTCTTAACGAAACTTTTCAACAAAGAAGCCGAGCAGGTCCTTATCAAACCTATGCCTGCATCATTACTTCACCTGTCCGCATCTGCAGAGGCGGTTTCCACGGAAGCCGGAAAAAGACTCGCTTCTGAAGCGATCAAGAAAGGAACAGGGAGTATGGTCAAGAAAATCATTATCGGTAGCGCCGCTGTCCTTACAGCAGGTGTTATAACAGGAGTAATCCTGTTTACAACTAATCAGAAATCAAACATGAAAGCGGAAACAGAGAGAAACGATAATACGGAGATCACTTCGGTAGAAGCATCCGCAAAGAATTCAGACTCAGCGGTCGCAACTGACGAATCAACAACCGAAATAAGTGAAACCACTTCAGAGCCGACCACCGGCGACGATACAAAAACCAAAATCTATTCCAAATCAGGCCAGATGAACGCGTCAGGTACCATTTTCATCGATTTTGAAGGAAAGAGTGCGGAAGAAATCAAGGAAAACATTATCGCAATCTCCCAAACTCCGAAAGATGAAACTCTGGAAAACTTCCCGGAACGCTGCATGATGTATCCATATGATTATAAGTACGATGATTACTCCTTCGATTGGGTATTCTATTACTGGCATCTGAGTACACTGGGTATCTCGGAAGGTATTGATAACGTAAATCTTCACATCCTTCGCAATGACGATGGCACACTGGATCAGGGAAGCCGCGCAGGATTAATCCTTGTTGCGAAAGACCGGGATAGTTGGGAAGAATTATATACCACATGTTGTGAAGCGCTGAAGGAGATTCTGGGCCGTGATTCACTCATGCAGTTCGGCTCGGGAGATAATGAGTCACAATTATATATGACTTATCATGTTTCCAAACTGATTGACATGCACGGTTATTTCACAATTCATATTGAGATGCCGCTGACAGAGTGATACCCAAGCCTCACTTGTCGCAAAAACCTACTATTATTGATTTCAGAATTACAAATTATAGAAAAGAGCCGGATTTTGAAGTGAACCCCCGAAGTTTGTTCAACTTTAAGGGTTCACTTCATTTCCGGCTCTTTTTCTTCTATCACAATAGTTTTTCTTTTGCGCGATTATATCTTTTTCTCTGAAGATCACTCATGATTGATCCGGCATGCTCATAGAAATGCACTGCCTGATGGTAGTTCCCGGCCAGATACTGCTGATCTGCTGCACGAAGATAACGTTCTTCCTCGGTTTCGGTAGATTCTAGGATCAGTGCTTTTTCAAGTGCGGCTTTCAACCCGTCCGGATCGTCGCGATATTTACTGATGAAGCCGGTTACGGCATCCGACATATAAGTGATAGCCTTCTCCAGGCGGGATTTGTCGGGATATTCATACTTCCTGCGGTACGGAAGGCCGTGCTTTTCAAAGAGCCTGTTCACATCGACTTCCCTGTCACGAAGATACATCGACAAGAAGAGCGTGTAATGAATAATCTCATGCTCGATAACAATCCTGACACCTTCTCTCGTCCATGCGACACGCTCATATTGCGCGTCGGAACATTCCGTCCCGACATTGAATCCTGCTTCAGTCAGGCAAGGAAGCGAATCTGAAATCGAAGAAATACTCATACTTCTCACCTCTTTTGCTGCATCACGCATCCAGCTTCTTCCACTTCACAGAGAGAGCACGGATTATACTTCCTTCATACGACATATCCAGCTCCTCCATATACTCATCCGCCCAGAAAACTCCATCTTCATCCACATGAAGCGTTGCAGATAAGATTTCACTGCTGTAGTTTTCCATCGGCGGAAGAATCTTCAGAAACTGAACCCCTTCAAAACAGAGCTCGACGATACCGAACCACCCGGAATTATCAAATACTGCGTTCGCCTTTATTCCTCTTTCATCAGATTCTTCGTACGAGAGCCTTACAAGCTTGGAATCATGGAATCCCGCAAAAAGCTTCATAAACTCCTGGACGTCGTCCTCTGTCTGAATATAGTGCCATTCTTTAACATCGGGCAGATCTCTCAGCTGAATCGGATATCGATCCGCGGGAACCGTCCTGTTCTCGATAATGTCACAGAGGAAGGCATAGTTCTCACACGCGTCCGGATATCCGAAAAGAACTTTTACGTCCGGCGTCTCCAATCCGTTCTTCTTGCAGTAATCCTTCAGCTTCAGAAGCTTGGACCCGCTATATTCTTCAAAACCATCGGTTCCGGTCTGAATCATCTGAACTTCAGCGTATCCCTGAGGCAATGACTTATTCATATAATCCACGAGTTCAAAGGCTTTTTGCCATTTGTTATAAATGACATACTGTGCATACCAGCCAAGATTGACTCTGGCATACACCATCGAGGAAAGAATCGCTTTATTGATATTACTTACAGCTCGTACATACATTGCATTACCCTACATGACTCATCCCAATTCCACTTCACCGGTCAAAAAGCGTTAATTCAGCTTTCTAACAGGATTCTATGGATTAATTATATCATCTTCGCGGTTTGAAACAGTTAGCTTTGTATGCTACGATTCAAGTAGGTTTTAAGGGGGTTGTGTTAATGAGTGTTGCTGACTATCAGGAACTCATCCGTATTGCGAAGGACAGAGGTCTTCTCTGGCCGGAACGCTGTGTCCGCCGTGAGGACATCGCCGTCGCAGAAGAAAAACTCGGGCTCGACTTTTCCGAGCAGATGATTCATTTCTACACAGAGTGCGGCGACCTGACGATCGAAAGACGCGATGTTCTATTTCTGGATCCGCACGATACCGAAGATGCAAACTTCAATCTTCTCGCGGTCGCCCTCGAAGCCCGCGACGCCGGCATTCCGCCCTATCTTCTCCCCTTTTTCAATCTCTGTGATGAAGACGGAAACATCGCTTACCTCGACTTCTCGCGCATGAAAAACGACGAGCCGCTGGTCACGACCGCCTACTTCGGCACGAACGGATTCGTCATCACCGGAAAG
>CAMYWO010000088.1:0-7497 GCA_947302815.1 uncultured Clostridia bacterium | reverse complement strand
GATCAAGTACATCTGCGTCGGTGAAAAGATCGAGAATATCGAAGAATTCTATCCGAACCGTATGGCAGACCGTATCCTCGGCATGGGTGACGTACTTTCCCTTATTGAGAAGGCGCAGCAGTCCATCGATGAGGAAGAAGCTGCGAAATCTGTTGAGCGTATGCTCAGCAACACTTTCAGCATGGAAGATCTTCTTTCCCAGTTCGAACAGATCAAGAAGCTCGGTTCGATGAAAGATGTTCTTAAGATGATCCCCGGTGCAGCCGGTAAGGTCAAGGAAGAAGATATCGATGATAAGGTCATTGATACGAACATGGCGATCATCCGCTCGATGACGAAGAAAGAGCGCCGTGTACCGAATATCCTGAACGCCAGCAGAAGGAAGAGAATCGCTGCGGGTTCGGGCACTACGGTACAGCAGGTCAATCAGCTGATCCGTCAGTATGAGCAGACAGCTGAGATGATGAAGAAGTTCAGTAAGATGACCAAAGGCAAGAAGGGTCTCGGCAAGATGCCGGGCATGGGAAAAGGCTTCCCGGGAATGGGCGGCAATCCTTTCGGGAAAGGTAAATTCCCGTTCTAAACATTGATGTTCACGCGAAACTTCGAAAGCCCTGAGTGCTTTTCCCAAAGGAAAGCCCTGGGGAAAGCGGGGGCTTAACGCGAGAATATAAAACAAAAAACATAAAAGAACTATTGCTAGGAGGAAAAGAAAATGGCAGTAAAAATTCGTCTGAGAAGAATGGGTGCAAAGAAGGCTCCTTTTTATCGTGTAGTTGTAGCGGATGGCCGCTATCCGAGAGACGGTCGTTTCATCGAGGAGATCGGTACATACAATCCTCTGACTGATCCGGCTGAGATCAAGATCGACAACGAAGCAGCTAAGAAGTGGATCGCTAACGGTGCACAGCCTACAGATACAGTTCGTGCTCTTCTGAAGAAGTCCGGCGCTATCGAGAAGTAATTTATCAACCGAATACTATAAGGAGGAGAGCAGCAAACCTACCACTATATTCATGCTGCAAGTTGTAGATATGGAATTATTAACTACAATGGCCAAGTCCTTGGTCAACCATCCTGAGGATGTATCCGTAAAGAAGTCCGAGAGAGGAAACACAGTCGTTCTGGAACTTACTGTTAACCCGGAAGATATGGGTAAAGTCATCGGTAAGGGCGGCCGCCGTGCTCAGGCGATCCGTTCGATCATGAAGGCGAAATACCTTCGTGACGGAAGACGTGTTATCGTAGATATCGTCGGATGAAAGATTACCTTGTAATAGGGAAGATTGGCGGTGCACACGGTGTGCGGGGAGAGGTGAAGATCATCCCTCTCACCGACGATGTGCGCCGTTTTTCTTCGCTTAAAGAATGCTTGATCCTCGATGACAGAGAACGTGTGAAGGAGACGAAAGAAGTCGAGAAGGCCCGCGTGGACGACACACGTACACTTGTTAAGTTCAAGGGGATCGATGATAGAGATGAAGTCGGTAAACTTACCGGGTTCTATATCGCTGTGTCCAGAGAAGATGCGGTCAAGCTTCCGGAAGGAAGATACTTTATCGCGGATCTTATCGGCCTTAAGGTCATTGACGACGAGCGGGGTGAGCTCGGTACGATCAAGGACATCATCAATTCCGGTGCCAGCGATATTATTATCGTGAAGAGAAAGGGGAAGAATGAGCTTCTGATCCCTTATCTCAATGCAATCGTATATGAAGTTGACATTGCCGGCGGCACCATGAAGGTCAAACTTCCTGAAGGCCTCTATGAGATCTATGAGTGAGGCTTGCTATGAAGTTTTCGGTTCTTACATTATTTCCTAAACAGGTCAATGATTTCCTGAGCGAGAGTATTATCGGCCGCGCAGGGGAGAAGGGTATCATTTCTGTTGAGACGGTCGATATCCGGGATTTCTCCGGGAACCGTTACGGTAAGGTCGATGATACGCTTTTCGGCGGCGGAACGGGTATGCTCATGCAGTGCGAGCCTGTTTATCAGGCGTTTTCTTCGCTTTATGATGCGGAAAAAGAACCGAAGCCGCACTGTGTCTTCATGAGCCCCAAAGGCTCTGTCTTGACGCAGGCAAAAGCACTTGAACTTTCTAAATACGATCACCTCGTGATCCTTTGCGGGCATTATGAGGGTATCGACCAGCGCGTGCTCGATGAGATCGTTGACGAGGATCTGTCGATCGGTGATTATGTTTTGACCGGCGGTGAAGTAGCGGCTTGTGTCGTAATTGACTGTGTATCCAGAATGATCGATGGCGTTCTTCCCAACTCTGAAGCATATGAGGAAGAATCCCATATGAGTGGATATCTGGAAGCACCGCAGTACACGAAACCGAATATCTGGCACGATAAAAAGGTTCCGGAAGTCATGCTTTCGGGAAATCACGCCAAAATCAAAGAATGGAAGCGCATCCATGGTCTTTATGATACATGGAAACGCCGTCCGGACATGCTTACAAAACTTGACATATCGTCTGATGACTGGAAAAAGATCCTGGAGATCGAACAGCAGCAGGGAAGACAACCGGGGGAATCAAATGAGGATTGAAGTTGAAAATGAAAAGATCGTAGCCCGCAAAAAGCAGGAATACGAAGATCTTGTAAAAGAAATGGATGAGAAGGGCTATGAAGCCAGACTTGAAAAGATCAGCATCATCGCCGCAAATGTGTTCGGTGTTCTGGTCATGGTCATCGTAGGTGCTATTTCATTTGGCGCATTTGCCCTGATCTATGGGAAGTCGGCTCTCGATTACGATAAGTTTTTCGGGTTTAAGCTTCCGTACGGGTTCCTGTTCTTCATGGCCATGTACATTATCTCGATCTTCGTGCATGAATTTATACACGGCTTCTTCTGGCACTTTCCGTGCGAAAAGAAGTGGGGAAGCATCGATTTCGGTTTGAATGTTAAGATGATCACTCCTTACTGCCATTGCCGGGAAGCACTGAGTGTTTCCCAGTATTTCTGGGGAAGCATCGCTCCGACTCTTTTCCTGGGTATTGTTCCGATCATCATCGGGTTGATCATCCCGAATCTGTTCCTGATTACATTCGGTGTAATCGGTGTTGTAGGCGGATGCGGAGATATCATGGTCATCTGGACACTGAGAAAACATAAGGATTGTAAGCTTTTCGACCACCCGTATGAGGTCGGATACGCCTATTTTGTAGAGAAAAAGGGCGGAGAAAACTGAAAAAGTAAGAAATATGAGTGCTTTTCGAAAGAAAACACTTGCATATGAAAATTCGTTATGTTATCATTTAACGGCTAAAAGGGATGGTCCGCTGCGTGATCCCGCATGAACATCTATCGGAAGAGGAGGAAACTGACATGGATTTAGTAAAAGCAGTCGAGCAGGATAATCTGCGTAATAGCTATTCCGAGGTCGAGATCGGTGATCTTGTAAAAGCACACCTGAAGATCAAGGAAGGTTCCCGTGAGCGTATCCAGGTATTTGAAGGCTATGTGATTGCACGTAAGGGCGGCGGTCTCTCTGAGACTATGACTATTCGCCGTCTCTCCTATGGCGTAGGCGTTGAGCGTGTTTTACCCGTTCATTCTCCTAACATTGAAAAGATTGAGATCGTTCGTAAGGGACGTGTAAGAAGAGCTAAGCTTTATTACCTGCGTGGTCGCGTTGGTAAAGCTGCAAGAATTACTGAGAAGCTTTCTTCTAAGAAGTAATTCAGGCTTAAGTACCGAATTAAGAAGGGTGTTTCTTGAAAAAGAGACACCCTTTTGTTATGCCCGAAAAGCACAGGAAAAGTAAAAAGGCTGTCCTTGGGACAGTCTTTTTAACTTGGAGGGGGATATGAAATTGAAGTTGCGGGCTTATTTGGTGGAAGGAATATAGAGCTCGAGATGATCCTTGAAATCGCCCCTGGATGCCCAGAATTCTTTGAAATCATCCGGAGTTACTTCCTTGTAGGCAAATTTATTTATATATTCCTTGAGAGCTTCTACAAAAGCAGTATCACCCATCTTTTTATACATGTGATAGATCATGGCTGCAGCTTTGTAGTAGATCTCTCCGTAGTCTTCCTGCTGTTTGGAAAAGTCGTAGAGTGACTTGCTAAGGTCAACAGAGTGGAATTCACCCTGACTCGTATTCTTTTCATCATATATGGATTCATCGGTAGCTTCGAATCTTTCGAAGAGCGGGTAGGTGTATTTGTCGCCTTCGCTGAATCTATTGCAATAGTATCCTTCCATGAATCTGCAGAATCCTTCATCGATCCAGGGATATCTGACTTCATCATTTCCGACGATACCATAGAACCACTGGTGGGCAATCTCGTGGACAGTTGACTTGGTGAGAGATTCCACTTCATAGAGGAAAGTTCCCTTAACCTGTTCATCGGAAAGTGTTTCTCCTGATGATTCTAGATCGGAAATTTTCTCAATATCTCCGGAAGTACCTTCTTTCTGCTTTTGAAGTTCAATATAGTCCTGAACAGTGATTTTTCCGTTATAAAGATCGAGAAGGGATTCCATATCATCGTGTACCGTCATCATGATCAGACCCGGGTATTCCATGCCGCCGATATTGCCCGGCATATCGATCAGGACCATGTTTAACGTATCATACGGATATTTTCCGAGTATTTCGTTATAGAGGGTTAGAGATTTCTTTGCGACATCCATGACATGACGGCCGGAACCCGGACAGTTCTTCGGATAGAAGACGTTTAATGCGATATCTTCGTGTTCTTCGCAGAGCAGTTCTAAATCAGAAGAGATCACACAGGCGAAGTCGCGCATATTCTCAGCCTGGTACACTCTGTCGATCTTGGTTCCGGATGCGGCGATCTGATATCCTTCCGGTGCACTGATCGAAACGTGATAATCCGCGATCTCTGTATAGAATGCATCACCGATATTGATGTAAGGCTGTACAAGCCATTTTCCGTCCTCATACATAGCCGGCGTGATAAGTGCATTTCCGAGATTATAGGTGTTGCCGTTATATCCGAAACGGTCGGCGATCATCGGGATCTTGATCGTATAGGACATATCAATGGTAACGTTTTTTCCTTTTTCAAGCGGTGAGGGGAGGTCAATGCTGTAGACAGTATCTTTTACTTTCTTCATCGTAACTTCCTGACCGTTGATCGTGATCTTCTTCATCTTGATGCCGCCGTCCTGCTTGGCAAATGCATTCGGGATCAGGTTGAAGTATATATCATTCAGAACAGAATCCGTGTTATTCATATAAGTCAGTTTATGCTCAACATCAGCAGTTTTATTCTCGGGATCCATTTTGATCGAGATATCATTCTGATTCTTCGGCCGTTGTGTCAGGTTGACAACTTTCGCTGTTTCTTCTGTTTCATCTTGATTAGTAGTATCAGAAGTTATCTGGCTGTCTTTCTTATCCTGCTTGGATGCAGGAATATTCGCTTCAGTTGTGGTGATCGTCCTTGGTGTCACTTTCTGTGTCTTAGCACCGCAGGCTGTCGCGTAAAGCATAAGAGATGCTAATACCAGAGATGCTACTGTCTTCTTCATTCAATTGCTCCTGTCTTTTTGTTGCTGATACCATTGTAGAATTCTTTTTCTCTGAATCCCCTTTCTATTCTGTCATCTGACAAATCTGTCATTTTTCTGCGTCTTTGAACCGAAGCCGGATAACTATATGTGGTATAATTTTCATATGGTTTTTAATAATGCGAATAAAAGAGATATATTGATAATGGCGGATTTCCCCAATATCGATAAAATAAAAGATATACAAAAGAAGTATTATGACATTGCGGACAAGATCGATCCGCATATTGCTGTTGCATTTCCATTCGATTCAGAAATTTCTGATGAAGAACTATACAATAAATTAGTTGAAGTATTGTCGAAATATAAGCCGTTTTGGATCGTATGTCATGGCGTTTCAACTCCGAAAGGAGAATCAAACTATAGATTTTTAAATGTGATCGAGAATAAAGAGATTATTCAAAGAATCAGTGATGATATCTATAAAGAGATTATTCCGGAACATTTAGAACATAGAGACAGACATAATTATGTTCCGCATATAAGCCTGGCAAACAAACCGTTAGATAAAGAAATTGAATTAGATGATACTTTTGAAATGGTTGTTGATTCATTTTATGTTGAAAGAATTGGCAAGAATGATGAATCAATCAAATTGTTTGAAATTAAACTGAAATATGAGGACTGATCCAAATGAGTGAGAATAAGACGAATATAAACTGGTTTCCGGGTCATATGCGAAAAGCACTGAACGAGGTGTCAGATAAGCTGAAATACGTGGATATCGTATTTGAGACTGTAGATGCCCGTATCCCGATCTCCAGCAGAAATCCCGAACTGGATTCACTTGTATCTAAGAAACCCCGTATCGTTGTTCTCAATAAAGCCGATCTTGCCGATGAGAAGGTGACATCCGCATGGCTTTCGTACTATAAGGGAAACGGGATCCGTGCTATTGCTATCGATGCGTCCCATAAGAAGGGACTCGATAAGCTTCGTGCTATGGCTGTCGAGGCTTGTGCGGATATACTTGCTAAGGCTGAGAATAAGGGCCGCATCGGACGCCCCGTCCGTGCCATGGTCGTTGGTGTCCCGAATTCCGGAAAGTCCACACTGATCAATGGCCTTTGTAACCGTAAGATCGCGGTGACCGGCGATATGCCCGGTGTTACCCGCGATTTCAAATGGGCCAGATCTGACGGTCAGCTTGAACTGATGGATATGCCGGGTGTTCTCTGGCCGAGACTCGGGACTCCGAGAAACCAGCTTGTCTTAACTCTGACCGGAGCAGTAAAGGTGGAGGTTGTTGATGTTGTGGATGTTGCTTTTTCCGGTATGAAGCTGATCGAGAAGCTGTATCCTAATGAATTCTACGCCAGATATAAACTTGAACCTTATGGTTCTGAGGATTATATCGAGGATGATTATGAGCGGTTTGAGGAAGCGGCCAGAAAGATGGGCTGCATCTTATCCGGCGGCCGTATTAACGATGAGCGCTTTGCCAAGCTTTTCCTGGATGATTTCAGGAATATCCGTATCGGACGTATCTCTCTGGAAACACCTGATCAGCCGAAGGAGTAAATATATGACACGTGAAGAGAAATTGATCGAGAAATATGAAGTAATGTCAGCATTTGAGAAAGAGTGCGCAGAACAGGGAAAGCCTTTGTGCTGCGGCATTGATGAAGCGGGAAGAGGCCCGCTGGCAGGGCCTGTCGTTGCTGCTGCCTGTATTCTTGATCCGGATAAGCCGATCTACGGTCTTGATGACTCTAAGAAGCTCTCCCCCAAGAAAAGAGATCTGCTTTATGATGAGATCGTGGAGAAGGCCAAGTGCTTTTGTATCATCCGCGTTGAACCTAAGGAAATCGATGAGATCAATATCCTCGAGGCTACTAAGAATGCGATGCGTGCCTGTGTTCAGGGACTTGCCATCCGTCCGGATATTCTTCTGATCGATGCGGTGAATCTCTCCGGGACCGGCATCGAAGTGAAGCCGAT
>CAMYWO010000087.1:0-7679 GCA_947302815.1 uncultured Clostridia bacterium | reverse complement strand
GGTGATGACGACTGCACCGAGAGATTCGATGAGGATATGGACCAGTACGATCACGAGGTCATCCGCTGCGTTACCTGGGGTAAGAAGAAGGAAGGCTGGATCGACTTCGATGCAGAAGTTGCGAAGATGAGTGACGAGTGGACCCGTCCGACCGGCGCCGATGATATTATGGCGACCGATCCGATGTTGATGTGCTTTAGTTCCGGTACGACAGGTTACCCGAAGATGGTTCTTCACGACCATACCCTGCCGCTGGGACATCTCTTTACCGGTGTATTCTGGCACAGAGTTGAAGATGGAAAGCTCCACTTCACGATCTCCGATACAGGCTGGATGAAGTGCATGTGGGGTAAGTTCTACGGACAGTGGTTCGGCGAAGCGACCCTCTTCATCTATGACTTTGATAAGTTCAACGGCGCAGATATCTTAAAGAAGATCTGTGACTATAAGATCACGACTTTCTGTGCGCCGCCGACGATGTACCGCTTCATGATCAAGGAGAGCTTCGAAGGCTACGACTTTTCTCACCTCAAGCACTGCTGCACGGCAGGTGAGGCCCTGAACCCTGAAGTTTACAACCAGTGGCTGAAGAATACCGGCTGCAAGATCTACGAAGGATTCGGCCAGTCTGAAACATCCGTTGTCTGTGGCACTTACTTCCCGTGGGTACTTCCGAGAACCGGTTCCATGGGTTATCCGGTACCGGGTTTCCATGTAGCTGTTGTCGATCCGGACGGTAATGAGTGCCCGACCGGTGTGACAGGCGAGATCTGCATCAGAACTTCCGAAGAATACGGCGGACGTCCGGTAGGACTTCTCCTCCGTTATGAAGAGAATCCGGAGGCTATGGCGAAGTCCTGGCACGACGGCCTTTATCACACAGGTGATACTGCATACCGCGATGAGCTCGGATTCCTCTGGTATGTCGGACGTGTCGATGACGTTATCAAGTCTTCCGGTTACCGTATCGGACCTTTCGAGGTAGAGAGCGCTCTTATGGAGCACCCGGCCGTTCTCGAATGCGCCGTCACCGGTGTTCCGGATCCGGTCCGTGGCTTTGCCGTTAAGGCGACCATCGTACTGACCAAGGGATACGAACCTTCTGAAGAACTTACAAAGACACTTCAGAATCACGTTAAGAAGACTACTGCACCGTATAAGTACCCGCGTGTCGTCGAGTACGTAGATGAACTCCCGAAGACTACTTCCGGTAAGATCAAGCGTGCAGATATCAGAAAGAAAGATAGTGAGAAGTTGGAGGCGAAATAATGGGACGCACAGATAATATCAGCAAGGCTTTTGACCCGAAAGAGGCCGAAAGCAGACTCTATTCGGAGTGGATGAATAAAGGATATTTCAAACCTTCGGGCGATACATCCAAGGAGTCCTTCTGTATCGTTATGCCGCCGCCGAATATTACGGGCCAGCTCCACATGGGCCATGCCCTGGATAATACTCTTCAGGATGTTCTCGTCCGTTATAAGAGAATGAAGGGTTTCGATACTCTCTGGGTACCGGGTACCGACCATGCTTCTATCGCTACTGAGGCGAGAATCGTTGCGACGATGAAAGAAGAGGGCCTGACCAAGGATGACCTCGGCCGTGACAAGTTCCTCGAGCGTGCATGGGAATGGAAGAAGCAGTACGGCGGACGTATCGTCGAGCAGCTCAAGAAGGTCGGTTCTTCCTGTGACTGGGATCATGAGCGCTTCACCATGGACGAAGGCTGCTCCGAAGCAGTTAAGGATGTATTCATTAAGTACTATAACGAAGGCCTGATCTATCGTGGCGAGCGCATCATCAACTGGTGCCCGAAATGCCTCACATCGATCTCCAACGCCGAGGTTGAATACGAAGACCAGCAGGGTTCCTTCTGGCATCTGAGATATCCTTTCGAGGATGGTTCCGGATACCTCGAGCTTGCCACCACACGTCCGGAGACTCTCCTCGGTGATACTGCTGTCGCTGTTAACCCGAAAGATGAGCGCTATAAGGATGTGATCGGTAAGATGCTTGTTCTCCCGCTCGTCGGAAGAAAGATCCCGGTCATTGCCGACAGCTATGTTGATATCGAATTCGGTACAGGTGTTGTTAAGATCACACCTGCACATGACCCGAATGACTTTGAGGTTGGACTTCGTCATAACCTCGAGGTGATCACTGTTCTTACTGAGGACGCGAAGATCACTGATGATTATCCGAAGTATGCCGGCATGGATCGTTATGAGGCAAGAAAAGAGATTGTCAAGGATCTTGAAGAGGGCGGATTCCTCATTAAGGTCGAGCCGCATGCGCATAACGTTGGTACCTGCTACCGTTGCGGAACTACAGTTGAGCCGCGTGTTTCCCTGCAGTGGTTCGTTAAGATGAAGACTCTTGCTGAGCCTGCCATCGAGGCAGTTCGTTCCGGCAAGACCAAGTTTGTTCCGGAAAGATTCGATAAGAACTACTTCAACTGGATGGAGGATATCCGTGACTGGTGTATCTCCCGTCAGCTCTGGTGGGGTCACAGAATTCCGGCTTTCTACTGCGATGACTGCGGCGAGCTCGTAGTTACCAAGGAAGACTCCGCAGTATGTCCGAAGTGCGGAAAGCCGATGCGTCAGGATCCGGATACTCTGGATACCTGGTTCTCTTCAGCACTGTGGCCGTTCTCCACACTCGGCTGGCCGGAAGAGACAGCGGACCTCAAGCGTTACTATCCGACAAATACACTCGTTACCGGTTATGACATCATTACCTTCTGGGTTTCCCGAATGATCGTTGCCGGCTGCGCACACATGAAGCAGACTCCTTTTGATACAGTCCTGATCCACGGTCTCGTACGTGACTCCCAGGGCAGAAAGATGAGTAAGTCCCTGGGTAACGGTATCGATCCTCTCGAGATCATCGAGAAGTACGGTGCGGATGCTATGCGTTATGCTCTGGTTACCGGTAATGCTCCGGGTAACGACCAGCGTTTCCAGCAGGATAAGATCGAGGCCGGAAGAAACTTCGGCAACAAGATCTGGAATGCCATGAAGTTCGTTCTGATGAACTGCGAAGACGATCTGACATTTGACGATGTCGATCCCGCCAAGTTCACTCTCGAAGATAAGTGGATCCTGTCCCGTATGAACCAGATCATCAAGGAAGTTACCGATAACTTCGATAACTACGAATTCGGTGTAGCTCTTTCCAAGATCAACTCCTTTATCTGGGAAGAATACTGCGACTGGTACATCGAGATCGCGAAGTCCCGTCTCTTCGATAAGGAGTGCGCGACAAGAAAAGAAGCACAGTACATCCTGAACGATGTTCTCGGCAGATCCATGCAGCTCCTGCATCCGTTCATGCCGTTCCTGACCGAAGAAGTATACAGATACCTCGTTCTTACCAATAAGAGCGATTCCATCATGATCTCTGATTGGCCGGAATATCGTGAGAATGAAGTATTCGCAGCAGAAGAGAAGCAGATGGAGATCCTGATGGATGCGATCCGTTCGATCCGTAACGTTAGGACGGACATGGGCGTTATCCCGTCCAGAAAGATCGGCATGATCCTCGTTTCTTCTGAAGAGAAGAACCGCACGATGTTCGTTGACGGTAAGGCTTTCCTTGAGCGTCTGGCGAATGTTACTGAGGTCACCACACAGCAGAGCAAGGAAGGTATCCCGGATACTGCGGTTGCCTGTGTATGCTCTGCCGGTGAGATCTATATCCCGCTCGAAGACCTGATCGATATCGATAAGGAACTTGAGCGTCTCGGTAAAGAGAAAGAGCGTCTCGAGGGCGAGATGAAGCGTGTAAACGCGAAGCTGGCCAATGAAGAGTTTGTCAAGAAGGCGCCGGAGAAGGTCATTAACGCGGAAAGAGAGAAACAGACCAAGTATCAGGAGATGCTGGACAATGTTCTCTCGAGAATCGATGCACTTAAGAAATAACAGGTTCGGAGGGTTATGTTATGAGTGAAGTTGAAGAGAAAAACTTAGAGATCTCCCAGGAAGAACTGGATAAACTGCCAAAGGACACGGTCCACTGTTTTCCGGCTTCCAAGAAGCAGATCGTTAAAAGAAGGATCATCACGCTGATCATTGCAGTGCTTGATGCGGCAGCAGCCGGCTACCTGCTCGCAGGAAATACTGATCCGGGCCCGCTTCTCTGGATCGTATTCGGCGCGATCATGCTCCTTTGCGTCGTGGTATTCATCCACACATTCGTAATTGCCAAGTATCGTGTAGCTATGGACTATCAGAAGAACGAAGTTGCTCTGCGTTATATGTTCAACAAGATCACGATCCCGTTCGATTCCTTTGATGCCAGAGAGGGTGCAGCAGACCGTGCAACACAGCTTCTGCAGAACTCCACTCTCGGCGCGAATATGGAGAAGGTTGATTACCTGATCCTTGATAATGTTTATGAGGAAGTCTGCTACCAGACATCTTCCAAGGATCTTGCAACAAAGGAAGACTTCGATCTTCTTTCCAAGGAAGCAAAACTGGTTTCTTCCGTATACAAGGCAAAGGAGAAGTACGATGCCCTGAATACTGATGAGGACGATTCCTCCAAGAAAGATGACTCGAAGGACGATTCTGTTGATCTCGTAAAGGCGGCTCTCAAGGAAGAGAAGCAGGAGAAAGCAGAGAAGGCTGCAGAAGAAGCTGCAGAGGCTCTGAAGGATGCTGCTGAAGAGGCTGTAGAGGACGTCAAGGAAGAGATTGACGGAGCAAAAGACGAGTAAGTTAAAACTAACTGATGTTTCGCCGATATAATTGACGAAAGCAGTACTTCCTCGTAAAATAAAGTTTGGTGTAAATTTATTTACATATATACAAATAACAATAAAGGAGAACATACTTATGCCATTAGTTACTACTACTGAAATGTTCAAGAAGGCATATAACGGCGGTTACGCTGTAGGTGCTTTTAACGTAAACAACATGGAGATCGTACAGGGTATCACAGAAGCTGCAGGCGAACTGAAGAGCCCGGTTATCCTCCAGGTTTCCAAGGGTGCAAGAGCATATGCTAACCACACCTATCTCGTAAAACTCGTTGAGGCTGCTGTAGCTGAGAATCCGGATATCCCGATCGCTCTGCACCTTGACCACGGTGATTCCTTCGAGCTCTGCAAATCCTGCATCGACGGTGGTTTCACATCTGTTATGATCGACGCTTCCTCCAAGTCTTTCGAGGATAACATCGCTCTGACAAAGCAGGTCGTTGAGTATGCTCACGCTCATGGCGTAGTAGTTGAGGCTGAGCTTGGTACTCTCGCAGGTATCGAGGATGAAGTTGTTGTAGAGGCTGGTCACGAGTCCTACACACGTCCGGAAGAAGTAGAAGAGTTCGTATCTAGAACAGGCTGCGACTCCCTGGCTATCGCTATCGGTACTTCCCATGGTGCTTACAAGTTCACAGCTGCTCAGTGCACAAGAAATGAGGATGGTATCCTCGTACCGCCGCCGCTCCGCTTCGACGTTCTCGAAGAGTGCATGAAGAAGCTCCCGGGCTTCCCGATCGTACTCCACGGTTCTTCTTCCGTTCCGCAGGAATTCGTTAAGATGGTTAACCAGTACGGCGGTAACATGCCTGATGCAGTTGGTATCCCGGAGGAGCAGCTCCGTAAGGCAGCTACTCTCGCTGTTTGCAAGATCAACATCGACTCCGATATCCGTCTTGCTATGACAGGTAACATCCGTAAGTACTTCGCAGAGCATCCGGATCACTTCGATCCGCGCCAGTACCTCAAGCCGGCTCGTCAGGCTGTTAAGGATATGGTTGCTCATAAGATCCAGTATGTTCTCGGATCTGACGGTAAGGCTTAATTCCTATATCGTAATAGTATTTTCAAAGGCTGTATCGGGTTTCCGGTACAGCCTTTTTCTTTCAGCGAATACTTGCTTAATGAAAAAATAAGTATGTTATAATCTAGTGTGTATATCTATGAACTAGTTACAGGAGGTAAGACCTGAGTATGAGTTATATGCCTACCAAGTCCCCGAGAACGGGAAATGGCAATCCCAAAAGAACGATGACGGCACAGCTTCGTGCACTGGGAAATACCGTAGCGGTCATGGCTACCGTGTTCATGGTGCTTCTCGTTGCTTTTGTATGGATGGTAACTGCGATCAATAAGAAGTCGAAGAAAGCAGTAGTGGAGACGACGGTTACCACGACTACGCCGGCTTCTTCTGAAGCATCGTCGGAACTGACGGAGACGACACCGCCGGAGACCGAGGCGACGACAGAAGCAACTACGACAGGTACGCATGCTTCGTATCCGGAAGGAACAAAGCTGATCGCGCTGACCTTCGATGATGGTCCGGATAAGTACACCATGCAGGTTCTGGATGCGCTGGAGAGAAATAATGTCAAGGCAACCTTCTTCGTGATCGGTTCGAATGTTTCCGGCACAGATGCCTCGGTTTTCCAGAAGATGATCGATCTTAACTGTGAGATCGGTAACCACACCTGGAGCCATGTTTCCCTTCGCGACTCCGCATACGACGTAGCTTACGAAGAGCTTAAGAAGTGTGATGATGCACTTATGGCGAAGATCGGTCAGAAGTCGACCTGCATCAGACCGCCGACGGGTCAGGGTCTGGCTCAGGATGCGCTGTTCCAGTACTCCAAGGATAACCACGAATATGTTGTTAACTGGGATGACATCAGCTGTCCGTCCGACTGGAAGAAGCCGGCACTCGGTGATGCGGATTATACGGCCAAGTTCGTTATCGATAACTCATCGGATGGAACGATGGTCCTTCTTCACGACTCACACCAGTCCACAGCGGATTCTCTCGATAAGATGATCCAGGGACTGAAGGAAAAGGGCTTCACGTTCGTTACCGTATCCGAGCTTCTGGAAGCAAGATCCGCCAGCATGGGTCTTACGAAGGAAAAAGCACTCTCTCTCGGCTGGAAGGAATCCCTCCTTGAGGAAGCTTATCCGGGTGGCCCGGTCTATGGTGTCCGCTATGCATATTCCGGCGGAAAGATGATGTTCGAGAAGAGAGGCTGATCCTTTCTTTTCAGTAAAAGTAGTAAATCAAGAAGGACTGTCACAGAATCTGTGACAGTCCTTTTTCATCGGAATGAATATATTTCTAGGCGGAAAATCAGTTCTTGTGGAGAAGGTCGTTTTTCTTCTTTTCAAATTCTTCCTGCGAGATGATGCCGTTATCAAGAAGTGTCTTGTACTCCTTAAGAAGACGGATATTCTCTGCTTCATTTGCCGCGGATGCCTTCGGAGCTGCCGGGCGAGAGGAAGGGGCTGCGTCTCTTGCAGGGCGCGTGTTCCTGCTGCCGGTGAGCTCACTCTTTTTAATACCGCAGGCACAGGTGCCTGTGTAGTTCGGGTTGATACGTCCGCATGAACACTGCCACTCGTTTGGAGCAGGCATACGGGTCCTGACTATATTCCCCATCGGAGAGGAGTAGGGCGGTGCATATGACTGCTGCGGATATGGCTGTCCCTGCGGAGCCATCGGAACCGGAGCATAGGGCGACGGCATTCCTGTCTGCGGGTAAGGCTGCCCCTGATACGGTGTGGCAGCCGGAGCGGCATATGGCTGGGGAGCCTGAGGCATTCCGGTCTGAGGATACTGCTGCGGATAAGATGGTGCCTGCGGGGGCATACCTACCTGCGGATAAGGTTGGCCGGGCTGCTGCATACCTGCAGGATTATAAGGATAACC
>CAMYWO010000086.1:0-7706 GCA_947302815.1 uncultured Clostridia bacterium | reverse complement strand
CTGGTTCTGGGCGGTGAGATAACGGCGGAAACTCCTATAAGGAATGTTCCTGGTGATGATTACGCAGTATGGTCAGCTTCGGTCACGTTCACTAATGCTTCGGATGCGATCGGCTACATCG
Organism: uncultured Clostridia bacterium; assembly: GCA_947302815.1. Classification (GTDB taxonomy): domain Bacteria; phylum Bacillota; class Clostridia; order Saccharofermentanales; family Saccharofermentanaceae; genus Scatonaster. Next base: position 7,585 of record CAMYWO010000086.1, on the reverse strand, counting down.
AGTATTCTTCGCTTCTTGGGTCGCACTGGGAAAATGAAGTGAAGATCCTGAAAATCGATGATGTTGCCCCCTCACCGGAAACGATCGGGGATGACAGTTATCCGGTTACCTTTTCCCTTGAGGTGGCGACGTTTAAGCATGTGGATCCAAATGGTCCCGCATTCAAGCTTTATAACTGGCTCTTAAGTGAGGATGGAAGAAAACTTGTCGAGATGGCAGGCTATATTGCTCCGAATACAACTCCCCCGGGAAAACTTGATGTTCCGGTGGCTGCGAACTGGAGTGCTTTTCAAAAGCCCGAAAAGAAGGCGGAAGTGATCTCGCGTCTTTCTGAGGAGCACATCACGGACTATACACCATCTGCTGAATACGGTGCTGTTATCCCGTTCATGGGCGTGGAAAATGAGACTTACTGGGTTTCCGGTCAGACTCTCTATGGACTTGTTGATCAGAACGGCCGCATCATCTGCGATCCGGTATTCGACTGGGCATATTACCTCGATGATGGAAGCCTTTTGGTAGGGCAGTATGTCGTGAATACGAAGAGAAATGCTGTGGATTATAGGGTGGGAATCATCTCCAAAGACGGTGCATCGTACACGGGACTGACGTATGACGGGAAATACACGGCCGGACAAAACACGTATCTCTATACGATCGAGAGTAATGGAATCAAGATTTATAAGTACGATTTCGCGACTGCGAAGGTCGGGTCCGGAAAACTTCTCAAGATGGATACGTCGACACTCTACTGCTTTGATCGAGTGGTAGAAGAGCGGTATGTGATCTGCGAAGATGATTTTGACGATAAGATCTACGTGTTTGACGGGACGACCGGTAATGATATCCGACAGGGAGACCGGGATATACATGTAGGAAGGAGGCAGGGAAACTTCCTTTTTGCAATGATTGATGACGTTAATACATCTGTGAACCGCATTAGTTCTGTCGATGGAAAAGCACTGTCCGATAATCTTTATTCTGAAATCTTTGACCTGGAAAACGATACATTCCTTTTAAGACGGACGGAAAAAGATAGAGAGCTTCCGATCTTTGATATTGTCGATCAGGATGGTAAGATCCTGACAACATTCGAGGATCAGGAGGACGGTATTTGTGAAGTTACCATCGCCGGTGAATACATTGTTTTGCAGAAAGAAACCTCGATGAATCTTTATGACTATAACGGAAAATTCGTAAAGAAGATCGATGTTGAGAATGCAGAATCGTATCGTACGCTATCGGATGTGATGGCGTCTACATTAGAATATATCCGCTTTGAGAAGAATCCGCCGATCCTTTATTCAAACGGTAACATGCGTACGAAGATCCTGAATCTCGAAACAGGTGTGATCGAGGAGCTTTATGAGGAACTCGACTGCTATAATCTGGGAGACCGGATCCTGATTACATCCCAATATGGTAATTCTCCGAAATGGATGCTGTGGAATGCTTCCGATTTTTCGACCATTGCGGAAGGTAAGGATAGTACGGAGATCATAAGAGACTATTCTGACTACAAGCTCTATCTGTGCCATGGTACGAGACCGGATCATTACTTTACTGAAGCTCGGATCATGGATGTGGAAACCGGAAAAGACATTTGTCAGCTCGATACAGGGGAAGGTACGGGATCTCTTTCGGAAGTGATGATCCACGCCGGAAGGATTGTTTCCCAGGACATGCAGCCGGGAAGTAATACGGGGCTTTGTGATCAGGTCACAGTTACTGATCTCAGCGGAAAGGAACTCATGCGGTATAACACAGTTGCACTCCCGTACAGGTGATCCGATTATTGCAAAGTGAAAAGAACTGGCGGTTTTCTAAACGAAAACCGCCTTTTTTCGTAATATCACTTTTTTTATCTTCATGCCTGTGAGAAAATGAACCTCAATCAGACTGCCGTGTGATACTGTGACACTTGGGATCAGCGGTTTTGAGTGCAGGAGGGACCAATGAGGATCGCATATAGTGGAATAGAAGGATCTTTTGCTGCGATGGCGGTAGGAGGGATCTTCCCGTCTGCTGAGAAGGTATCCTGCCGTACGTTTAAGGAAGCCTATGATTCCGTGGCAAAAGCACTTGCCGATGCGGCTGTGCTTCCGATCGAGAACAGTTATGCCGGTGAAGTCGGTCAGGTCAGCGATCTGATGTTCAGCGGACCTCTCGAGGTGATCGGTGTCTATGAACTCTCGATCTCGCAGTGTCTTCTCGGTGTTTCCGGCAGCTCCATCGAATCAATTAAGACAGTCATCTCCCATCCGCAGGCACTCGAGCAGTGCGGTGAGTTTATCGCTCATCACGGATATGAGTCCATCCCTTATGAGAATACTGCCCGCGCGGCCAAAGAGGTCGCCGACCGGGCGGATATAACTGTCGGTGCGATTGCAAGTTCTGAGACCGCGAAGCTCTACGGACTTCAGCTGATCGAGCACGATATTAACGAAAGTTCCCAGAATGTGACCCGTTTCGCTGTCTTCAGAAGACGTGACGGAGCAGTACAGGAAGAAGTGCAGGCTGTAAGACAGGACCCGAAGAATACCATCATGATCTTTACGATCAGAGACTTTGCCGGGGCACTCGCCCGTGCGATCTCTATCATCGGAAAGCATAACTACAACATGCGCGTTATCAGAAGCCGTCCGGTCAAGGACGTCAACTGGCAGTACTATTTCTATACCGAGATCGAGGGCGTCCTTGATTCCGAAGAAGGCTGGCGGATGCTGGAGCAGCTCAAGACGGCCTGCGAGAAAATCAAGGTCATCGGCACCTATAAGCCGGATGTGCGCATCGGAAAATAAAAGGACAAGTGCTTTTGCCAAAGAAGGGATAACAGAGAAATGAATGCGGAATATGTAAAGAAACTGGCACTTCCGGAGGAAGTCAAGGAGATCTACCCGGTAACCGCCGAGATGGATCAGGCAGTATCGAATACCAAGAGGGAAGTAGAGCGCGTGATCGAGGGCTTTTCCGATAAGCTCATCCTCATTATCGGTCCATGTTCTGCCGATAACGAAGATTCCGTTATCGACTATATCTCCCGCCTTCGTCCGCTGCAGGAGAAGGTACAGGACAAGATCATTATCGTTCCGCGAATCTATACCAATAAGCCGAGAACGACGGGCGAAGGCTATAAGGGCATGCTCCATCAGCCGAATCCGAATGAAAGATCGGACCTCTTTAAGGGCATCCTGGCGACACGCCATCTGCACATGAGAGCGATTGCGGAGACCGGCTTTGCCTGTGCCGATGAGATGCTCTATCCGGAGAACTACGCGTACCTGGATGACATTCTGGCTTATGTTGCGGTTGGCGCAAGATCTGTCGAAGACCAGCAGCACAGACTGACCGCCAGCGCAATCGCGTCCCCGGTTGGCATGAAGAACCCGACATCCGGCGACTACGCGGTTATGCTCAACGCCATTCTGGCCGCTTCGCATCCTCATACATTTATCTATAGAGGGTGGGAGATCGAGTCGAAGGGTAATCCGCACGCACACGCGATCCTGAGAGGATATACGAATAAGCACGGTGAAGCGCAGCCGAACTATCACTTCGAGGATCTGATCCGTCTGAGTGAGCAGTATGAGGAGAGAAACCTCCCGAATCCGGCGGCGATCATCGACACGAACCATGCGAACTCCAATAAGAACCCGTTCGCACAGCCGCGTATCATCAAGGAAGTCCTGAATTCCATGCGTCTTTCTCCGGAGGTGAGAAACCTCGTGAAGGGCTTCATGGTCGAAAGCTATATCGAAGACGGCTGCCAGAAGGTCGGCGGCGGTGTGTACGGTAAGTCCATCACCGATCCGTGCCTCGGCTGGGAGAAGACAGAGAGATTGATCTTCGATATTGCGGATATGCTCTGATACCCCTTGACGTACCTTTATTTCAAGTGGTATTATTCAGAAAAACCGAAGAGGAAGAGTGAGTAGGCTCCGTATACTTCCATCCAGAGAGTTGCCGTTGGTGAGAGTGCAGCAGGGTAGAGCAGAGCCGAATGGACTTCCGAGGGCAAGGGGAAAGTTCCTAAAGGAGCGAGTATCTGCGCCGGGGCAAGGTTCCCCGTCAACAACGACCAGCATATGTCGGTATGCGTGAGAGGATCTCGCGGAGCGCAAGTGAAGTGGGATCAAGCCGGGTGGCACCGCAGGAAAGAATATCGTTCCTGTCCCAGCAGATATTTAGAAGCTGGGGCGGGATTTTTGTTTTTCCGGCAGAAAAGAAGGATCTGCCCCAATAAAACGAAAGGAGACAAATTATGTCTGAGAAAATTCCTTACAAAACCTACCTTGACGAAAAGGAGATCCCAACCGCATGGTACAACATGCGTGCGGACATGAAGAACAAGCCGGCACCGCTTCTCAATCCGGGTACACATCAGCCGATGAAAGCTGAGGAACTGAGCCCGGTATTCTGCGATGAGCTCATCAAGCAGGAACTCGATAACGATACGGCGTATTTCCCGATCCCGGAAGAGATCCTGAAGTTCTATAAGATGTATCGTCCGTCTCCGCTGGTACGTGCTTACTTCCTTGAGAAAAAGCTCGGCACTCCGGCGAAGATCTACTACAAGTTCGAAGGTAACAACACCAGCGGATCCCATAAGCTGAACTCCGCGATCGCACAGGCTTACTATGCTAAGAAGCAGGGCCTCAAGGGTGTGACCACTGAGACCGGTGCAGGTCAGTGGGGTACAGCTCTTTCCATGGCTTGCTCTTACTTCGACCTTGACTGCAAAGTCTATATGGTTAAGGTTTCCTATGAGCAGAAGCCGTTCCGCCGTGAAGTCATGAGAACCTACGGCGCATCTGTTACACCTTCTCCGTCCAATACGACGAACGTCGGCCGCGCGATCCTCGAAAAGCACCCGGGCACCACAGGTTCCCTCGGCTGCGCGATCTCCGAGGCGGTTGAAGTTGCTGTAGGTACTGAAGGTTACCGCTATGTACTCGGTTCCGTTCTGAACCAGGTGCTTCTGCATCAGTCCGTGATCGGTCTGGAGACGAAGGCTGCTCTTGATAAGCTCGGCGTAAAGCCGGACATCATCATCGGCTGCGCCGGCGGCGGATCTAACCTCGGCGGCCTTATCGCTCCGTTCATGGGTGAAAAGCTCAGAGGCGAAGCAGATTATAGAATCATCGCTGTCGAGCCGGCATCCTGCCCGAGCTTCACACGCGGAACATTCGCATATGACTTCTGCGATACCGGTATGGTATGTCCTCTGGCGAAGATGTACACACTGGGTTCTGACTTTATCCCGTCTGCAAACCATGCCGGCGGACTTCGCTATCACGGCATGAGCTCGACACTGTCCCAGCTCTATCATGATGGATACATGGAGGCCCGTTCCGTTAAGCAGACAGATGTATTTGAAGCAGCAGAGATGTTTGCACGTGTCGAGGGTATCCTCCCGGCACCGGAGAGCTCCCACGCGATCCGCGCAGCGATCGATGAAGCACTCAAGTGCAAAGAGACCGGCGAAGAGAAGACCATCGTCTTCGGTCTTACAGGTACAGGCTACTTCGACCTCGTTGCTTACCAGAAGTTCCACGACGGTGAGATGGATGACTACATCCCGACCGATGCAGAGCTTGCCGAGTATGCCGCGAAGCTCCCGAAGATCGACTGATAATCACTTCGATGGAAAAGCACTGTCACTCCCCGTGGTTCCGAACTTTGGAACTGCGGGGAGTTTTTTGTCTGAAAAACTTTTGAAATGCTTGTTTCCCTTGCTTTTGTAAGGCTTGATTGATAATATAACTATGTATGTATTAAGAATTTGATAGGTTATCTATCAACGGTTGGCATGGGAATAGGAGAGTGTATATGGCAAAAAAGTGCAGGCGTGTATTTGCGCTATTAGTCAGCGTATGTATGGTTTCAGGTTCGCTCTGTATGCCGGTTTTGGCAGATGGTGATACATCGGAACCCATTACTTATTACAACACTGAGACTTCAAGTACTTTGTATCAGTCAGATTATGAGGTTTTAGACGCCGCCACGACAACTTTAGAGGGCGGAAAATGGTATTATCTCGACAGTGATATTACCTATGAATCTAAGCTTCAGGTATCTGGTAATGGTACAGTTAATCTGATTCTGAAAGATGACTGTACGCTTACCGCAAATAAAGGTATTGAAGTTGATACGGATTTTTACGTGTATGATACTTCTGCTCTGAATGCGGGTGCGATTGTAGCTACTTCGTCTGATTCCGCAGGAATCCAGATTGCTTCCGGCAAAGCATTGAAAGTCTATAGTGGAACGATCGACGCAACCGGCGCGGTCGGCTATGCCGGAATCGGTGGTGCGACAGATGGAGACTGCGGTTCGTTTTATGCATTTGGTGGAAATATAACTGCACAAGGCGGTGCCGGCGGTGCCGGTATCGGTGCAGGAAGTATAAATGGCTTTTTGGATTTCCGTCAAGCTTCTGTTGAGGCAAGAGCTGGCGAAGGAACAGCGCCTGGTATCGGTTATTGGAATTATGTTTATTACCTTCATATCTATGAATATGCCTGTATTGATGCGTATGGCGGTTCCGAGGGAGGCCCGGGAATCGGCTATTGTGGTGACGGTGAACCGGCAGTGGCGGTTGCGTTGAGAACTGACCGAAACGCTGAAAAAGGATATGTTCATGCCAAAGGCAGCAAGGCGTTCTCAAGCGTTAGCGATAGTTCAGGAACATATTTCGGTGGCTGGTCGTATTGGGCGCTTTTCTATGGCGAGAACGGTGAGAAGGTCGCTTTAAAAGAAGAGCGCGATACCTGTTTGAATACTCTTCCTGAAGTATGGCTCAAGCCCTGCACACATTCGGATGATAGCTACGAGGCTATTGTACAGAGTGGGTACTCCCATAACCATTGGCTTGACTGTCAGTATTGTTCCTACTATAAAGATTATGGTTCTAAACCACATGTGTTTGATCCCGAGACGCATTTGTGCGCATGTGGGAATCAGGAGTATCCGGTCAGTGTTACCGGATGTCCGAACGGATGGGAATACATTCAGGCATATCAGTATGGATTAACGGAAACAGAAGGTTATGTTTCTTACGGACGAACTCTCCCGTTTAATTTGATTTCTGATGATCTTGGCGATATTTACTGTGCCAAGTTGACGTATGTCGATCCGGAAACTTCTTCGGAAGTTGTTATGTATAAGGATTCCTTGAAATACGAGGAAAACAAACAGGGATATAGGATCGAATTCTATACTGATGTTAATGAGTTTGATGGACTTCGGATGCCCGCAGCAGCAGTCGCTATTCAGGTATATGAGAAATATGTTGTTTCGTTTAGTGCAGGAGAAGGCTCCGGCTCTATGGACAGTGTTCGTGCATGTCCTTATAGAGACTACATGTTGCCGGGAAATGAGTTCACTTCACCCGAAGGATTTGTCTTCTATGGATGGAAAGTGAATGATGATGAGACTGTATACCAGCCCGGCGATTGCGTTCCCTTAACAGGTAATACACAGTTAACTGCTGTATATGCGGATGCGAGTACGACGCCTTCATTTGTCGCGCATGGTATGGAACTTACAGGCCAGATCGGTGTGCGTTTCGTTGTAAAGTATCCGG
>CAMYWO010000085.1:0-7964 GCA_947302815.1 uncultured Clostridia bacterium | reverse complement strand
AATTACGATAGGGAAAATCTGCGGAAAGACGGGTTGGGGATGGGCTAAGCTTGCAATCGCTACTCGTTTCCCGGCGCGCCTTATGATATAATATTTTTATTGCGAAAGCGTTAGCTATGGCGCTTCGGGGGTAGATGGAGAAGTTCCGGAAATGGGTATAGACACAAGCAAAATCTGTTATGGATGTTTTGGCGAGCATGACGGCAATGGCCCGTGCCCGAAGTGCGGGTTTGATATCTCGAGTGCGAAGCATCCGGCAATCGCGCTTCCGATCGGCACGATCCTGAACGGGCGCTATCTGACGGGCCGTGTACTCGGCGTCGGTGGATTTGGCGTGACGTATCTTGCGCTCGACATGACGCTTGAGACCAGTGTTGCCGTGAAGGAATATCTCCCGTCCGGCATCGCGATCCGCGACGATGACCACTATACGATGACGGTCAGCTCCCAGGAAGAACAGGAAAAGTTTGATACCGGTGCGGATAAGTTCCTCGATGAAGCGAGGATCCTGGCTAAGCTGCGCACCGTTCCGAATATCGTTACCGTGCATGACTACTTTAGAGAGAACGGCACGGCGTACTTCGTTATGGAGTACATCGAGGGCGTCGATCTTCTGAAATACGCGACATCCAAGGGCGGCAAGCTCTCTTTTGAAGAGACGCTCGACCTGATGCTGCCGATCATTAAGTCGCTCGGTTTGGTGCACGAGCACAATCTTCTCCACAGAGATATCAGTCCCGATAACATCATCGTGACCAAGAATAAGACGACGCATCTTCTCGACTTTGGTGCGGCGCGTCTGGCGATCGACCAGTCGAAGAGCAAGTCGATCATCCTGAAGCATGGTTTTGCGCCGGAGGAGCAGTACAGGAAGCACGGCAACCAGGGGCCCTGGTCCGATGAATATGCGCTCGCGGCGACGATGTATCTGATCATCACGGGCGTGATGCCGCCGGATGCGATCGAGCGTATGCATGAGGATACGCTGCAGAAGCCGTCCGAGCTCGGGATCAGCATGCCGGGCTATGCGGAAGATGCGCTTATGAAAGCACTGTCCGTCGCGGCTTCGGGACGTTTCCCGGATATGCCTTCCTTTGCGGATGCGATTACCGGAAAAAATAAGCCTGCAGTTTCTGCTACACCTGCTGTTTCGGCAGTGGCTGCGACTGCGGCGGTTGGCGCATCTGTTGCGCCTTCGGCATCAGCAGCACCAGCAGCGACATATGCCCCGGCAGCGCCTGTGCCGCCGACACCGCCGACTCCGCCGACTCCGCCTGTTGCACCGGCTGCACCTGTCGCGCCTCGCGCACAGTCCTCGTATGCCCAGGCTCCAGACGCGCCTCAGGCACGGTCTCCGTATGCATCGGCTCCGGCAGCGAACAGCATTGCGCCACAGTACAGCCCGTCCTCATACAGCAGCACGGGAACAGTTCCGGCTGCGGCAAAAGCAGTCAGCCCGGCACCAGTGGTACTTACGGAGAAAAAGAAGAAGAGCATCTGGCAGAAGCCGCTGACATATGTGATCGCGGGCATCATTCTGGTGGCAGGAATCGCGACGCCGGTGACGTACTTTGCCCTGAAGAAGGGAAAGAAGACGGAAGAGACGATCACGGAGACGACGAAGAAGAGAACGAAGAAGACGGATCCGACGGATGAGAGTACTGATCCGACCGATACGCTGACGGATGTGAGCACAGATCCATCCTACAACCCGGCGGCGGTCAAGGAGTTCCGTCTTGACGATATCACTTACTGTGTGAGCGCGGACTGGAAGGACATGAAGGTGTCGAGTTACCAGTATTTCTATCCTGACAAAGACGGTGGACAGGACATGATGGTGGTTTACTCCCAGCAGTCGCTCACGGTTTCGCAGCTCCCGTACATCAATTTCGATGACTTTATGGAAGGCTTCGATGCGGAGTTCCTGAACAACGGCGACTTTACGAACGCGCAGATCGTTTCGGAGACGAGAGACACGACGACGAATCTGAATACCAGCGATATTGTGATGACCGGTGAGGTTTCGGGCCAGCCGAGAGAACTGTCGATCCACGTGATCCTGGATACGGATACGGGCATGGCGTACGTCTTCATGCTGAATCTGCGTGCGGACATGAACGCGAGTGATCATCAGGGATGTCTGGACAGATACTGGGCGGCGATCAACTCTATCGAGAAGGATCCGGATGCGCCGGCTCCGACGGATACGACTCCGGCTCCGACGGACACGACTCCGGATGCGACAACTGAGGATCTCGGTGACAGAAACAGGTTCCAGGAGGGTCCTTACACCTATACGTTTACGAAGGAATGGCAGTATCTGAGAAAGGGAATGTACAATTATTTCTTCGTGGATTACAGTCAGGCATCTACAAACTTTATGATGATCTACAGCGATGTCGTAATGACCGGAGACCAGCTGAGAATATACGGATATGATCGCGCATTTGACGAGATGAATACCGCAATGGTGGGCGAGTTCGGACCCAACGCGAAGCTTGTCTCGTGCGAGAAATATCTTGATGGGGACTATGATGCATACGAGGATATTGTGATCACCGGTGACTATGACGGCGGCCCGATCAAGCTTCCGATACGCATTTACCTGGACAAAGAATCCGGTAACTGCTATATCTTCGCGATGTACATGAGTGCAAATATCGATGCGGCGCAGCAGGATGACATCATGGGCAAGTATAACGACTGTATCAAGAGCATAGAGAGAACCGACTAAAAGCAAGAGACAAAAAGGAAGAGAAGGGAAAAAGAAAGAAACGGAAAAGGAGACTCCGGTGTGATGCCGCGAGGAAAAAAACCTATGCGTGAAAAAACGACTCTGATCCTTGATGAAGTTAAGAAAGTAATCTGCGGTAAGGACGAGGTTGTGCGTCTTGTACTGCAGAGCGTACTGGCCGGAGGACATGTTCTCATGGAAGATGTCCCTGGCGTGGGAAAGACGACGATGGCGGTCGCTTTTGCCAAGACGATGGGCATGGACTACGGCCGTGTGCAGTTTACCCCGGACGTACTGCCCTCCGATATTACAGGCTTTTCGCTCCTCGATCAGGAGACCCACACGATGAAGTATCAGAAGGGTGCGGTGTTCCATAACCTCTTCCTGGCGGACGAGCTGAACCGTGCGTCTTCGAGAACGCAGTCGGCGCTCCTCGAGGCGATGGAAGAAGGCCAGGTCACGGTCGACGATGAGACGTATCCGCTGCCGAAGCCTTTCGTCGTAATTGCTACCCAGAACCCGTCCGGTGCGTCCGGTACGTCGCTTCTTCCGGACTCGCAGATGGACCGATTTGCGATCCGCGTGTCCATGGGTTATCCGTCGCAGGATAGTGAGATCGAGATGCTCACTAACCGTCAGAACGGTGCCAATCCGCTCGCGGAGATCTCTCCGGTGTGCACGGTGGACGATATCCTCACGATGCAGGATGAGACCTCGAAGATGTATGTCAAATATAGAGTGCTGAAGTATATCGTTGCGCTGATGGACCGTACGAGGACCCACAAGATGCTCGCCCGTGGCGGCAGCCCGCGTGCGACGCTGGCGCTTACCGCGATGGCAAAAGCACATGCCTACATGACGGACCGTGATTACGTGATCCCGGACGATGTCCAGGCGGTTTTCTCTGCGGTCATGAGCCACCGTTTCCTGCTGACGCCGGAAGCGGAATTTAAGGAGATCCGCGCCGAGGATATTGCGAAAGAAATCATTAAGACGACCCAGATCCCGAAGGAATAATACTTATGCTGCGGAGCTGGGTGATCTATATTCTTTCTCTGCTGGGTGCCGTCGCTTTTTTCCTTTTTTACAAGATGTGGCTGGCCTGGTTTATACTGCTCGTCGTGATCTCGATCCTTCCGATCGCGCTTCTGATCAGCGTGCTGTCCTCGATGTTTTTCCGCCTCGAGGCCGATGCTTTCCGAAAAGTACTGAAGGGCGAGGAGACGGAGATCTCTTTTACGTCTTCGGGACTGGAGGCATTTCCTTTTGCGCTTTGTTCCGTCAAGATCAAGCTTATCGAGACCATGACGCAGGAAGTGAACCTGATCAAGTTTCTTTCGCAGGGAAATACCACCGACAGCATCATCCTTAAGACCGAGCACTGCGGCACATACAAGTTCACTTCCGCAAAGGTCCGCATCTACGATCTTTTCGGGCTGATCTTCGTGCCCCGGACTTTGGAAGTTGCCGGCGAAGTGGTCGTTCTTCCGACCCCGTGCATCCCGCAGGCGATGCCGGACTTAAGCGGCTTTAAGGCCAAGGGTCTTCGGAAATCGGGCGTCCCCAATGCGGAGATCTACGATATCCGCGAGTATGTCGCGGGTGACCCCGTCAAGCGTATCCACTGGAAGCTGTCCGCGAAAAAGGACAGGCTCATGATCAAGGAATCCCAGGAGGAGACCTTCGGTCATTCGAGGCTCTATCTGCCGCTCTCAAGAGACCGCGAAAAGCTCGACCATCACCTCGGAGAAGTGCTTTTCACGTCGAAATATCTGCTGACACATGACATTGAACACAGGATCCGTGTGCTGCCGTCGGGCAAGAAGGAGATCGCCTTCGACATCGCGTCGGAGGAGGACCTCGACCGGGCGATCATCGACATCCTGCATCTGCCGATACCGGAGGACCTGGAAGATGAGTAGAGGGAATTCGGGAAGAAAAAAGAATAAGAAGAGGCTGACCGAGAACCGTCTGGAGAAGGCGCAGATCTCGGTTTCCGAGGAGCGCGCGATCCAGGAGGCGAAGCGGAAGAAGGAGCTCAAAAAGAAGCGCAAGGCTTCGGTCACGCTGGTGTGCGCGGTGCGGAAAAATTCGCGCCCGACGACGCTGACGATGATCTTCTCCGTGATCCTTGCGACCATGCTCGGCACCGGCTTTACGTTCATGCTGACGACAACGTACGGCCTCAAGATCGACCGTGTCTTTTTTATCCCGCTGCTCGCGCTGATCTGCTGGGGCATGTCCTACTGCCACGCTTCGGAGAGTAAGTCCGCGCCGTTCGTGCTGGCGGGCTTTACCGGGATGGTCGCGCTCTTTATCTGCTGGTTCGACATCCTCAATGTGCAGACCGAGGTCAACTACGCCTATTCGATCCTGCAAAAGTATGCGTTCCAGGGGCTCGAGCCGCTCTATACCAACTCGAAGGAAATAGAAGAGATCGCGCGTCCGATCACGCTTCTGGCGCTTCTCATCAACCTGATCCCGGCGTTCTTTACGACGTTCGTCGTGGAAAGAAGAAAGAACATTCTAATCGCGCTCGTGTGGTACGTCCCGTTCCTGTTCTGCACCACGGTCATCTCCTTCCGAGTGCCGCAGGCCTGGCCGTGCGTCCTCGCCGTGGGCGGGGTGCTGGTCCTGCTGATCTTCCAGTTTGTGAGAAGACTCGGCGATGACACGGTCGACGAGCGAATGCTCAAGATCGCCGTCCCCGTCATGCTCTTCTGCGCGCTGCTCAGTGCTTTTTTCCCGGTATCAAGCTACGACAAGGATAAGATAGCCGAAAAGCACTTTTCCCAGGTCCAGGAGTTCTTCGATAATGTGGGCAAACGCCTGCCGTTCGGCGGTTCCGGCGGAAAAAAGGAGGACGAGGGTCCTGAGGTGGGCTTCCAGGGAGCTATCGTTGCGGATCCGGATGATACGAAACCTGTGGAGGTCAACGTAGTGACGGAGGAGTTCAACAAGGTGGGCTTCTTCAATCCGCCGGACGTGAAGCTTGGAAAGCTCATCCGCTACTATAACGATCACGAAAATCACGTCGTGACGACCAACGGAAGAATGGTGTATCTGCGGGTCTCTGCCATGGAAGAGATGGCAGGCAGCGCCTGGACAACGCACTACTACGGTGAGCTCAAGCCGGAGGAGTCGTATATTCTCAACATGTCTTCGATCGATGAGCGGGAGGCGGACTATGTCCTGACGATCCAGCCGTATGTGCCGGTACCGGTGTACATGGTGCCGGAGTATACGGACCATTTCACTCTGTCGCAGGAGAGCAAGTACTACTACTCGCATATCGATGTGCGCACGAACTGGAATTTGGCGGAGTGCGTCCTGAATCCGGGTGAGGATGTCTATAACTATTCGTATAACATGATCCCGCAGAAGCGGAGCCCGGAGTGGAGCGCGGAGTATCTGGAGGAGGTCTACGGACTGTGCCTCGAGGTTCCCGAAGAGACTAGAAACGGGATCCTCGGAAGCAATGTTCTTCCGAAGTGGTACAAGGATCTTCTCGAGGGCACCAGTGAGATGTCGACCGCGGAAAAGGTCGGCTCCGTCATCGAGTTTGTCCGGAATCTCCACCCGTACAATGCACAGACGCCGTACCCGCCGGAGGGCGTGGATTTTGTTACATGGTTCATGACACAGAGCCAGAGTGGTTTTTGCGTACACTACGCAACGACAGCCGCGGTGCTCCTGCGCCTGATCGGTGTGCCGACACGCTACGTCAGCGGCTATCTCGTGAGCTGTGATCTGGACAGGACGAAGTTCGAGATCTCTATGAAGGATGCCCACTCGTGGATCGAGTTTTTCGATCCGGACTACGGCTGGGTCATGGATGATCCGACGCCCGGAAACGGTGTCGCAGCGAGCTATTCAAATGCTTATTCTATCGCGAAGGAATACGGTGACATGGACTACGACTACCGCCTGTCGCCGACACCGCGCCCGAAGCCGCCGGTCAAGAAGGTCACGGCTACGCCGACGCCTGCTGTCGAGTATGTGGAAGAGTCCGGGCCGAAGATCCCGGGGTTCGTGAAGAGTCCTGCATTCAGAGGCACTATCGGTATCGTGGTGTTTATAGTTCTAGTGCGCCTGGGCTATGTTCTCTACTGGCGCCGCCGCTTCCGCTCCGGTTCGGTGAACCGCCGCGCATCTTCGTACACGAGTTACTTTGCAATGCATAACCGCATCCTCGAAGCCGTGCCGTCGCGCGTCGTGGAGTCGATCCGGAAGAAGGCGGAGTTCGCGGAGGGCGATATCTCTGAAAAAGAACTTTCCAACCTGATCCGCTTCGGTGACCATAATCTGAAGATCCAGCGCGCCGGCCGCCCGTGGCTCCGAAGAGTGCTGTCGTGGATCCTGCGGGTGAAGGTGTAAGCCGCCGGGCACAGGTGCTTTTGGCGCAGAATATCAAAGCGGCGGGACCCCCGATTTGTGATACAATCAAGGTATGTTAATTCTGAAATAAGGCAGGTGTTTCCTATGGATCTTGTAAGTACGATTGTTAAGAGTCTGACGTCGAATTCGTCACTGGGCGCGCTGGCGGGAAAAGTCGGTGTTGATCCGGATACCATCGAAAAAGCGATCGCTTCGGCGATTCCGTCTCTGGTCGGTTCTATGACAAAGAACGCTTCTACTGCAGCAGGCGCAAAGTCCCTGATGGGCGCGCTCTCCCAGCACGAGGACGACAGAGATGTTTCCGATCAGCTCAAGGATGCGGATGAGGAAGATGGTAATAAGATCATCGGCAAGATCATGGGTGATGATAAAGACGATTTCATTTCTTCCATCGCGAAGAAGGCAGGCATCAATGTCGGTCAGTCCAACCAGCTCCTGAGCTCGATTGCCCCGTCGCTCCTTTCTTCTATCTCTTCCGCTGCGAAGCCGGATACACCGGAGTCGATCGCCAAGGAAGCTGAAGAGCGCCAGAAGGCGGCACAGGAAGACGATGGCGGATTCCTCGGCGGCTTCTTCAAGAAGTTCATGAAGGACGAAGACGACAAGGATCCGAAGGGCAGCATCGACGGAACTGATCTGCTGGATATTCTGAAGAAGACGATGATGTAATACGTCGATAGATTAAAAGAGAAAAGCACCTCCTGCGGCTCAAACATGTATGCTTACGCATAACTCGCCGCCGGAGGTGTTTTCTCTTTTTCCCTTCTCCGATCTGTATTGTGTGCGGGGGAGACCCACGTGGAGGAAATATCTTCCGGAGGAAGCCTCCGCA
>CAMYWO010000084.1:0-8108 GCA_947302815.1 uncultured Clostridia bacterium | reverse complement strand
TTCTTCCGGATCTGTCAGCCTTGCTGAAGTCGCCCTTGCCGTTCATGTAGGACTTATTGGACGGAGCCAGGTCAGCAGAACCGCCGATCAGGTTCGGGATACGGTCAGAAAGCTTATTGAGGACCTTACCGCCGAGAGCACGGGAAGCCTGCGGCTTGTCATCTACTGTCCACAGATCTTCGTCGTTAAGAAGTGCGGAGTAATCATCAGAGAAGTACTTGTCCCACAGATCCTTGAGATCCGGGTTTGCCTTAGCATACTCAGCGAACATAGCGTCCCACTTCGCGTGAGCGTCTGTGCCCTTCTTGCCGAGCTCAGCATAGTGATCGTAGATCTCCTGCGGAACGACGAAGGACTCTTCGCACGGCCAGCCGAGTGTCTTTCTCATAGCTGCGATGTTCTCCTCACCCAGCGGCTCACCGTGAGCAGAAGCAGTACCCTGCTTTGCTTCGCAGCCGTAACCGATGATGGAACGGATCTCGATGAAGGAAGGCTTGGACTTCTCAGCCTTAGCCGCCTCGATCGCCTTAGCGATCGCTTCGATATCGTTACCGTCTTCTACGAGGAGTGTCTGGAAACCGCAAGCCTCCATACGGCCGCGTACGTTCTCTGTGAACGCGATATCTGTAGAACCCTCGATAGAGATGCTGTTGGAGTCATAAAGAACGATGAGCTTGTCGAGGCCGAGTGTGCCGGCAAGAGACAGAGCTTCTTCGGAGATACCCTCCATGAGGCAGCCGTCGCCGCACTCAACGAATGTGTAGTGGTCGATGACCGGGAACTCAGGTTTATTGAAAGTAGCTGCGAGGTGCTGCTCAGCGATCGCCATACCTACTGCCATGGAAAGACCTGCGCCCAGAGGACCGGTTGTCGCATCGATACCTGCTGTGTGGCCGTACTCCGGATGACCCGGTGTCTTGGAATCCATCTGACGGAACTGCTTAAGATCCTCAACGGACAGACCGCCTACACCGAACAGGTGCAGCAGGGAGTAATAAAGAGCAGAACCATGACCGCCGGAAAGAACGAAACGGTCTCTGTTGATCCACTTAGGATCCTTCGGGTCAAAGGACATTTCCTTTCCCCATACTGTGTAAGCCATCGGAGCGGCACCAAGCGGGAGACCCGGGTGACCGGAATTGGCTTTCTGAATCATGTCCGCGGAAAGAACACGGATAGCGGAGATTGCGTTGTTTTCGATTTGTGTACTCATAACGTCTATACACTCCTTCTGATGAGATTGATATGTATACGCGCCGGGAAATGCGCCGTATTGACAAAGGTAAGTGACCCGTGGTTCCCACTTTTTTCCGAGGAGAAGGGAAACGTTTCGAAATCGATTTCGAAACTGGGGCAAAAAAATGGGAGCACGAGCTCACTTGCTTAATTAGTGTATATTTTTAAAGGGCAAGTGTCAAGGAAAAAACTCGTGTGTTAAGTTTTCGTAAACGGCATTGATAAGCCCTATTCATTGTTATAAAATAACTGCAGTATCAGAGGCGCTGACGCAGTATCAGGGAGACACAATTTGAGAATTCTAGTCAAGCGTGACATTCTTTTCAAACACCTTTCCGAGCCGGTTTTCAAGACCGGACGGCTGAACCAGCTTAAAGAGTACAAGCAGCACGGCAAGTGCTCCTGCTATGACCACAGTGTTGCTGTGGCTAAGACTGCTCTGTTCTGGTCCATGATCCTCCCCTTCCGCTTCAAGCAGAAGCAGCTCGTCAGAGGCGCCCTTCTCCACGATTATTTCCTTTACGACTGGCATAAGGTCAAGCTCGAGAAGCTCCACGGCTTCCATCACCCGCACATTGCCTGCGAGAATGCCAAGCGTGATTTCAACATCACCAAGATCGAGGAGAACATTATCAGACGCCACATGTTCCCGCTGACTCCGATCCCGCCGAGATACAGAGAGAGCGTGCTCGTTACCCTCTCCGACAAGTACAACGCGACCAAGGAAGTCTTCGTTGCACTCGGCCAGAAGATCCGCGGTCTTCGTCCCGCGACCCATCTGGCCAACTCAATTGCGTTCCTTCTCGCACTGCTTCCGTGGCGCTGACTCCGTCACGCTCTCTGCCGGCCATGTCAACGAGATCTTCCGCACTCCTTTCCTGGTTTTACGAACACCGCCGCGATCTCCCCTGGAGAACTTTCCGCACGCCCTATTCCACCTGGATCTCCGAAGCTATGCTCCAGCAGACCCGTGTGACCACCGTACTCGACTACTATCCCCGCTTTCTGGAGCGTTTTCCCGATGTAAAAGCACTGGCCGAAGCTTCCGAGGATCTTGTCCTTAAGACCTGGGAGGGCTTAGGCTACTACTCCCGTGCGAGGAATCTCATGCGCGGCGCGAAGTATGTCTGTGAGAACTTTGCAGGACAGCTTCCTTCCGAACCGGACCTTCTTCTTACGGTCCCCGGCATCGGGCCTTATATGTCCGGGGCGATCGCATCGCTTGCTTTCGATAAACCGGTTCCCGCGGTCGACGGTAACTGCATCCGCATCTACTGCCGTCTCGACGCGCTCCCGCTCGTTCCTTCCGAGGGAGCGACATATAAAGAGATCTACTCGCGCGTTCTTTCCGACATTCCGGAAGATACGCCCGGCGACTTTAACGAAGCCCTCATGGACTTAGGTTCCACCATATGCACTCCACGTTCCCCGAAGTGCGAAGCATGCCCCTTACATTCCGGATGCAGTGCTTTTCTCTTAGGAAAACAGGAGGACTTCCCTTCCAAAAAGCCGAAGAAAGAAACTCCCGTCGAGGAGCACACGATCTTAAAGATCCATATCGGCGATAAGATCCTCGTAAGGAAGCGCCCGTCAAAAGGACTTCTTGCGGGTCTTTATGAACTCATCGACCTTCCCGGCACGATGACAAATAAGCAGGTCCTGACCTGGATCAAAGAGAACTTCCCTTCTCTTTCAGACTCCGAAGACATCGACATCCGTCCCATGGGAAAAAGCCGCCATATCTTCTCTCACCTCCGCTGGGAGATGCTCGGCTATGAGATCAATCTTCCCGTCACGGATAAGAAAAAGCAGAAGGACCTTCTCGCCTGCGCATGCCGCCTCGGCGAACCGGTCTCTCCGGATGAATATGAGAATTTAGCTTTCGCGTCGGCACTTCGATCCTACCGCTAAAGGACTCTACTTGAGCCCGTACTTTTCTACGTCTTCGGGCGTGATCGTTATTGCAGCGAACCCCTTATCTTCCACGGTCACCTGTTTCGGCGGCGGAGTTCCCGCTTCCATATCCTGAATGACTTTATCGATATAGGCCGCCTGGAAAGGACTGCTCTGCATCTCGTAATTCCAGTTCCCTCTGAGGACTTCTTCCATCGCCCAGTACGCACAGTCATAACTTAAGATGATGACTTCTTTTCCCACGCCATGGGTAATACCCGCGTTATCCAGAGCATTCACTGCTCCCTTCGCCATAGCATCGTTCTCCGCATAGATCACGTTGAACTTGTCTCCGGAAGCAATCACTGCAGAAACATATTCTTCTGCACGCTGCTCTGTCCATTCACAACACCTCTGACCGACGATACACCAGTCCGTATCCTTCGCAACCATAGCTTCGAGCGCACCTGTTCTTGCTTTCTGTGCTTCCGATCCCAGGATCCCCTGAAGGTGAAGGATATTATACTCGGGAAGCCCCTCGGCTTCGAGAAGATAGACTGCAACCTTTGCAGAAAACTCCATATCCGACATCACGACCGTGTCATAAAGGTCAGGATCAACATCGATCGGACGGTCGAAAAGGATCACGTGGATACCTGCATCCTTCGCATCGTGAAGGACAGGTTCCCAACCGTTAGAATCCGCCGCGCGGATCAGAAGATAATCGACCTGTTGTTGGATAAAGAGTCTCGCAGCGCTGATCTGCTCGTCATTTTTGAGGCTATAAAAGAAAGACGCATCATAGCCGTTCTCCTGTTTGAATACATCCTTGAGATCCCGGTCATTTGCCGCTCTGTAAGCTGACTCATTCGGGTCATTATTGATGATACCCACCTTGATATATTCGCTCCCGGCAGGCGGAATGGCTGCAGATGTAGTCGGATCGACCGTATCAGTTACGACCGGTTCCGTCTCAGTTTCCGTCGGTTCCGTTTCCGAAGGCTTCGTCGTTGCCGTCGCACGGGCATCGGCAAGATCCTTCAAAACATGCTTACCTTTCATGTTTCCCGACTCCTGCGAATTACAGGCAGATACAGAAAGGAACATCGCAGCTGTAAGGATAAAGGTCAGGATCTTCTTCATATCTTTCCTCCTGCGCAAAAGCACCGGTCAGTCAGCGTAGTTGATGCCGATAAATGCCTCATCTCTCGGATGTCCGGCGACAGAACTTACTTTATCTGTCTCAAGGGCGATATCCATACCCTCCATATAAGTATACTTCGGATGCACACGAACGAAAAGAAGACCGCTCTTATTGTCATAACCGAGGATCTCGAGGATCGCGCTGCTCGGAACTTCTGTATCATCACCGACTGCACCGGTCGCGACATTATATTCTTTACCCGGAAGCGGCATTTTAGCAAAAAGCGGACCCGTGTTGCAGCGGCCTACAGAAGACAGCTGCTGCAGATGTCCGTCAGAGCCGAGTGCGAAATCGTAAGCCATGAATACAGTACCTATGATGTCTGTTCTCAGTCTAATCTTGAAATTAGTCGGGTCGAGCGTCTCATCGGGAGTGCTGAAGAACACCTCCACAAACTTCGGCTCACTGCCGTTAATGTCGAAGATATACGTCGCGAATTCCTCACCGGCATTGTCCATGCTGACGAGAAGATAGTTCTTACCGTCGACACACATCATGTGGCTTGCATTATAACGGTCAAGTCCTTCCATCGAATCCATCTCGTCAAACTCGGATGCCTTAAAGGTATAATCCTTTCCGAGGTATGTGATCTTAAGGTTTTCGACATGGTATCCGTCAGCGGATTTCGTCGTCGCCAGTTTAAGCTCATCGAGCGTGCCGTCACCGTCAAAGTCCCAGACCAGTTCATCCTTCATGTCGAATTCAAGTGTATAATTCTTCGGGGTCGATCCGAAGTACTTCATATTGAAAATATCACCATGGCCTGCGACCGGAAGCTTGATTTCATCGATCAGGATGCCGTCATACGTCATGCCGAACGCGAGCGTTCCGTCGTTGATCTTGTCGTGGATGTCCGCCATCGTTGTTGCAAAATTGTCCGCCGCGCCAATGGCGTTGAAGTATTTCTCCACGTAATTGGAAAAAGCACCTCTGTCAAGGATGACATCGTCCATCAGAAGCTCTTCGCCGCTCATCGAATCATAATTCGTAAAATACGTATTCCGTCCGATATCTTCTTCCGACGAATAGCCGTATGTCTCGACCTGCATCGAGAGGATCTGGCTGTCGCTTCGGATGATATAGCAGAACTCATAGAACCAGTAGCTGAGAAGCTCCGAGCCCGTGCTCAGCTGATCGTTGAACTTATCGAGCACCTGCTGGTATTGTGCGTTCCTCGCTTCTCCCGTGTGATGCACGTACTCTTCAAGGATACCCGGAACTTTTGATGTCGTATCCGAGGTCTCCAGAATGTCATAACTTACTTCAACTGATTTCAGAGAAAACGGAGGTTCGGCATCCCCCTTCGGATCGACTGCACCGAACATCATCTGGTCTCTGGTCTTCTTGATTGCAAAAGCACTGAGGTCATGTGTGACGGCGAAGTCCTTGTTATCCGGGGCAGAAGTCTCTGTCGACGACTCCGAAGTATCGCTTTCGGTCGTATCCGTCGGAGCATCCGTCTCCTCGGTCTCCGTCGTATCCTTCGTCTTCTTTGTCTTCTTCGTTCTTTCGGTTTCCTTCGAACTGCCGCATGCCACGCAAGTACATACCGTCGCCATGCAGAGCAGAACAGCAATGATTTTCTTCATTTTTCCTCTCCTACAAAAACGTTCCTGTTTCCAATTAGTACGTTTTATCACAAAGTCTCTTACTTCACAATATCCACGTCGTACGTGTTCCCGCCGATCGTGACTGTCTTGATCTCTGAAACGGAGCTGAAAAGCGTCTCCTGGACGTAATTATATTTCTCGGGATTCTCTCCTCTCTCGAGCATCTCGATCAGGGCCTGCACACGCGGGCCGTGGTGCGGATTACACTCTGCGATACAGGAGATCTTCCCCTGCCTTAAGTACTGCATCGCGTCGGCATTGATACCGTCAAAAGACACGACCATGATCTCGCCGTTTGCAATATCCGGTCCGACTTTCCTGCCGGTTGCCTCGATTGCCGAGATCGCGCCGATGGCTTCGTTATCGTTTTCGCAGTACACGACATTGATATTGTCATATTTATTGAGGAAAGAAGCCATGACCTCACGTCCTCTTACCTCGGTAAAATCACCGTTCTCTGACGCCATAAGGTCCCAGCCGTATTTACGCACGGCATTCTTCAGACCGCGTGTTCTTCCGATCTGCGCTGTCGATCCTTCCGTACCCTGGATATGCACGATATGCAGATCCTCATCCGCGATACCTTTGGCCTTAGTATATTCATGGATCCATTCCGCCATCTTCTGTCCTTCAAGTTCGAAGTCAGATCCGACCCAGCATGTATAGAGATTCTGGTCCTCTACATTTACCCGTCTGTCAACAATGATCACCGGGATCCCCGCATCCTTTGCTTCCTTCAGCACGAAGTCCCATCCGGTCTCCGTCTCCGGCGCAAGCACGATATAGTCTACATCCTGCTGGATAAACATGCGCAGCGCCGTGACCTGGTTGGCCTGCTTCTGCTGCCCGTTCTTGTAGATCAGATTAAAACCGTTCTCCTTCGAGAGCGCCGTCTGCATGGATTCTGTATTGGTACTTCTCCAGTCCGACTCTGCGCCGAGCTGTGAAAAACCGACGGTGATCATTTTTCTCTCTGATTCGGTCTCTGTCGTGGATTCAGAGACAGCAGTACTCCTGCAGGCAACCAGTAAAGTTGCCAGCAGGAGCAGCACAGAAATCAGGTGGACCGTCTTTCTCATAATTCTCCTTATACTTTGAGCGCCCTCTTTTTCAGTCCGATAACGATACTCTGGATCAGAAGGAACAGACACAGCATCGCTGCGATCGTGATACCTGTCCACCAGGCTTCTCCCAGACCTGCCGATGCGACGATCTTCTGTATCGAACACAGCGAAAGGACACCGAACAGCGTTCCTACGATATTTCCTACGCCACCCGTCAGCATCGTTCCTCCGATGATGGAGGACGCGATCGCGTTCATCTCCATTCCCGTCGCGTGGGATGCCGCACCGGATCCAACGTTCAGGAAATATACATAACCGGCGATACCTGCCAGAACTCCGCAGATCACATGCGAGAGGAACTTGGTCCTTCTGACATTGATACCGAGCATGAGCGCGCTCTGCTTATTTCCGCCGACCGCATAGAACGAACGGCCGAGTTTCGTGTAGCGCAGAACTATGAATAATATTACCACAAGTGCAATCGCTACGACCACACCAATCTCGATATACGCGGGGAAATACACTCCCTTTTTGGTATACCATCCCATCTTCGGGATCTCGATACGTGTATTTTTCAATTTCTGAAAAGCACTGTTCTCGACATTGAACGGTTTCGTATGCACGATGGTCGTCATTCCTCGTGCGAAGAACATACCGGCTAGCGTAACGATAAACGGCTGGATATCGCAGTATGCGACCAGGAACCCCTGCACCAGACCGAAGGCCAGACCGATTCCGACAGCGATCAGCATCGACACATAGACGTTTCCACCGCCGGGCGTCTTATCCAGATAAACCGCACAGCACATTGTCACCAGACCGACTACGCCACCGACGGAGATATCGATCCCGCCGGAGATCATGACGATGCTCATTCCGATCGAAACGATGATCAGGGCGGCATTGGAATTCAGGATGTCGAAGAATGTTTGCGGCTTTCTGAAGCCTTCCCCTACGAACACCACCGCGGCGAAATACATCAGGAAGAAAATAACGACTGTGATAATAAACAGGAGATTGGTGTCACTTATACGATTGAAGATACCACCTTTCAGTTTCTTCTCATTCATTGGACGACCTCCTCTTTTTTGCTATCTGATT
>CAMYWO010000083.1:0-8571 GCA_947302815.1 uncultured Clostridia bacterium | reverse complement strand
ATCGCAGTCACGATCAACAAGCAGAACTACTCGCACCATGTCATCAAGCAGACCGGTGTCATGAATGTCAACTGCCTGTCTGTCGAAGCGCCTTTCAAGGTATTCGAGAACTTCGGTTTCCAGAGCGGAAGAAATGTCGATAAGTTCGCGGATTGTGAGAATATCCTCCGTTCCGATAATGGTCTTATCTTCCTGCCGAAGTACATCAATTCCTTCATGTCATTGAAGGTTGAAGATTATATCGATCTTGATACCCATGGCATGTTCATTTGTTCCGTGACTGAGTCCAGAGTGCTTTCCGATAAGGAGACAATGACGTACACCTACTACCAGAAGAACGTAAAGCCGAAGCCGGAAACGGAAGGCAAGAAAGGCTTCGTATGTAAGGTCTGCGGATATGTCTACGAGGGCGACGAGCTCCCGGATGACATCGTATGTCCTCTGTGTAAGCATGGCGCCGCGGACTTCGAACCGATCGGATAACAGAAAACATAAAGAATAAATTGAAAGAACAGGCTTTCTCGGCCTGTTCTTTTTTTGTATACTTACGAAGGATAAATCAATAAGAACGGATGGCTCTTTCTATGAAGAATGTTGAACCATATGAACATAAAGTACAGTACTACGAGACAGATAAGATGAGTATCACTCATCACAGTAACTACGTCCGC
Organism: uncultured Clostridia bacterium; assembly: GCA_947302815.1. Taxonomy (GTDB): domain Bacteria; phylum Bacillota; class Clostridia; order Saccharofermentanales; family Saccharofermentanaceae; genus Scatonaster. The sequence goes on along the minus strand of CAMYWO010000083.1, from coordinate 7,900 downwards.
TGGATGGAAGAAGCGAGAGTCGATTTTTTAAGCAAGATCGGCTGGGACTTCGATAAGATCGAGGAGAGCGGCGTGGCATCTCCGGTCATCTCTATCGACGTGAAGTATAAGGGAAGTACGACTTTTCCGGAGGTCATCACGATCTATGTGAAGGTCCTTGTGCTGAAGGGTGTACGCCTGACTATCGGCTATGAGATGAAAAATTCGGAAGGAAAGGTCGTCTGTGAAGCGAAATCCGAGCACTGCTTTGTAAATATGGAAGGCCGTCCGATCCGGATCGAAAAGGACTGCCCGGAATTTTATCTGGCACTGTCGGAACTGGTCGAAGAAGAATAAGAATCAGCGGCGGGCTCTCTGCGGGATGGAGCCGGTGTTCCGGTCACGGTACTGCTTCGGGGTAAGACCGCAGTCCTTCTTCAATAGATTCGTAAAGTAACTCTGGCTCGGGAAGGCGAGCGATGCGGAGATCTCGGCGATGGAATAGTCTGAGGAAGAGAGCATCGATTTCGCGGTCTCGAGTTTTTTCGTCTGGATATATTCACTTACCGGGCGGCCGGTCTCTTTTTTGAAAAGACGCGAAAGATAAGGGGCGGAAAGGTTTGTGATCTTCGCTAATGTCGTGAGTGTGATCCTCGTATGCAGATGCTCGTAGATATAGTTGATGCATGTGTTCACTGATTTTGAAGTAATGACAGTTCCCGCGATATCCTTCATCCGCCGGCAGTAATGACGGCACATCTCATCGTGGATCTCGGAGATCTCTTCGGGACTTTTTGACTCGTCCGAAAGACGGATGTAGTAGTCACTGAGACTGTATGCCTCGGCAACGCTCATACCTGAGGAGATGCAGTAACGGGCGATCATTGCCGTCGTGATCGTCAGATGGTATTTCAGATTAGAAAGAGGGTCTTTGGAAAGAATACCGAATCCTTCCTTTTTGTGGAATGGCTCAGTGAGAAGTTCCATGAGTTTCTTCACGTCACCTGAGCGGATCGTCTCGTAGAAATCGATCTCCGGCTGGAACGGTGCGTGAAAGGTCTCGTATTCGCGATGGAGAAACTCCTGGTAGGAGATCTTCTTTCTCTGTGCACTCATCCCTGTCCTCCGATGTAAAATCAAAAATCCGCAAACGACCGGTGCTTTTCCAGCAGTATTATAGCATGAAAACGTAAAAAAAGATATGAAAAGGCAATAATGACGCATGAAGAATTGTTATCTTGAGTTCAGCATAGAACCTAATGGGGAAAACGATTGAGGAGGGTAACTATGAAGAAAAACAGAATCATCAGCTCGATTCTTGTCGCATCTATGCTTTTCTCACTTTCTGCATGCGGAAAGAAGAAGGAGGAGAGCAAGGAGACTTCCGCGGAGACTCCTGCGCAGACTGAAGCACAGGTCCCGCAGCTTGATGGATACAATCTCCTGTGGAACGATGAGTTTGACGGGGATAAGATGGATGAGAGCAAGTGGAATTACGAGCCGCATGAGCCGGGCTGGACGAACAACGAACTGCAGGAGTATACCACATCTACAGATAACGTCTTCGTCCGTGACGGGCATCTGGTACTGAAGGCGATCAAGACTGAAAAAGACGGTAAAGAGTATTACACATCCGGTAAAGTCACCGGTCAGAATAAGACCGATTTCACATACGGTAAAGTCGTCGTATCCGCGAAGGTCCCGGAAGGTCAGGGATTATGGCCGGCGATCTGGATGATGCCGAAGGATGAGTCCTATTACGGTCAGTGGCCGAAGTGCGGTGAGATCGACATCATGGAATCTCTCGGTAATGACACGACTGTTTCTTATTCGACCATTCACTATGGTGAGCCGCATGCCGAGCAGCAGGGCACTATTGAGAAAAAGGGTGCTGACAGCTTCTCTGCGAAGTTCCATGAATATTCTGTCGAGTGGGAACCGGGCGAGATGCGTTTCTATACCGATAATGAACTGGTACTGACTGTCAATGACTGGTTTACAGCCGTTGAAGGCGAAGACGATAAGCCGTATCCGGCACCTTTTAATCAGCCATTCTTCGTACAGATGAATCTTGCCGTCGGCGGCAACTGGCCGGGCAATCCGGATGCGACGACTGACTTTTCGAAGGCAGAATTCGAGATCGACTATGTACGTGTATACCAGAAGCCTTCCTACGACACGAATGTAAAGAAGCCGGAAAAGCCTTTCCGTGAGGCACTTGAAGATGGTAACTTCATCCGTAACGGCAAGTTCACCGAAGCGGAGAATCTCGATGATGATATCGACTGGAAATTCCTGCTGTTTAACGGCGGTGAGGGATCTGCGGAGATCAAAGACGGAGAAATGATCATCTACTCCACCAACTGCGGAACAGAAGAGTATTCCGTCCAGCTCGTCCATCCGGATCTTCCGATGAGAAAGGGCCATAAGTATAAGCTGACCTTCGATATCCGTGCAGACGAAGACCGTAAGTGTATCGTCTGTGTATCTGCACCGAATGCAGGCTGGATCCGTTATTTCCCGGATACTTCAATTAAGCTTACGACCGAGTGGCAAACTTTCGAATATGAGTTTGCGATGAATGAGAAAGATGATAACAACGGACGTCTCGAGTTCAATATGGGTAAGTACAAAGACACAGCTACGATCCACATTACGAACGTCCGTGTAGAGGACATTACCGGTTAACACCCGACCTTACAGGGTGACCTGATTATACGACCCCAGTGAAGACCGCAGGGGATAAGATCGCGAGGACACATTGAAAGAGCGCAGGGCTGCGTATCTGAGATGAAGATCTTATCTTCAGCGGTTTTTCTTATTATCCGGGGCACACGTATACTGAGCGGTGCTTTTATTCGGACAGTATGTGCATTAAAATGGAACTGTCATTGAAGGGGAAGGACAGGATAAGAAAGTATGAATGAACAGAAGATGGAATCGATCATTGCGAGAATCACGGAGATGGAGGAGATCTACGATCAGGCGCGCGTCCTGATGGATAAAGCAGATAAGGATCCTGATGCGTTTCGTGCTTTTCAGCCGCAGATCGGAAAACTTGCCGATTATTACGGAAGTCCGGAGTGGAAGGAAGCGTTTGCACTTGACGAAGAAGGAAGACTTCTTCCGGAACTTAAGCGTGGAGTGCTCTCTGAGGATGGGATCTATAATCTTCTCGACAGGAATAAAGAACTTCTGGAATCCCTGGAAGAAACAGATGACCTAAGTGATAAGCAGCCCGGGATCGTTCTTTGCGGAGCGCAGGAAATCGAGACGGAGAGACTGATCCTCCGCTCATTCCGTCATGAAGACGCGGATTCCATGATGCGTAACTGGCTTTCTGATGAGGAAGTGCAGAGCATGTACGGCGAGCCCGTCTATACCACCATAGAAGCGGTGGATGAACTGATCGACAGATATGTGCTTGCGACATCCGAGGGAAGAGCTTTCCGCTGGGAAGTGATCGAGAAGGCATCCGGTGAGTGTATCGGTCAGGCATCTTATTTTCTGGTCGATAAGAATAATCATTTCGGAGAGATCGAGTACTGCATCGGACGTGCTTTTCAGGGCAGAGGGTACGCGACGGAAGCGACCCGTGCGGTCATAGCTTACGGCTTTGAGAAGATCCGTTTCCACAAGGTACAGATCTGCTGCCGTCCGTCGAATTCTTCTTCCCAGAGAGTGATCGATAAGTGCGGCTTTGTTCATGAGGGGACGCTGAGAGACTATTTCTTCCGAAACGGCGGATATGAGGACAGAAAGTTTTTCTCCATCCTGAAGTCGGAGTATAATGAGCAGGAAGCATCGACATAAGGAGAGTAGACGCATGAAGAATCATCTTATTGCTGTAGCAGGAGTCGTTCCGCCGATCAGGGTCGGTGATGTGAAATATAACACGGGTGAGATCATCTCGGTGATCAAGGCACAGTCGGATTGCGGAGTGATCGTTTTCCCGGAACTGTCCATTACCGGTTATACCTGCGCGGATCTGTTCGAGAGTGATCTTCTTGTCGAATCATCGAAAGATGCTCTTCTTGAGATTGCCGGAGAGACAGCCGGTACAGGTGTTACCGCCGTTGTCGGTCTTCCTTATGCATATGAGAATAACCTTTATAACTGCGCGGCCATCGTCTCGGAAGGTACTGTAAAAGCACTGATCCCGAAGTCCTATATTCCGAACTATTCGGAATTCTATGAATGCCGCTGGTTCGCTTCCGGTAAGAAACTTAAGGGAAAGACGGTAAGTCTCGGCGGATATGACGTACCGTTTGGTATTGATATCCTGGCTGAGGATCCGTCGACCGGCGCAGTCTTAAGTGCAGAGGTCTGTGAGGATCTGTGGATCCCGGATAAGCCGAGCACACATGCGGCACTGGCCGGGGCAAATATTTTTGCGAACCTGTCGGCTTCCGATGAACTGATCGGAAAGCAGGAGTACAGAAAGCAGCTGGTCGCCCAGCAGAGCGGTGCATGCTACTGCGCCTATATCTATGTTTCGTCCGGTACCTGTGAGAGCAGTACGGACCTGGTCTTCTCGGGACACACGATCCTTGCCCGGAATGGAAGTATCTTAGGTGAAGCGATCTTCCCCGAATACCCGCATGTTGAAAGAACACTGATCGATCTCGGTCCGGTCATGCACGATAGAAGAAGACAGAATACCTTCGATAATGATTTTTCCGGAAACTACAGAAGAGTATCTGTACGTATTCAGGCGGCAGGTGCGGATGATGTCAATATTGCGGAGATGGCGGATATCATGAAGAAGTATGAATACCGCATGGCCAGAAATCCTTTCGTTCCAGAAGGAGAAGATGCGAGAAATGAACGATGCAGACGTATCCTTCAGATCCAGGCCAACGGCCTTGCGACCCGTGTCCGCGCGACAGGGATCAAGAATCTGGTACTCGGTATCTCCGGAGGTCTTGATTCGACGCTGGCGCTTCTGGTTTGCGCGGAGGCGAGAAAACTCGTTCCCGATATCCGTATCATCTGCTACACGATGCCGAATGAGGGAAATACGACCGAGCATACCTTAAACAATGCATGGAAACTGATGAATATCCTTGCCGATGAATCTTACGAGGTGGCGATCGGGGAGGGCGTGAGTCTTCATCTTTCGCAACTTGGCCATGAGCAGACCTATCAGGGCGAAGGCGATGTGACTTATGAGAATGCACAGGCAAGAATGCGTACGTATATTCTGATGGATGCCGCCAACATGAAGAACGGTCTTGTGGTCGGAACAGGAGATCTTTCTGAGCTCGCACTCGGCTGGTGTACCTATAACGGTGACCATATGTCCATGTATGCGGTGAATACTTCGATCCCGAAGACGCTCGTTCAGTTTATCTGTAAGTCCTATGCACTTATGTGCGGTAACGAAGAACTGAAGGAGACGATCTTCTCGATCTGCGATACTCCGATCACGCCGGAACTGACACCGAGTGCGAATGGTGAGATCGCGCAGAAGACGGAAGATAAGATCGGAAAATATGATCTCAACGACTTCTTCCTCTATTACACTCTCCGTCACGGTTTTGAGCCTTCAAGATCGGCCGCCTATGCGATGCATGCGTATCCGGAACTTTCGAAAGAAGAAGTTGTTGACGCGGCAAAGAAGTTCTTCAAGCGGTTCTTCACTCAGCAGTTTAAGAGGAGCTGCCTGCCGGACGGACCGAAGGTTGGCTCTGTTACGCTTTCACCGAGAGGAGACTGGCGTATGCCGAGTGATGCGACGGTTGCCCTGTGGCTTTCCGATCTGGAGAACGGTTAACCTACACTCTCGATCTCGGTGGTGACTTCGTACTTCTCGAAGATGGCATTTTCTTTCCACTTTGAGGTGATACGCTTGACGATATTACCGTAATCCGCGGGATCGCCTCCGTTGAAGATCACCAGATCCCGAAGCTTCTTTTTAGTTGTGTCTTTCATTCCCGTTATGTCCCTTATTACCCCAAAAATTAATTACATTATAAGCGATAAGTATCAGTGCTTTTGTAAAGAAAATTAAAACATATTTGCCGATGCCTTGGGAAAAACACTTGTTTCCATTACAATGAAATCATAATGATGTGTAGATCGGTCCGGGGTATCCGAAAGGAGGCGGGACGTATGGCTGCGGTATTTAAGAAATGGCGTGTAATTACAGTGCTTGGGACAATGATTCTTGTGACCGGTCTTCTCATGTCCGGATGCAGTAAATCATCCAAGGAATCCGAAAGAGAAACGAAAACGAAAAAAGAAACGGAAGAAGTCTCCGATGTTTCGGGAGAGGATACGTCTGAAGATACTGTCGTGACGAAGACGGAAACCTCGAAAGAGACGACCACAGAGCCTTCAGAGACCACGATCCCGCTGGATCCGGAACGCGTGCGTGTGGCAGGTACATATGAAGGGTACGCGATTAAGACGAAGGCGTCGGCTTATCCGGAGAACGGATCGGTCAATGATTTTGCGATCATTCAGAAAGGCAGATCCTTCCGGCTGATCCTGAACGAGGATGGAACGGCGAAGTGGGAAGACAGTAAGGAGGGCGACCGGGAGATCAATGACTGGTCCGCGAGCGATAATAAGGTCACGATCAACTTTGCTTCGGGAACTCTGAATGCGGTCCTCAAGGATGGCATCATCCTGGTAGAGGAGACGGATAAATACTGGTATTTCGTCTCTACCGGAGTGAGCGTGAATGCAGACTGGGCGATCACCGAAGATGAAGCGAAAGTAGAACGCGGCGATGATTACCTTTTTGCAAGGAAGAATACGGAATACAATCCGTCTGAAGCCGTCAAGCTTTATACTGCCGCGGGTGAAGCCGGTGTAGGTAAGGGCTGGCAGCGCCTCGGCTACTATTATCAGCATAAGACTCTCGCGGAGGGTCACTATGACAAGGCAATTTCCTATTACGATAAAGCCATCGAACTGGGATGCCCGCTCGGATATTACTCGAAAGGTAATATGTACCTGGACGGAGCGGGAGTCGATAAGAATCCGGATACTGCGCTGTCTTACTTTAAACAGGCGGTAGACGGCGGATGCCTGATGGGGTACAACGGCATGGGCGAGATGTGCTACAACGGCACCGCGCATGGTATCAGCGGACCGGATGGCAATAAGGCGATCGAGTATTTCAATAAAGCATTAGCAAGTAATGACTGGTTTGAAAAATCCTTTGCCACAAACTATATCGGAATCGTCTACTATGAAGGCACCGGTTCCCTTACGGCCGATCCGGCAAAGGCGGAAGAATGGTATAAGAAAGCGATGGATCTGGGGTATCCGGTCGCATACTGCAATTATGGACATCTGTTTTATAGAGGCGCCTTTGGAACTCGGGATTATGTGAAGGCAAGATCGTATTATAACGAAGCTGCCGCACGAGGTTCCGGATCGGCGTATTACGACCTCGGGAGGATATTTGAGAACGGTAACGGAGTAAACAAAAGCCTTGAAACGGCATTCCAGTGCTATATGAAAGCATACGAATACGGGAACGCAAAATCAGCATATAAGATTGGTCGTTGTTACGATGGTGCCTATGGAGTCGATCAGAATTACACGAAGGCTATGGATTTTTATCTGGTAGGCGCACGAGAAAAAGTCCCGGAGGTATTCGGATGGATCGGATGTATGTTCTCTGACGGCAAGGGAGGAACTCAAGATAATGCCAAAGCGATCGAATGGTGGACGAAGGGGTACGCTCTTAAGAATTCCCAATCAGCTACCAATCTCGGATGGACATATCAATACGGAAAAGGTGTGCCGATAGACTATGACAAGGCTTTGTTCTATTACGCGGAAGCGATCGTTTTCGCGAGAACAGATGATACAAACCAGCACCGGAATTACGCGGAAGATCACATTCAGAAACTGCTCAACGAGGGCCATATCACTCAGGAGCAGGCAGATGCCGCAATGGAGG